>JAAYQZ010000033.1 GCA_012519025.1 Bacillota bacterium
CCAAAGGCATTAAAATAAGGCGGCGATCGCGAAAGCCAACTACCTCCGCCGGTACCCCTTGTTGGGAATCAGTATATATGTGGCAGATCTCACCCATGCGAGCCCGAGGTCCATTAGCCTCTACAGTCAGGCCAATTACCTGTGTGACCTCACCGTATTCCGTAACACACGAGGTTGCGTCTACCGACTGCAGATACTTAGCTAAGGGAAAAGAGAAGCTCACAGCTTCCCCTCCTCTAAATTTTTACCGAGAGCTTCACGGAGATTTGCAAATCTGGTTTCTAAACGTGCATCCAGTCGTCCGAAGGCGGTTTCAACCACACAGCCACCCAGAGCGATATCGGAATCGCCTGCAAACTCAAACCCGTCAAACACACCGCTGCCTTCAGCAGTGTTTACATCATTTAATACAGCGGCAACACTCGGATGCACTTTGATAATGCCGCCCTCTGAGTGTTTGAGCCCTTCTACAACCTCTTTTATTATGCCGACAGTCTTTTCCGGTGCTTTCTCGAAGTGGCTTGCAGCTATTTTTTGGGCAATGGCAAGACTCAAAACCAAAATATCCCTTTCTGCCTGGGCAATACTGCGGCTTCGAATAGAACGGCATTCCCCCAAAATGGAATCTACTGCCTCTTTAGCGGCCTGAAACTGGTTTTCAACTGCAAGGCTGCTCTCTTGATAGCCTACATTAAAGCCATCTTCATATCCTTCTTCATAGCCCGCCTTTTGACCAAGTGAAACTCCCTTTTGGTGTGCCTTTTCTTGTATAATGCCGGTTTCGTTTTCAGCCGCCAACACAAGTTCAATGGCACGGCTTTCTGCTTGGTGGAGTATTTCTGCCGCCCTTTCCTTGGCAGCACTCATCACTTTAGCAGCATCGATTATGGCCACAGCAGCATCAGATGCTCCTTCTCTGCTGCTTTTGGTTGGTTCTTGTTTTGAAAACTGCTTATGCAGTTTTTGCTCTTCCAATCGTTGTGTGCCGCCCACATCTATAATCGGCTCAAAACCTGCTTTAATAATCCTAGACAATTATCTCGTCCTCCCCGCCCCGAGAGATAATAATCTCACCGGTTTCCTCAAGACGCCGGATGGTGGAGACGATTCTTTGCTGTGCTTCCTCTACATCCCTTAATCTGACAGGTCCCATGTATTCAATGTCTTCTTTCAACATATCGCCGGCACGCTGGGACATATTTCTATAAACAGCAGCAGATACTTCACTACTAACTGTTTTAAGTGCCAAAGCCCAATCTTTTGTATCAACTTCACGAATAACCTGCTGAATAGAGCGATCATCGAGTTTAACAATGTCCTCAAACAAAAACATGCGCTTGCGAATCTCATCTGCCAATTCCGGATCTTCTTCTTCCAGCGAATCCATGATCGTTCGCTCTGTCATGCGATCCACCCGGTTCAAAATGTCTACAGCAGCTTCAACACCACCGGCTGCTGTGAAGTCTTGGATCATGAAGCTGGACAGCCGCCGCTCTAGTGTATCTTCTATTTCTCGCAAAACATCGGGACTTGTGCGATCCAACGTTGCCAATCGCCGGGCCACATCTGCTTGACGCTCCGGCGGCAGGGCTGACAAAATGATGCCGGCCTGTTCAGGCTGTAGATAGGCCATGATTAGTGAGATAGTCTGTGGATGTTCATTTTGGATGAAACTCAACAGCTGCCCGGGATCGGCTTTGCGCGCGAAATCAAAGGGGCGTACCTGCAGTGAGGCAGTCAAGCGAGCGATGACTTCATGGGCCCGCTCATCCCCCAATGCCCGTTCCAGCACTTCTTTGGCATACTCAATACCGCCTTGGGAAAGATACTCGCTTGCCAAGCACAGATCATAAAATTCAGCTAAAATTCCGTCTTTGTGCTCCGGCTCCACTCTGCGCATAGCTGCAATCTCAAATGTCAAATCTTCTATCTCATCGTCACGAAGATGCTTGAAGACTTTGGCTGAAATATCCGGTCCTAAACTAATCAGAAGTATTGCGGCTTTTTGTTTTCCCGTCAATTCCGATAACCTCATAGACATTTGTCTTAAGCCCCCAAACTTACCTTCAGGATGTTTCTCATTTTAGTCATCGGCCATCCAAGCCCGTAACAGTCTTGATAATTCTTCAGGATCATCCTCTGCCATACGTTCCAACTGGCGTCTGATGCGCAGGCGCTGCTCTTCTTCGGGAGACAGCTCGCGCTCAGGCCCTTCGAATTCCTCTTCTTCCTCAGTTGGGATAGAGGGAAGTTCCTCGACTTCTTCTGCGGCTGACCTGCGGCGCCTTACCCATACGACCAGCAGGATAAGTAAAAGGGCTAAAACGACAGCTAAAAGCCAAATTCTCCAGTCACTCAGTCCCGGAATACCCGGTACCGCACTTGCCGGAACAACTGCTTCGGGGGCAAAAGGCATTGATGCAATTTGCACAATATCCCCCCGCTCCGTTCTGGTCCCCGCGGCTGAAGACACCATAGCTGCCAGTTGGGTTCGGTCTTCTTCAGCAAGCTCACCATCGATCCAAACTGCCACAGACATCTTCTGCAGTTCCCCGGGGGCCTTTACTCGGTACATTTCACTTACATTAAGTTCATAGTTTCTTGTGGTTTCTTCCTTTTCATACTCGATTTCGCCAGCACCATCACCGATAGCGGCATAACCCGGTATGTTGGAAGCCACACCCGGTACTCCCCCGCCTGCGGCGGTACCTTGGTAGGTCTCGCTTCGCATTTCTTCACTGACAACAACACCTTTACTGCCAATTACCGGTTCACTGCGTTTTTCCCGCAGCTCCTCGTAATGGAAATCCAATTCGGCCTTTACACGCACCACAACCCTGCCTACACCGAAGATGCGCTCAAGCATTGCCTGGATACTGCGTTCTACAGCGTATTCATAACTCCGTTCGATCTCCAATTGCTGCAGTACTTGCCCACTTTTAATTTTATCCGGGGAACTGCTTAAAGCATCTGATAAGACTGTGCCATTATTGTCGATAATGGTTACATGCTCAGGCTTTAAGCCCTCCACACTGCTTGCGATCAAATGGGTAATTCCACGGATTTGTGTTTCATTAAGCCCTCGGCCGCGTTTCAAAACTAGAAACACTGAAGCAGTAGCAGGATTTTGGGCCTCAATAAACAAAGTATTTTCCGGCAATACGATGTGAACGCGGGCATTATCAATAGCCTCGATTCCCTGCAAAGTGCGGGTTAATTCGCCCTGTAAAGAGCGCAAAAGCCGAATACGCCTATCAAAATCTGTTTCGGTTAAAGAGGTCTTGTCCCAAATTTCGAGCCCGACCACGCCACCTCTGGGCAGACCTTCTGCCGCCAGTTCCATTCTTATTTCCGGAACCTTGTCTTTGGTTACTAAAACTGCAGTACCCTGCTGTCCAATTTGGAAAGGGATATTGGCCTGCTGCAGGTACTTCGTAATCTCGGCGGCATCTTCAAACTCCAGTTGGGTGAAAACAGGCGCATAAGCCGGCCTGGTCAGATATGTAATCCCAAAAATTAAGAACAAAAGTACAGCCGCGGTGGATCCCGCTACCAGTAAGCGGCGACCGCGACTCATTCCTGCCCAGATCGCCTTCACCTGTTCTTGTAAGTTTGCAAAGAACTCGTTCAATCATGCCACCATCCCTGTCAACCTCAGATACACAGTATACCATTCCAATACTTCTAACTGTAGCCTTTGAAAAAATCCATTAGATCTGCATACGCATGATCTCCTGATAGGCCTCTACTAATTTGTTGCGGATGGTGACTGTTAAATCCAAGGCCAAGCGGGCTTTCTCTGCTGCCAGCACTACATCATGAACCTCGATGGAGTGTTGACCCAAAACAAAGGCTTGTGTCACATCATCTGCCTCTTTTTGCAGTTTATCTGTGGATACAAGCATTCCATTGAGCATTTCACCGAAATTCAACGTCTCCGTTTCCCGCTCAGGATGGTTTCCCTTGAGCAGCATCGGTTGATTTACCGCGTTAATTTTCACTTACTCACCTTCTTACCCGACGTAAGTCGACATTAAACATCATAGACACGTTAATTAAAGTTTCTACCCTCGCCCAATTTCCAGCGCCTTCAGTGCCATGCTGCGTGTAGAATTAAGTAAATTTATATTTGCTTCGTAAGCCCTGGTCGCGCTGATCATATCCACCATTTCAGTAACGACATTTACATTGGGATAAGCAACATAACCGTCAGCATTTGCGTCAGGATGGCTTGGTTCATAGACAAGTCTCGGAGCCGTTTGGTCTCTTTGGATGCCTACAACCTCTACACCAGCACCTTTAAAATTGCGACTACTCAAGGCGTCGTGCACCTTGGCGGCGAAAACCGGCATCTGCCTTTGATAAGGCCCGCCTTCAGCCGTTCGCGTGCTTGTGGCGTTGGCCAAATTATTTGATATAGTATCCATCCGGAGTCTTTGAGCGGTTAATGCAGAACCGCTGATCCGAAGTGTATTAAAAATACCCATTTGCCCAACTCCCTTATGTTACTCTCTCACTGATTACTGTCCTTAACTGCCTGATCTCTTTAGTCAGCTGTTCGGCCAGGACTTGGTAGCGAATGGCTGTTTCTTCCAAGGCTATCATTTCCTGCTCAATATCGACATTATTACCATCGTATCGCATGGTTGAGATTTGGTCAGCAACAGCCCTTGGATTGGCCCCCTTGGTGCTTTTGCCAATGTGTCGACTGTGTGTCGTTTTTAGAACCACAGAGTCTTCATGGCCCTGCAGCTCTGCTGCCAAATAACGCTCAAATTCCACGTCTTGTCGTTTATATCCCGGTGTATCGACATTGGCCATATTTTGGGACCTAACTTGATACCGAAAGCTTTCAGCACCGAGTGCTTTGTGAAGGATATCTCCTGTGCGACTCAACAAATTAAGAGTCATGTTTGCACCACCTTATAAAAACCGAAAAATCATTCCATAACGTTACTGTCAAAAAAGGGATTCAAAGGCCGATGGGCGCAAACCAAAAGACCAGAATCCCAAATTAACCGCTGAAAGCGCTGCCGTTGCTAGCCGCGCTTCGTAGTCTAATTGAGTAATCGGCGGTCCGGCTGCCATTGCTGCATTTGGCTTTAGGCCCGTGACTTTGCGTCACCGTCTTTCAACGGATTTGCCCTTGATAATATTATTTTACACCAAGCAAAACCACTTGTTTGGTTGTACTCAATTTCCACGTTATTCCTTAGATTCCTGCCCAAATTTCCATTAAGTCCCATTTTGGTACTAAAGACCCTCGATTCCCCGCAGTAAACTGACTTAAGTCCCAGATACTTCGGAATCCACTAGTCTGTTTCCGGTAAATCTGTCCGGTAACCACACTCTTTGTTGGAGCATTGCGCCCAGGGTGCTTGACCTCGGCGCTGTCTTTGTACAAGGTAATGCCCGCACTCGGGGCAATCTTTGCCTATTGGCCGCTGCCAGCTGCTGAACTCGCATTCAGGATAGTTGGCGCACCCAAAAAACGTCCGCCCCCTGCGTGTGGTTCTTTCTACAACTTCACCTTTGCAAAGTGGGCATTTTACTCCGATCTCTTTTAGTAAAGGCTTAGTGTTGCGACACTCAGGAAAGCCGGGGCAGGCCAAGAACCGCCCATACCGCCCTTGCTTGATCACCATATTACGGCCGCATTTTTCACAAATCTCATCGCTTTCCTCATCAGCTATCTCGACTTCTTCCATATGCACTTCGGCTTTTTTGAGGTCGGTGTAAAACGGCTCCCAAAACTCTCCCAAAAGCTCTACCCAATCGGCGCCACCTTCGCCGATGCGGTCCAACTGTTCCTCCATTTGTGCGGTAAACTCAACATCAATGATGTTGGGAAAATGCTCTTTGAGAAGATCGACCACGATGCAGCCCAACTCTGTTGGAGTGAATCTTTTATCTTCAACAAGCACGTATCCGCGCCTTCTAATTGTATCTATAATCTGGGCATATGTGCTGGGCCGCCCGATACCCAACTCCTCCAGGGTTTTGACCAACATCGCCTCTGAATACCGAGCCGGTGGTTGGGTAAAGTGCTGATTAGGCGTTAGGGCCTTAACGTTTAAGGGCTCGCCTTCAATCAAATCAGGTAAAATACCCTCTTCCTTGGCCTCGTTATTGTCAGTATTCTCTATATAAAGAATCATAAATCCAGGGAACTTGATGGTGGAACCTGTTGCTCTAAAAGTATATATGCCGGCTGTTACTGTAACTGCCACTGTATCCAATACAGCAGGTGCCATCTGGCTTGCCAGGAATCTATCCCAAATCAAACGATAAAGCCGGTATTGATCTCTTGTGAGAGCCCCTTTTACAACATCCGGGGCTCGATCCATGGATGTTGGACGAATGGCTTCATGGGCATCTTGGGCACCGGCCCTGCCTTTGTATATTGGAGGCTTCTTCGGCAGATATTCTGATCCATATCGTTCCTGGACAGTCTTTCTGGCCGCAGTCTGGGCCTCTTCGGCGACTCTTGTCGCGTCGGTGCGAATGTATGTGATCAACCCAACAGTTCCTCCCGGCCCTACATCTAAGCCTTCATACAGCTGCTGTGCCACCCTCATCGTGCGAGCCGCTGTAAACCCAAGTCGGCGAGATGCCTCTTGCTGCAGACTGCTTGTGGTAAAAGGTGCAGCGGGATTGCGCCGCCTTTGCCTGCGTTTTACTGATTGGACTTTAAACTCCTCTTGCTGAGCCCCCTCCACTGCAGCGGCCGCCTCGGTCTCGTTTTTTATCTCAACTTTTTTGCCATCTATTTGATGCAGTTTGGCAGTAAAAGTCCTGGGACCGATTTTACCATTTTGTTTCTGCTCAATATTTTCCGGTGCCTCCAGGTCCGCCGTTATTGACCAATATTCCTCAGGTTCAAAGGCATCTATTTCCGCTTGTCGGTCGCAAATGAGACGTATGGCAACCGACTGCACCCGGCCTGCACTGAGACCCTTTCTAACCTTAGCCCAAAGCAAGGGGCTGAGTTTGTATCCCACCAACCGATCAAGAATTCTTCTGGCTTGTTGGGCATCGACCAAATCCTGGTCTATGGGACGGGGCGTTTTAATAGCCCTTTGTACCGCATCTTTTGTGATTTCATTGAATTCCACGCGACAGGCGTCTGCTCCATCTACCCGCAGCGCTTGCGCCAAATGCCAGCTGATTGCCTCACCTTCGCGATCCGGGTCAGTGGCGAAATAGATTTGTTTAGACTTTTTGGCGGCATCCCGCAGTTCTTTCAAAATCGGCCCTTTCCCTCGGATCGTTATATATTTAGGTTCAAAGTTATTGTCTACGTCAACACCTAGTTGGCTCTTGGGTAAATCCCGGACATGGCCCACTGAAGCTTTCACAGTATAGCGCTTTCCCAGAAATCTGCCAATGGCCTTTGCTTTGGCCGGAGATTCCACAATCACCAAAGATTTAGTCACAATTCTGCCCTCCTACAATTGCTCATCCTGCGGCATAGGGCACCGCATAAGGGCTAACCTCCAAGTTAAGGGAAGGTTAGCCCCAAAGAGTGTACACATCAAAATCGGCTGCCGGTAGGTTAATCAATTCCACCGACCACCTGTCTTATCAGACGCTAAAGGTGCCGTAGAAAGCAGGTAAGAACGCATTTCATCTTCTACGACTCTTCCCACTATCCACTGCACCTCACGAATCCCTACTTGGGAAACCTGTAGGGCAACGGCCTCATCAAGCACGTGTTCCAGTTCTGCATGATCCAAAAGATTAGCCGTAACCAAGCCCAGTAGATAATCTTGGGCATCAAGCTCCAACTTAAAGCGCTCCATTGCAGAAAAAACTCGCATAGAGTGAACCCAAGCCGGATGGCTTACCTCATCGATACCACCATAAATCAGATCTGGTAGCGAAAAGACCAATGACAATGCCTGTTCAATTTCATCGGCGTCATAACCTTCCCGTATAAGCATTTTAATCAAGTCTAATCCATCGACAGACTCTTTACCAGCGTGCAGCACTTCCGCAACAAGCCGATGAATAATCTCTGTAATACGCTGCATTGCCCTGCCCCCTTCTCTCTCCAGTTTCTTCTATACATTATAGTAGCTAAAACATTCGTTGTAAACATTGCCCCTTTACAAGAGTGTATAGTTTGAGCGCCACTTGGGCCTAACCAATCCTTTGAAACACTCCTTTTGTCAGTTCCTCAACCAAACCTTTCAGCTCAAGCTGGATCAACCCACTGGTCACATCGGCCGCCGGCAGGTTTGTTTTCACAGCGATTTCATCCAAATGCAAGGGTCCATCAAGACAGTTAAGCAAACGACCCAGGCTCTTGTCTAACTTTGATATCCCCGACGCTTCCGAAGGAGCGGTCTTTCCATGTTCTTGACTTATCGGCAGTTTCAGCTGCCGACTGAGGTACATTTCCTCCAGGACATCTTCTGCTCCAAAAATCAATTTTGCCCCATCTTGGATCAAACGATTTGGCCCTGATGCCCCTACATCCAGTGGATCACCGGGTACAGCATACACATCGCGATTTTGTTCTACTGCAAGTGATGCTGTTATCAAAGACCCGCTGCGTTCTCCTGCCTCTACAACGATCACCCCACGGCTCAAACCGCTGATGATGCGGTTGCGAGCAGGGAAATTGCCCCTCAATGGTGGAGTCCCTGATGGAAATGGACTGATTAAAACGCCTTTCTTGGGTATTGCCCGGGCTAGCCTGTTGTTAGCCCTAGGGTAGATCCGATCCAAGCCGCTGCCTAAAATGGCCGCTGTCATCCCCGTCTCCAGGGCACCGGCATGGGCAGCGGCATCAACACCCAGGGCAAGCCCACTAACAATGGTTATGCCAAAACTTGCAAGCTCCCGGCCCAGACGCTTGGCCCAGCCGATGCCCCGCGGGCTTGCTTTTCTGCGACCAACGATGGCTATGGTGGGCCTTGTCAGGCATTCTAATTTGCCCCAAAAATATAACACAAGAGGTGGATCGGGAATCTCATGCAGCAAAGGCGGGTAATCTCTGTCTAACCAAGTGATTAACCCCTTGTTATTTTTGCCGCCAATGAATTCCTCGTTAAGAACCTTCCACTTAAGAGCAAGATCCAACTGTTCTCTCGCACTGACAACTTCTTTGGCATTCTTGAAACTCAGCCCACCTGCCGCACAAAGTTCCCGAGTATTTGCCCAAAAGGCCTTGGCCTCGCTGCCCAATACGTTGATCAGCCGTTTAGCAGTAATACTGCCGACATGGGGCAGAAGACTCAAACCCCAAAGGTACATTCTGGGCGACATTAAAACTCCCCTTCCCTGTGGTGAAAGTTTCCTTTAGTCGAAGTGTTTGTCATCTTCGAAGTCCTGCTCCAGGCTGCCGAGAATTTGCCTAAGTTCTTCTTCCCAATGCAGCTGGTACAAGTAAAGCTCATCACTTTGTACTAACGAACCTGTAGTGCAGTTGCTGCATACTAAAGCCAAGGTTTCATCTTTTCGTCCTTTGATAATGTGGGGGGTATCTGCTTGGCATGTTGGACAACTATAAATTTTAGTTTTCCCTATGCTTTGCTCACGTTCCAAAGATGCCCTTCCTTTCCAAAAAAGCCGGCCAACTTCTTTTGTCATATGCCACCTGCTTTAGCATGGCTTAAAGCGAAAGCCTATATCCAAAACGCAAACATTTGTTCCCGATGCGTAAAAGGGCCGATGGCAAGGTCTTAAAGAGAAAGGCGATATGTCAGGGCTTCGGCAACATGTTCTGCACCAATTTGACAAGATTGGCCCAACAAGGCAACAGTGCGGCTTACCTTAATGGTTTTTTGAACAGCTCTTGCAGAAAGCCGAAACCGTTCAGCGGCTGTTTCTAAAATCTGCCTGGCGCAAGCAGATAGATCTGCAGGGCCCAAGTTAGTGTCACAGGTGTTATCACCGGCCTTTCGAGCGGCAACAACCCGTTTTCTTACCTTATCAGAGCTTTCTTGTTTTGTGTGGTAATCTTTGGGTTTCAAGGCATCCATCCATACCTGCAGATCAATTCGATCGAGCAAAGGACCGGAAAGTCGTCTGCGGTAGGCTGCAATTTCCCGTCCGGTGCAGGTGCACTCTTTGATGCTGGAACCCAAAAAACCGCAAGGACAGGGATTTGCTGCCATAACTAATTGACATTCAGAGGGATATTTTACACTGTAACCGTAGCGTACTAAAGACACTACACCATCTTCAAGCGGTTGTCTCAAGACATCAAGTACGGAACGACCAAACTCACCGACTTCATCTAAAAACAACACACCGCGATGGGCCAATGTAACCTCACCGGGATGGGGCAAAAGGCCGCCTCCGATTATACCGGCTTTTGTTGAGGAATGGTGTGGACTTCGAAATGGAGGTGCCAAAGTAAGCTTCAACTGACCAAGCCCGCCATTTGCTACCGAATATATGCGAGCAACTTCGACGGCTTCTTGATTGGAAAGTGGGGGTAAAATTCCCGGTAAACAGCGGGCCAGCATTGTCTTGCCACAACCAGGCGGACCTACCAACAAAAGATTGTGCCTTCCTGCCGCGGCAATTTCAAGGGCTCTTCTGGCTGTCAGTTGTCCTTTGACTTCCGACAAGTCGTTTACAGCAGAGTATCCAGTTTCTAGAAATTCGGCGGGTTTTGGTACAGCTGCACTCCGACACCCTGTCAAAACTCCAACTGCCTCGGCTAAATCCTGAACAACGACAGCAGACAAACCTTGAACCAGACCTGCTTCACTGCCATTGTCTACAGGGACTAAAGCTTCGGTAATACCTTCGCAGACCGCTGCCATTGCCATGGGAAGTACTCCACCTACCCCTCGGATTTTACCGTCTAAAGACAATTCACCGAGGACTAATACATCCTGCAGCCGATTTTCCGGAATTAGGCCGCCGGCAGCCAAAATACCAAGGGCAATAGCAAGATCAAAGGCAGAGCCCGTCTTTCTTAAATTCCCGGGGGCTAAATTCACGGTCAGCCTGTGCATAGGAAAGGCGTATCCTTGATTTTTTAAGGCGGCCCGAACCCTCTGACGGCTCTCCCGCAAAGCGGTATCCGGCAAACCTACTATTTCAAAGCTCGGTAAGCCCCGTGCTAAATCCACCTCAACATCAACGATGTGGCCGTTTACACCCAATACTGTAGCTGCCTTGGCCACTGCAAACATATAAAAAGCCACCCCTTTAAGCACCCTCATCAAGGGCAATAAAGCGTGGTGACATGGGTTCTAATTCTAGGTTTAGTCAAATTATCCTGCCAAGGGCTGCTTGTTTTAAAAAGCCTAAGGGGCATTTCCACAAAAAATTATGAGAACGCAGATTTGATATGGTTAATTTGGCACTTCTGGGGCCCTTTATCATAAACTGCAACTACATCGAAGCGACAAAGGTGATCTGTTTTCTGTCTGGACCACAAAAAATATTCCGCTGCCTGCCGGATGCGGTTTTGTTTACGCCAATCCACTGCTTCCTCTGGTAAACCAAAGGCACAGGTTCTGCGTCCCTTCACCTCAACAAACACTATTAAGGCTCCATCTTCCGCTATGATATCGATTTCACCTTGCCGGCACCGAAATTGTCTTGCCACAATTTTATATCCGCGTTCCTTGAGATATCCTGCAGCCATATGTTCGTATCTGTTGCCCTGTCTGCGCAAATTAATCCCTGCCACACCTCCTTGAACCACGATCGTCTGAAAATCGACTATTCACCATACATTACTTAACAGATAAACTGCTTTGTCTCAAGAAGTATCTTGTTTGGCAGTATTGTCTTCAGCCCACTGAAATAGACTTTGATGGGCAAGGCGCACCGGTGCAAAGGAAAATCGGTGTACAGGGCAGGGCCCATATGTCTTTAAAGCCGCAAGATGTTTGGGCGTGGGATAACCTTTGTGACTTGCAAAACCGTATTGGGGATATTGCTCATCTAATTCCAGCAAAAGCTTATCTCTGGTCACTTTGGCAATGATTGAGGCCGCTGCCACACAATCAACCTGGGCATCACCCAAGACTACAGCCTTTCCGGGGATCTTAAGGTTAGGTATGCGGAATTTCCCATCGACTATGTAAAAATCCGCTTTCAGCTTTAAATGGGTCACAGCCTTGTGCATGGCTTCCAGAGTAGCATTGTGGATATTGATCTCGTCAATTCGTCCAGGACTGACTATTCCAATGCCAACTGAAACAGCGACCTTGAAAATATGTTCGTACAGTTTCGCTCGTTTCTTTTCCGCAATCTGTTTGGAATCACACACTAAAAACGGCAGTTGTTGTCTCGGTAAAACGACCGCCCCAGCAACTATTGGGCCGGCAAGAGGCCCCCGCCCGGCTTCATCAACACCGGCAATTTTATCAAACCCACGTTCTTCAATCTGTCGTCTGAAATCATATAGCTGTCTTGCTCCATTCGACATGAACATCTCTCCAACAACTTTGCTCAAACCATCACAACATACGGGGACCGACGGCATCTGCCCGCAAATAAAGGCTTACAGTGGGTCCTTCTGCCTCCAATTCATCGGCTTCTTCGTGCGGCATGAGTCGAACAACAATTTCACCCGGTCGGGGATTATCAACTACCATGCCAACATCACCATTTGCTAATTCCACCTTGCAGCCGGGAGGATATGGAACTACGGATTTCAAAAATATGTCCACCAGCTCGGGGTCAAACTGGAGGCCTCGCAATCCGGCAATAGCCTGCAGCGCCAAATGGGGAGGTACTCCTTTCCGGTAAACACGATCACTTGTCATGGCATCATAAGTGTCGGCAACAGATGCGATGCGGGCAAACAAGTGAATCTCATCGTCCACTAGGCCCCGGGGATAGCCGCTGCCGTTGACACGTTCATGATGTTGGTAAGCCACGTGGGCTGCCTTGGCAGAAAGCTCCGGCTTAAGTCTCAATAAATCAAAACCAAAGCGGGCGTGGCGCTTCATTTCTTCCCATTCCACCGCGTTAAGTTTGGACGATTTCAGCAGAATCTTCTCCGGTATTTGAGTCTTGCCCACATCATGCAGCATCGCCCCCATAGCTAGTTCAGCCAAATTGCGTTGATCTAATTCCAAGGCAATACCCATAACGATAGACAGCACACAAACATTAACTGAATGTCCGAATGTGTAATCATCATGGCTGCGGATATCGGTTAAATGCACTGCCACATCGCTGTTGATGATAACTTCATCGATCATGGAATACACCACATCTTCAATAGGTGCAAGGTCGAACGTGCCTCCAACCTTCACAGCGCTGAAACCTTCATGAAGGACCTTCATGGCTTTGTGTCTGGTTACCTCGCTGATGGGTTCCTTGACACGGGCAGCCACTGCAGGATCTCCAATATAAACAGCGGGGTACCCAAATTCTATGAGTCGCTTAATATACGACTCTCTCAAGATGGTACCGGCACTTAATAAGATCCGACCGTCTGAAGTGTAGATTGTTCTTGCAAGCTGCATACCGGGTTTTAGGGCCTCTACCCGTTTTATCTGCATAGGAGTCAATCCTTTTCCACATACAATACACCAGATAAAATTGTTCGTGATAAATACATGCTTCGTTTCTTTTCGACTAAATTACCCAGTTTCCTGCATGATGGTATTTAGTGAATTGTCCTGTGCCATTTAGGGTTCTTCTAGGGTAAAAGGTCCTAGCAGGCCCTGGCGAAATTCTCGCAACAATAAAGATGAGGCTTTTTCCACATCAACCAAACCGCCGGACACTAATAGCCCTCTCCGTCTTCCGATGGATTCCAGCAAACTGGGCCCATCTAAAGGAACCTCTTCTAAACGATATCTTGCCTTAAGGGCCTGAGGCCTACAGTTTGCAATGTGTTCTGCCAAAAGCGCGCTCACTTCTACATAATTGAATACATCGTCGCTGATAGCACCGGTTACTGCCAAATTAAATGCTGTTGATGAGTCGTCGAATTTGGGCCATAATACCCCGGGAACATCGAGCAGGCGCATGTATTTTCCTGCCTTAACCCACTGCTTGCCCCGGGTCACTCCGGGTTTCGCCCCTGTTTTAACAATATTTCGCCCCGCCAAGCGATTTATCAGGGTGGATTTACCGACATTGGGGACACCAACCACTATGCCTCGCAAAGTGCGGTCCTGTCTGCCGCGGGCCTGCAGCCGCCTGCGGCTGGTGGAATAGACGGCTTGGATGTGTTCCTGAAGTTTGCGCAGACCGCGTCCTTTTTGTAGATCTGCGGCCGCAACCGATAACCCGGCGCCTTGTAGATGCTCCATCCAGCTTCGGGTAAGTTTTTTATCAGCTAAATCTGATTTGGCCAAAATAGTAATCACAGGTTTGCCCACTGCCAACTGGCCAAGATCAGGGTTGTGGCTGCTTTTGGGTATACGGGCATCGCGGATTTCCAAAACTAGATCCGCCAGGGACATAACTTCTCCAAGCTCCCGCTTGGTTTTAGCCATATGACCAGGGTACCACTGAATGTTGTGCTGCATGCTTATATACCCTTTCTTGGAATTTCAAAGTCACTTTGTAAAAGTGTCCGGCAGTGGGAGAATCCCTACTGATCTGAAAGGCCAGTAACTTACAACAGCCCTTCCCATGAGCAAATCCTTAGCTACAAATCCCACGTCAGGGAAACGGCTGTCATCACTGTTGTTGCGGTTATCCCCCATGACAAAATACCGGCCGGATGGAACCTTCTTAGGACCCCAGTCGCCATAGGTCGGACCGTATATATAGTTTTCTGCCAGTGCTCTCCCATTTAGATACACTACCGAATCCCGAATCATAATCTCATCGCCGGGAATACCGATAATCCTTTTTATGAATTTGCGCCTCGGATCCGCCGGATAGCGAAATACAACAACCTCACCCCGCCCCGGAGGACGGAACCTGTAAGAGAGCTTGTCGACCAAAAGGCGCTGTCCGTGATACAAAGAAGGCTCCATGGACCGGCCCTGCACAACAAAGGACTGGGCTATAAAGGTAATGATAAATAAAGCTAGGACAATGGCAATCACAAAAGCCTCCAGATATTCCCGCAGTTCGGATTTTTGTCCCGCCATTTGGACCTCTCCCTTCGACTGTTATAGCAGAAAAAGGGACTGAGATAGCCCCTTTCCGATCCTTAGTAACTTTACCAGGTTCTGCGCTCTCTAATACGAGCAGCACGACCGATTCGGTCCCTAAGATAATACAGTTTAGCCCTGCGTACTTTACCTCTTCGAATCACTTGAATGTCAACGACTCTGGGGGAATGCAGGGGAAATGTCCTTTCCACTCCCACTCCTTGGGTTGCCTTTCTTACAGTGAAGGTTTCCCTAATGCCACCACCGGAACGGGCGATTACCACTCCTTCAAAAATCTGAATTCGCTCCCGCTCTGCTTCTACAACCCTTACATGGACCCGCACGGTATCACCGGCTCGAAATTCGGGGACGTCTTGCTTTAATTGCTCTTTTTCAATTGTCTGCAAAATATTCACAGCCAACTTCCTCCTTTCCTGCAAAAACCATCTACGATTCATCGCATTCGGATTGAATGATTGCTAATAATTCCATATCTTCCGACGTCAAGTCAATCTTATCTAAAAGATCCGGACGCCGCCTTAATGTTCGCCGCAGTGCCTGCTTTTTCCGCCACCTAGCAATTTTACCGTGATCCCCGGAAAGGAGTACCTCGGGAACCAACAGCCCCTCAAACTCCCGCGGTCGTGTATACTGAGGATACTCAAGTAGTCCCATGCCGAAGGAATCAGTTTTTACGGCACTCTCTTCACCCAAAACACCGGGCAAGAAGCGCACCACCGAGTCGATCACAACCATGGTCGGCAGCTCTCCCCCGGTCAAAACATAATCCCCAATGGAGATCTCTTGGGTTGCAAGGGATTGTCGAATGCGCTCGTCAAACCCTTCATAGTGGCCGCAGATGAAAAGCAAGCGAGGTTCCGAAGAAAGTTCTTCGGCAAGCCTGTGGTTAAAAGTTTCACCCTGGGGAGTCATGAGTATCACTGGACTTTCTTCCTTTTGCAAAATATGGCGCACAGCAGCAAAAACCGGCTCAGGCTTCATCACCATACCCACGTCCCCTCCGAAAGGATAGTCATCTACCTGACGGTGGCGATCGCGGGCAAAATCCCGGATATTCCATAGGTGCAGATCCACAATTCCCGCGGTCTGTGCCCGCCCGATTATGCTGTGATTAAGGGGCCCATCAAACATCTCCGGAAATAGGGTTAATACATCTATTCGCACCTAGAAACGCTCCTTTTTGCCTACTCATCCAACAGACCCGGCAGCAAGCGGACAAGCATGCGGCCGCTTTCCAAATCAATGTCTAAGATAACATCATTGATGGCCGGCAGTAAAATCTGTTTTTTTGATTCTGCCTGTTCTACGATATAGACATCATTAGCTCCGGGCTTGATCACCTCTTTTAATGTGCCCAAAAGGGCGCCATCTTCGCTGTGCACAGAAAGCCCCACTAAGTCGAAGATATAGTATGCTCCCGGCTCCGGCTTTACAGCTAAAGCCCTGGGGAGCAGAATCAAAGCACCCCGCAGCTCGCCAGCAGAATCCCGATCCGAGATTCCTGTTATTTGACACACCAATTGCCCACCTGTTTTTGCAACAAGTCTAAAGCCCGATTGTTTTGGTTCTGCATTACCTTGTTGTACATACACGCAGGTAAGATCGTCAAACCTATGGGGAAAATCAGTATGCATACGAACTTTAACATATCCTTGGAGCCCGTGAGGTCTGGTAATCTCGCCAATAACTACCCAATCATTAGGCGACTCCATACTACCTGCCGCCCTTCCTTAAAGCTGTTAATTTTTTTGAGTTTTGCGCTTATCCGTGATTTTGACTTCCCATTGGTCGCCCACTCCATGATGACGTCTAATCGATAATCTCCACGTGCACCATTTTGCCTTCCTTCGTGGCGGCTGCCTTTACAACGGTACGCAGGGCTCTAGCAATCCGCCCTTGTTTACCGATAACCTTGCCCATATCATCGGCAGCAACTCTCAGCTCAAGAATCAAGGATCTTTCGCCTTCCACTTGACTTACCTGGACGGCTTCAGGATGATCAACTAACGCTTTAGCCATAAACTCAACGAGGTCTTTCATTTAAATTGCCCTCCTATTGCGCATTCTTGCGCGCTGCAGCAAACTTGTCCATAACTCCTACTTTGGTAAGCAAGTGCTTGGCGGTGTCCGAGGGCTGAGCACCTTTCTGTAACCAGTCTAAGGCCTTTTCCTCATCAATAACGATCTTTGCCGGTTCTTCCAAAGGATCGTAATATCCTACGGTATCGATAAACCTGCCATTCCTGGCCGCCCGTTGATCGGCAATCACCAATCGGTAAAACGGCCTCTTCTTTGCACCCATTCTTTTCAAACGAATTCTTACTGCCATAAAATACATCTGCCTCCCTTCTTAAAATACCTTTATATGTCAGCTGCAGTCCGACGAATGCCGTCCGGCAGCCAGCTCACCATCGATTTTATCAAGCGGGCCGGCTCATTGAAACAGGTTGAACAACCCACCTCTACGCCTGGCTTGTTTCTCTAAAGCACCAAACTGCTTAAGCATTTGCCGCGTCTGATTGAACTGTTTAAGCAGTCTGTTTACATCCTGCACTCTTGTGCCGCTTCCATTGGCAATGCGGCGTTTTCGGCTGCCATTAATGGCATCAGGACGGCGCCGCTCCTCCACAGTCATAGATTGTACAATGGCTTCGACCCGATCAAATTGCTTTTCATCGACTTCAAGCCCCTGCAGACCTTTCACGCCCGGCATGCCCGGCATCATGCCGAGGATTTGATCCATGGGTCCCATTTTCCTAACTTGCTGGAGCTGTTCCAAAAAATCTTCTAACGTAAACTCCGCTGTGCGAAGTTTTTGGGCCATTTGCTCCGCCTTTTCCTGATCAATTTGGGCTTCCGCCCGTTCAATTAAGGTCAGAATGTCCCCCATTCCTAAAATTCTGGAGGCCATCCGTTCCGGGTGAAAAGGCTCGAGTGCATCGAGTTTCTCACCGGTGGCTGCAAATTTTATGGGCTTACCTGTGACTGTTTTAATGGAAAGCGCTGCACCACCCCGGGCATCGCCATCAAGTTTAGTTAGGATAACACCATCAATATCTAGTTTTTCATGGAAACTTGCGGCCGCGTTAACAGCATCTTGCCCTGTCATAGAGTCCACAACCAAAACTATCTCGTGGGGAGTGAGAGCATCATCGATCTCTTTTAGCTCTGCCATTAGTTCTTCATCTACATGCAGCCTGCCGGCGGTATCGATTAAGATGACATCATTGCCGTGGCGTTTTGCATGTTCCAAAGCACCTTTGGCAATATCTACTGGGTTTATTTGATCCCCCATAGCAAAAACGGAAATATCCAGCTGCTCTCCTAAGACCTGCAGCTGTTTTATAGCCGCCGGTCTGTATACGTCGGCAGCAGTTAAAAGGGGACGATGGCCTTGTTGGCGCAAAAGGTTGGCAAGCTTTGCCGCGCTAGTTGTCTTACCTGCCCCCTGCAGCCCAACCAACATAATCACACTGGGAGGTTTGGAGCTTAGGTTCAGCTTGCTTTGGCTGCCACCCATCAGCTCAGTGAGCTCTTCATGAACTATTTTTATAACTTGATGGGCCGGTGCTAGTGAGTTAAGTACCTCTTGTCCCACTGCCCGTTCTCGGACTTTTCGGGTGAAATCTCCAACCACTTTGTAGTTAACGTCAGCCTCCAAAAGTGCCAACCGCACTTCACGCAGGGCACTCTGTACATCCTTTTCGGTCAGTTTGCCTCTACCTCTTAGCCGGCCTAAAGTCTCCTGAAGTTTATCAGCAAGATTTCCAAACACCGCCATTACAACCCTCCTCTCCAATCAATCAAATCTCCTAAAACTCCGCGAGCATTTCGCCGACCAGTTGCTTAATGGCTGCCAATTCATCTGAAACAGACTTTTGAAGCGACTCCCTTTCTGACAAATCCTCCAGGCGGTTTTTGATCATTTCCAGCTCATGACTTTGTCTGGCATAGCGTTTGGCTAGGCCGAGTTTCCCCTCAAGATCGAGAAGACTTTTTTGGGAACGCTGCAAAAGATCGTAAACTGCCTGTCTAGTCACTCCATATTCATCGGCAATCTCGCCTAAAGACATATCCTCTTGATGGTACAACTTAAAATACTGGCGCTGCTTTTCAGTAAGCAGCGGTCCATAAAAATCCAACAATAGTCCCAGGCGCACTGTCTTATCTATCATGTTTTTCCGCCTCTGTTAAGCATAAATGCTTTACAGCCGTAGTATACTAGGCTTCACTTGGTTTGTCAACGATAAAACCACAGGAATATCACAGCTATTCAAAGAGTGCCGCCACAAATCCATCGGGGTCAAAATCCCTTAGATCATCATATGCTTCACCGATACCAATCAGCTTAACAGGCAAATTCAACTCTGCGGCAATAGCCACAATAATCCCACCCTTGGCCGTGCCATCGAGTTTGGTCAGCACCACACCGGTTACATGGACTGCCTCACTAAAAAGTTTAGCTTGAGCAAGAGCATTTTGCCCGGTTGTGGCATCAACAACCAGCAAAACCTCTTGTGCGCCGTGCCCGAGCTCTCGCTCCACCACCCGGCCAATTTTGTTCAGCTCCTGCATCAAGTTGGTTTTCGTTTGCAGACGCCCGGCAGTATCGATTATCACCACATCGGCATTTCTTGCCTTACCTGCCTGTATGGTGTCGAAAGCCACTGCAGCAGGATCGGCTCCGGCATTATGTTTTACTATTTCTACACCTACTCTATCCGCCCACACCTCCAGCTGCTCAATGGCTGCGGCTCTGAACGTATCACCGGCACCCAAAAGGACTTTCAATCCTTGGTTTTTGAATCGATGGGCCAACTTGCCTATGGTTGTAGTTTTGCCTGATCCATTAACCCCTACTACCATGATTACTGTTGGGCCTGGCTTTGCCAAGTCAATTGTACCGCTGTTTTTGGCCAGAATATCATGGATCTTGTCCTGTAAGATGGGCTTGATGTCCGCCGGATCGGTTATCTTTGCAGACTGGACAATCGCTTTGATATCGGCCACAAGTTCTAAGGTTGTGCCTACACCCACATCGGATTGAATCAAGAGCTCCTCCAGTTCTTCGTAAAACTCATCCCCTACCGCTGTATAACTCGATAAAAGGCCATCGATTTTATCCACAAGGGATGCCCTAGTTTTAGCCAATCCATCTTTCAGCCTGGCAAACAGCCCTTTTCCGGTCTCCTCTTCCGAATCTGCTTGTGCTTGATCGTTTGACTCTGTTTCGTTTAATTCACTTTGTTCTGATAAACGCTCACCGGTTTCGTCGGGTGTTTCCTTTCGCCTAAACCATCTGCCAAGTACCACGGCAATGCCCCTTTCCAACTGTTATTCCCCCAGTACTGCAGCGGCCGCTTCCAATTGCACCGCAACAAGCTGGGATATGTTTTCTCTATTCATTGTGACGCCATACAAAATATCAGCGGCTTCCATAGAACCTAAGCGATGTGTAATCATTATCAGCTGTGTATCTTGGGCGAATTCACTAAGCAGTTTTGCAAAACGCCCAAGGTTCCCCTCATCTAAAGTAGCATCTATTTCATCAAGCACACAAAATGGACTGGGTTTGACCCGCAACAGTGCAAACTGCAAGCTGATGGCTGTCAAGGCTCGCTCTCCACCGGAAAGCAAATTCATGTTTTGCATTCTTTTCCCCGGCAAACGAATGCTAATTTCAAGCCCGGCCTCTTCCGCCTTTTCGGCTTCACTTAAGTGCAGTTTTGCTGCACCGCCCCCAAAAAGTTTAACAAAAATGCTCTGAAATTCCCTTTGTACTTCCCTGAACGTTTCTGAAAACTTGGTTTTGCTAACTTCATCCATGTCCTCGATGACAACATGCAGCTGTTGTTTGGCTTCAAGCAAATCGGCTTGCTGTTTTTTAAGGAAATCATAGCGTTCCTGTACTGCCACACATTCCTCTACAGCTTGAAGATTGACCGGCCCTAAATCCTGCAGCTTATTTCTCAAATTTCTAATCTTCTGCTTCAGCTCATCAACTTCAGCTGTTGTCCTTTGTTCACCCTTGCGATCCAACCAAGACAAAGTTTTTGCTGCTGCATCTTCCTCAACCCCATACTCATTAACAAGCGCCTCTTCAATTTGGGATTTCGTTGCCGCTATTTTATCCAATGCACGCAGATTCTGGTTCATCTTTTTTTGTAGCTCTTCTTTGGCAGCTTGTTTATCCCTAAATGAGTCTTGTGCATCTGCCACGTTTTGTTCCATTTCTTTCCGCCTGGCACCGGCCTCAACCATCTGCTGCCTACATTGCCTAATTTTCTCTTCCAGTCCTGCTAGGACACATTCCGCATCTTGGGTAGATTCATATAGAGCCCTTTCGTTCTCAATCACAGTTTCTTCCGACTTTTCCAACCTGCAGAGTTCTTCAGAGATCTCATCGAGGGTTTTTCGATACCTGAGGATATCTTGGTCAAGCCCTTGTAATTGGCTTTTTGTAGTGGCCACTGCTATTTTGGAGTTCGTAAACAATTCTGTGTGATCAGCATCATCTGCAAGGATGCTCTGCAGCTCTTTTTCTAGATCTTGGGCCCTATTTTGCCAATCGGCTTCTTGGGCAATCAAAGCGTCTATTGTGGAAACATCAAATGATTGTACTTTAGACCCTTCGGCGATTTTATGTTGTAGCTCCTCAACCTCTTGTTTAATGTGTGTGTTCTCCCGTTCCCAGCTGTGGAATTCCTCTTCCAAAAGCACGGCAGCTTGCCGTCGGTCTTGTATTTTTTGGTTGAGTTTTTGCAGTTCTTCTTGCATGTCACTGAGCATGTCTGTCTGTAATTTGGTGTCTTTCTGAAGCTGTAAGGCGCTTTGTGTTTCACCGGCAAGAATCTTTTCTTGGTTTTTTATATCCCGAGCTAAAGAGCTGACCTCCTGCCGCCGCCTTAAAAGTCCTGTTCTTTCCCTTTGCGGGGAACTGCCGCCGGTAATTGCACCGCCCGCGGAAATTGTATCACCTTCCAATGTAACAATTCGATAGCCTCCGCCCAGCTTTCTGCTTAATAGTGCGGCAGTGTCCAAATCTGCGGTCACAATTACTCTTCCCAAAAGATAATCTGCGAGCCGCTGGTATTTTGCACTGTAACCAACTAAATCTTTGCCAAGACCCAAAACATTTTTCTGATCCAGCAAAGGTATGAGTCTTTGCGGAAACGGTGAAAACCTCAGTCCATCCAATGGCAGAAATGTTGCCCTACCTGCCCGGTGCTTCTTTAAGTAGTTAACTGCCTGCAAAGGGCCAACATCATTCTCAGTTACAATGTTTTGCAGTGCACTCCCCAAAATAACTTCAATGGCCACGGCCAATTCCGCAGGTACTTCGATCAGCTCGGCAACGACTCCGCAAATTCCCGTAAATAGTTTGCGGTTCTGTAAAACTTTCCGCACGCCATCATAATAGCCGGCATAATCTCTTTCAAGAGCAGTTAAGGCTTCCAATCGGGAGCGCTTTGCCCGTAAGGCCTCTCTAATTTTACCAACTGCATCTTCCTGTTTAGTCCACGCTTTTTGCAGCACCTTTGCGTTCTCTTGCACCTGTTCACACTTTTCCTTCAAAACAAGCTTCTTGGCTTGTCCGTTCCTAACGGCAGTTTTATGCTCTTCGACCATCCTGGTAAACGTATTCAGCTGTCGAGCTACTTCGTTTTGACGATGAGATAAAGCCTGCAGCTGCTCTTTCCAAAGGCTTTCCCGGCTTTGGTTAGCCTGAAGATCAGCTTGCAAAGAAGCAATTTCTTGTCGAATACCGGCTTTCTTTTGCTCTATTTCCTTCAATTCATCAGCGAAATTCCGACGCTTTTGTTGATTGGCTTCTTTGAGCCCTGCTAGTTTTGCCATTTTCCGAGCGGTTTCTTTTAGCATCGTGTTTAAGGACCTTTTCTCCCACACTTTCCTCGCCAAAGCCCTTCTCGTTTCGGTGCGATGTAGTGAAGTTTTCTGCTTTTCAAGCTGCAGTCTGTTTCGTTCTGTCTGCATGTATGAGGCTCTTTCCCTGGCTTGGATGAGCTGTGTTTGCATTTCTTCTTTTTGATCTGTCTTTATCTTTAAAGAGGTGTCCAGCTCCTCAAGGTTTTTCTCAACTTCCAAGATCCTTTGTTTAAGCTGAAAAGCTCGAACATCTTCTCGCTTTTGAGCCTTTTCTAAGTGATTCAGCTCATTTGTAAAAGCCGATTGTTCACGTTCGAGCTTTTTGTCTTGTGTGTTCAGTGCAGCCCATTGAAACGCACAAAGATCCCGGCCTTTTTGTTCATACTTGGTGCGCAAAGTTAGAAAAACTTCTGCTTTTGCAGCACTTTCCACCAATGGTCCCAGCTGTCTTTCCAATTCTCCAAGGATGTCTTTTAATCGCTCCACTTTTCCTTGCGTTGCAGCTAGTTTTTTTACCGCCTCGGCTTTGCGGGTTCGATATTTTCCAATCCCCGCGGCTTCTTCTATAATCAGGCGCCTTTCTTCAGGCCGCGCCTGCAGGATGGCATCTATCTGTCCTTGGCCAACTAAGGAATACCCTTCTCGACCCAGACCGGTATCGCGAAACAGATCTAAAATATCCTTAAGTCGACACTGTGTTTTGTTGATCAAGTATTGGCTTTCCCCTGACCTATACAGCCGTCGGGTAACAGTAACCTCATCAAAACCCAAATCCAGTTTTTTCTCACAACCGCCCAATGTCAAGGAAACCTCTGCCATACCTAAAGGACCTTTACCATCACTCCCGGCAAAAATAACATCCTGCATGGTGTTGCCCCGCAAAGATCTGGCACTCTGTTCACCGAGCACCCAGCGTACTCCGTCGGCGATATTACTTTTGCCGCTTCCATTGGGTCCCACTATAGCTGTAACACCCCGCTCAAATTCAAGTTGAACTTTCTTACCGAAAGATTTAAAACCATGCAGTTCCAATCTTTTGAGAAACATCGAACCCCCCCTTCCTTTCACTATTTCACATCAATAATTGTCTGTGCCAATCAGCAAAAAGCCCGGCAAAGAAGCCGGACTTTGAAATATTCGCTAACTTACGGTGCCATCCCTTTTTCCCCACGGTCTTAACGGGTATTTTCAGCTTCAGCTGCTCTTAGAATCTACTCAGCTTTTATGCCTACGGGAATCTGCCGATACAAATCTTCCCGCCTGCGGATTCTACCCGGAAGCTTGGGATTCAATAAGGAACCGTACTCACTGAGAATGCGGCGCAGTTTAAGCTTTACCCTGGTGCGTGCATTGTCAACAGCCTTTCGGTTTACTCCAATCGCAGCTTCAATTTCACTGCAAGAATATCCCCTCAAAATCAGCCTTATCACCGTATATTCCAACACAGACAAATGGCTTTCCAGCACGTTATTTAGAATCTGGTCAGTAACTTTTTCCTCTACAGCTGTCAGCGGATCGGAGAATATATCGTCAGAAGTTATGAAATCCAACACTGTTCGGGTTTGTTCCGGGTTGAGAAAAGCATGCAGCGAAACTGCCTCATTCAGCGCTTTATGCCGATTGCCGTTGGTGTGTTTGATCACATTGTAAATTTTTCTAATGATGCAAAGATAGGCAAACGACGAAAACTTGACCTTTTTCTCCGGCTTGTATTCGTCTATGGCGCTCAAAAGTCCGATTAATCCTTCCTGCAGCAGATCCTCAAACTCCAAAAAGCTCGCATAATGATTTCCAACAATGTGCTTCACCATGGGGATGTACTTGCAAACCAGTTCCTCTTTGGCAGCCAGATTGCCCTGTCGGATCTTGTGGATTAATTCCAAATCCCGCGCTTGATTCTTCTCGCCCAATGGGTACTCCTCCTTGTCCAAGGGTAATCCTAAGACAATATATTGCTTGTCTATCATAAATAGAACATTGGGCGAAAAAAGCCCCCTAATTAACCGGAGGCTTTGTCTTTTATTAAGTTCTTTTTGCCGGCAAACTTTGAAAGTGCGTTTTTAGCCGCAGCTTGTTCTGCTTCTTTTTTGGTCTTGCCGCGGCCTTTCCCCAGATTTTTACCCTGCCATCGAACTACAACAAAAAAAGTCTTGTCATGTTGTGGGCCTTGTTCATCATAGACTTTATAAATTGGTGTTTGTGTACTGAATTGCTGGATCCTTTCCTGTAGGGCACTTTTGGGATCGATGAAGTCCTTTGACTCCCACAAATCCTCGACATCATCCTCAAACAGACCCAAAATAAAGGCTCTGACCTGAAAATAGCCCATCTCTAAATAAAGGGCCCCGATGACAGCCTCAAGTCCGTTGGCCAACAAAGAATCAAGCCTCCGACCTCCCGTATGTTCCTCTCCGTGGCCGAGCAGCAGATACTCCCCAAGATCAAGTTCCCTTGCTTTATTTGCCAAACTATGTTCAGAGACTACAGCCGCCCTTAAACGTGCTAAGTCCCCTTCTAAAGCCGAAGGAAAATTGAGAAAAAGGTATTCGCTGATTACCAGCTCTAAAACGGCATCCCCCAAAAACTCCAAACGCTCGTTATCAAAGTCCAAGTCGCGTTCCTTAGCATAAGATCTATGGGTCAGTGCTTCATTGAGCAAGTCATTCTTGGGAAACACTGCACCCAGGCGGGCCTGAAGAACCTTTAGGTCCCTGTTTCGTTCACCCCCGGGTGCACTACCTGCATCTTCCATTTCAACCATCCAACTTCCTAATAATCAATACGGCATTGTGTCCGCCAAAACCAAAGGAGTTGCTCATGATCACTTCAAGTTCTGCCGGTCGGGCAGTATTAGGAACGTAATCCAAATCACAACGGGGATCCGGCTCTTCGTAATTAATAGTCGGCGGTATCAATTCGTGTTCCATTGCCAAAAGACATGATATGAGTTCGACCCCGCCGGCTGCACCCAATAAATGACCAATCATAGACTTTGTGGAACTGACAGGCAAGGAATATGCATTTTCCCCAAAAACACGTTTGATAGCAATGGTTTCAAAGTAGTCGTTGTATTCTGTCGAGGTACCGTGGGCATTTACGTAATCCACCTGTGTCGCGTCAATACCAGCATCACCAAGTGCCGCACGCATTGCCCTTACCGCTCCATCGCCTTCCGGTGCCGGTGTAGTAATATGATAGGCATCTGCCGTGGCACCATAACCGACTAGTTCAGCGTATATTTTAGCTCCTCTTTGCCTTGCATGCTCCAGTTCCTCTAGAATAACGATACCGCTCCCCTCACCCATAATAAAGCCATCACGCTGGGCATCAAAAGGGCGGCAAGCCTTTTCCGGCTCATCGTTGCGCACAGATAAAGTCTTTGCCGAGCAAAATCCGGCCATCGCAAGTTTCACCAGTGGGGCTTCCGCTCCACCGCTGATCATCACATCGGCATCTCCGCGCTGAATTACCCGAAACGCATCTCCAATGGAGTGGCTACCCGAACAGCACGCAGTAACAGTGCAAGCATTGTGGCCTTTAGCACCAAACTGGATAGATACTTGACCGGCTGCCATGTCGGCGATCATCATTGGTACGAAAAATGGACTGATTCTGTTGGCACCTCTTGTTATCAGGGTCTGACACTGAGTTTCTAAAGTCTCCAGACCTCCGATACCGGAGCCGATTAAAACACCTGTACGCTCCCCCAGCGGTACCTTTTTATCCAAACCGGCATCAGATAAAGCCAGAGAGCTGGCTGCTACGGCATATTGCGTAAATCGATCCATGCGCCGCGCTTCTTTGCGATCCATAAACTGCAGGGGATCAAATTCCGGCACCTCACCGGCTATTTGACTGGTAAGGTCACTGGCGTCGAATCGCGTGATACGCCTGACACCGGAACGCCCGTTAACTATTCCTTCCCAAAGGACATCTTTCCCCAAACCAAAGGGGGTCACCGCTCCGATTCCGGTTATCACTACTCGCCTCATTTGCCTCTCACCTCATCGTTAGGCTCACTTCATAAAACGCGAGTCCCGCGCACGCGGGACTCATACTTAAAGCCTACTCGACCTTGGATTTAATGTACTTTTCTGCATCGCCAACGGTGCCGATCTCCTCAGCGTCTTCGTCGGGAATCTCAAGATCGAACTCCTCTTCAAAAGCCATCACCAACTCCACGATATCAAGGGAGTCAGCGCCTAAGTCATCTACAAAAGAAGCCTCACTGGTGACTTCTTCCAAATCAACTCCAAGCTGCTCTACAACGATTTCCTTAATGCGCTCTAAGACATCCATTCTGCCGGTCACCTCCTTAACTTCTGCAAGATTGCTTTATAAACTAGAGCCGGGACAGGACTGACTGCTGTCTTGGACAGGCAAAAGGGATGATCAGTCCATTACCAACCCACCATCAACATTCACAGTTTGCCCAGTTATATAACGGGCACAGGGGCTTGCCAAAAACCTCACTGCCGCAGCCACATCATTGGGCTGTCCCATGTCTCCCACGGGAACTTGATCCATTAAGGATTTTTTTTGCGCCTCAGTCAAAGCATCAGTCATGTCGGTAACGATAAACCCCGGTGCAATGCAGTTGACTGTCACGCCCCTTGTGGCTACTTCTCTGGCCAGGCTTTTACTAAAGCCAATCAGTCCTGCTTTAGATGCGGCGTAGTTTCCTTGCCCGGGGTTGCCCATCAGACCCACAACTGAGGCTATGTTAATAATCCTGCCGTTCCGCTGCCTGAGCATAGGCCGCAGTACTGCTTGACTAAATAAAAAAGCCCCTTTAAGATTTACATCCAGAACTGCATCCCAATCGGACTCTTTCATCCGCATGAGTAGGCCGTCCCGGGTTATCCCCGCGTTATTCACAAGGATATCTATTTTACCCCATTTAGACAATATTTGTCCAACGGCTTCCTCTACCTGGGATTTATCTGTGATATCAACTTGAAGGGCTAACGCTGTCCTGCCCAGCTCTTCTATACAGGCGGCAGTGTCTTCACCGGACTGTACGTCACATATTGCCACATTTGCACCGGCTTCAGCCAAATTGAGAGCAATGGCTTTACCGATGCCCCGGGCACCGCCGGTAACTATTGCCACCTTATTAGCTAGTCTCATCTTACTATATCCCCTTTCGTTATTTCAAGTACTTTTTCCAGGTCCTGCATTCCCCGAAAATTAACAACTCTACTTTCTCGTGAAATGCGCCGAATAAGGCCGGTCAGCACTTTACCGGGGCCTATTTCAATAAAGGTTTGAAAACCGTCGTTAACTAAACGTCTGATACTCTCTTCCCAGCGCACCGGTCTATACAGCTGCTTGGTCAAAAGTTTACGAAGTACACCAGTATCTGAAACATAGTCTGCTGTCACATTGGCCACTACAGGAATCACAGGCTCCGCCCAACTTATTTGCTTAAGCAAACCGGTGAATTCTTCAGCAGCGGGACGCATTAGTGAAGAATGAAACGGGCCACTAACTGCCAATTCCATGGTTCGTCTTGCACCTTTCTCCCTACCGAGGGCTAAGGCTCTTTGAACAGCTGAAGAAGCACCGGATATAACGATTTGACCCGGACAGTTGATGTTAGCAAGCTCAAGCACCTCACCCTGAGCAGCTTCTTGGCAGACTTTTTCAATCTCCTGCTCATTAAGGCCTAAAAGTACTGCCATAGAACCCTCGCCGGCGGGAACCGCTTTTTCCATGAGACTACCCCTTTGGGCAACAAGCCCTACACCTTCGGGAAATGATAGGCAATCGGCTGCAAATAAGCCGGCATACTCTCCGAGGCTGTGTCCCGCGGTTCCATCAGGCTCCAAACCGCTGCTTTTAAGAACATAAGTGAGCATTGCGCAAACAGTAAATAATGCAGGCTGGGTGAATTTTGTTTTTTGGAGTTTTGACGAAGGACCCTCAAAACACAAATGTGCTAAATCGTAACCTAAAATCGCGTTTGCTGTATCAAGGTAATCCTTTGTCTTTGGCACCGCTTCCACAACATCCTGACCCATCCCCACTGATTGGCTTCCCTGCCCGGGATATACCCATGCAACCTTCCCCATCGTCATCTACCCCACTTTAAAATCGCCGAGGCCCAGGTAAGACCGGCACCAAAACCCACTAAGGCCACTATGTCGCTATCATGAATCAGCCCTTCATGATAAGCCTCATACAAAGCAATGGGAACTGAGGCTGCTGAAGTATTGCCGTATGCATGCACATTCACAAAAACCTTTTCATCCTCGATACCCAACCGTCTGCACGCCGCGTCAATAATTCGAATGTTGGCTTGATGGGGAATAAAAACATCAATATCTTTAGAAGTAAGTCCACATTTAGCCAGTGCTTTTTTAGTGGTTTCACCCATTACCCTGACCGCAAATTTGTAGACCTCGTTGCCATGCATGTGTATATAATGCTGTCCGCCTTCCACAGTTTCCACACTTGCCGGTGTTCTAGAACCTCCCGCAGGCAGCGTCAAAAAGTGGCCACTTTTTCCAACTGCACCTAAATCAGCGGCCAACAGTCCCTTGCCATTTTGAACAGGGCCCACAACAGCTGCACCGGCACCATCTCCAAAGAGCACGCATGTACTGCGGTCACTCCAATCAGTAATCTTGCTGAGTACATCGGCACCAATTATAAGAACCCGCTCATAGGCTCCACTTTCAATGGTGCGGGCGGCGATGTCTAAAGCATACACAAAACCTGAACATCCAGCAGATAAATCAAAAACCGCGGCATTATCTGCGCCCAACTCCATTTGAACTATACAAGCAGTGGCGGGAAAACTCATATCAGGAGTCACAGTGGCGACAATGATCAAGTCCAACTGCTCTGGTTCGACGCCGGCACCTTCCAAGGCCTGTCTTGCTGCCCTTGTCGCCAGATCACTCGTTGCCTCACCCGGGGCAGCTATGCGTCGTTCCTTTATCCCTGTTCTAGTTGTAATCCACTCATCCGTCGTCTCTACCATTTTTTCCAAATCGGCATTGGTCAATATTTTTTCCGGCACAGCCATGCCCAATCCCCAGATTCCTGCTTGCCGTAAATTTTTCGTCACGATTTGTCACCACCCAATTTATTCACAGTATCTAAAATGCTATTCCTAAGGCCCTTTGCTACAGCATTTTCAGCAACCTTCAGTGCGTTACATACAGCCAAGGCATTGGAGCTTCCGTGACAGATGATCGCAACACCATCTACGCCAAGCAGCGGTGCGCCGCCGTATTCCGTGTAATCTAGAATATGCCTCAACTTATCAAATACTTTTTTAGCCGCCGAGTCCTCCCCGGTATCCGTTTGTTTAGAGACGAGTTCATTCCATAACACTCCTAAAATCAGCCCAGCTAAACCTTCAGAGACTTTCAGCACCGCGTTGCCGACAAATCCATCGGAAACGATCACATTAACTTGACCGCTGAAAACTTGCCTGCCTTCAATGTTTCCAACGAAGTTCAAACCGCTTTCTGAAAGCATCTGATAGGCCTTTGTGGTCAATTCATTGCCTTTAGAACTTTCTGCACCTATATTCAAAAGGGCGACACTGGGCTCCGGAATATCCCTCACCTTTTGCATATATGCCCGACCCATGCCCGCAAACTGCAAAAGATGACGTGGTCGGCAATCCACATTGGCACCAACATCCAACAAAATCGTTTCTCCATCAATTACCGGTAACGGGCTAACAATAGCTGGTCGTTCAATCCCCGGTATCCGTCCCATATGTATGAATGCCGCAGTCATTGCAGCCCCTGTGTTGCCCGCGCTGACGAAAGCATCGGCTAGACCCTGCTTTATCTGTCGGGCAGCAACAACCATGGAAGAATCACTTTTGTGCCTGACTGCCTGAACCGGATGTTCATGCATATCGATAACTTCCCAAGCCGGCACAACTTCCAATTGATGATGCCCATATTCCGATACTAAGGGTTCGAGAATTTGAGGATCCCCTACCAATTGAACAACTGCATCACTGGTCTTGATGAAATCAGCAGCACCTTCCACACAAGCCGTGGGGCCGTAATCACCCCCCATTGCATCCAATGCGATCTTCACATACTGCACCTCCCAAACATCCTCTTGATGCGGACACGTAAGGCTGTCTTAAGTTTTATTCTCTGCAACATCAACCCGGGCTACTTCAAAATTCCCGTTGAATACTGTCTTGCCGCCTACCTTGCTGACTACCTCAATCAAAATACGGTTGCCTTTTACTTCTTTTACATTAGCTTGACTAAAAATTGTCTCACCGATGTAAACAGGACGCCGAAATCGAATATCCGCCGATACAGTCAACACCGTTGGATGCTCAATCAAGGCAACAGCTAAAGAATTCGCCTGGGCAAAAATATGGTGTCCGCGGATGACTCCTGTCTTGCTAAAACCCATATCTTCAGTTGTCTCCAAAATTGAACTCCCCTGTTTACCAAGTTCCACGTCCAAAAGCTGTCCGAACAGCTCTCCACCGCTTAAAGCCTGCAGCTTGTCATAAGCTGTTTCGGCCAAATTTTTAATTCTTTCCCGCATCTCGGGTATAGAAAGCTCAAGACGATCGAGACGAATTGTCTGCACACTCACCTCGAATGTTTTGGCTAGCTCATCATCAGTAAGAAAAGGTTCTAGATTGACCAATTCTACCAGTTTTTCTTGCCGCTTCCGCTTGCCTCGAGTCCTGCTCATTAAAATGCTTCCTCTCAAACCAAATGCTTATGACCAAACACCGGCTGCTCTCTTAACATGCGCTTTAGTTGCATTTATATCGATCTTGTCGATGGATAGTATCATTTCATCATAGGCTTTTTATTTTGGGTTCGTCCTAGGACCTGGTCACAATCATGCCTATATTTTAACCCATTTGGTTTCGAATGGCAAGTTAGAACCACTGCAAATAAAAAAAGACCGAGCGACCTTAGGTCTCCCAGCCTCTCTTTAGTTTATGATTTCATCCGCGGCATTAATCCACTGCCAGCACTCGGCGCCCTTTATAATAGCCGCAGCTGCGGCACACTCGATGGGGTAAACGGGCTTCATGGCACTGGGGACACTCCACAGTACCCGGGGCCTCAATAGACCAGTTAGCCCGGCGTTTGCGCGTGCGGGACTTTGATTGTCGACGTTTTGGAACAGCCATTTACTTGTCACCTCCTGACAGCTTTTGCTGCCATAATATAAATGCAGCTTTATCCCTAATCTGAATCCAACAATGTTCGCAGTATTTCCATACCGGGATTGATATCTTCAATCTCGCAACCACAATCACCTTGCTGTAAATCATGGCCGCATTTGGGACAAAGCCCGGGACAGTCTTGGCTGCAAAGAGGTTTAATGGGAACAGCTAAAAGCAAATTTTCCAGCACTACTTCCCCTAAATCAATAGTCGATCCGGAAAACCACTGTACGTCTTCATCAGCCCATTCGTCCGCATCTTCCAACTCTTCACTCAGTAGTTCATGTTCAACTTCATGCTCAGTTTGCAGAAATTCCTCTAAAATGTCAGATTGGATTTTGATGGTGTTGGGCTTCAGGCATCGGGCACATTCTACTTCAATTTCGGCTTCGGCCCTGCCCCTCAGCAAAAAGCTTTCACCCGTCCAGCCTATTTTGCCGCTAAACTCTACCAAACCAACGAAACCAAGATGCTGTCCATCTCTTTTTATATCTGACCAATTTTCCTTGAAATGAAGGGGAAGTTCCCCGCCCTTTTGGGCTCTAATGGGACCTATATGAATCTGCACCATCACTCACCTCTAAGATTATAATAACCACTAATTCTTATGTCAAGCACCGGACACTCATCTTCCCTCATAGTATGCCGCCTGCCGAACAGCCTCTTGATGTTCTTTATCTACTTTATTGCCTGAATGAAGTCGGCTTCCGAGAAAGTGAATGCAAAAATGCCCGGGAAAACCATTGTCGATAGTACTCCTGCCGTGGGGATAGCCGTTCATGGATGCCGCAATCCGATATTCCCCAATTTCAACAATGATGGGCCTTCTATTCCAAGACCATTTACCACCTTGAAACCGCCTTATCGTGTCGGTATCATGTTTTGTCAATGGTTCACAATCAGCGTGATTGGTGCCAAACAGGCGTTTAACTCTAAAACGTGCCCCACTTTTAACATCAATTACAGATACAGCAGCACCCTTGGGGAATAATTTATTTACTTCCTGCCACTGCATCATGCTGACCCCCATCTTAGTTCCGGTTCTCCCGGACGGAGGCACAACAAGCGAAGTCCCAATGGAGATGCGGTTGGGATTGGGAATTTTATTCTCATCCGCTAGTTCTGACACAGTTGTGCCGAGCTTTTGGGCAATAGCCCATAGTGTTTCACCTTGCTCAACAACATAGATCCTTTGGTTCTTTGACTCCAATTCCACGATGATATCCCAAGTTGCCCGACCAACGATACCATCGACAGCCAATCCTTGATCTTTCTGTAATGCTTTAACCGCAGCTAGGGTGTCGGGGCCAAAATACCCATCAACTGCGCCGTGCAGATAGCCCTGCTCCTTTAAGCAATCCTGCAGACACAAAACATCGCTCCCTGTCATGTCTATCCTTAATTTTGGCCTTTGCATTTCTTTACCAAGGAGCCTTGCTTGACTTGCGAAAACAAAAAATACGATGAGAGCAAACCCTAAGCCCCGCAGCAATCTGAATTTATGAAAAGTCATCTTTCAACCCCACCTCTGTGTACACAAGCCCAATTCTACTGTGACATATTCCTGAAAGCCTGTTCATATAGATGGATTGATAATCAACAAGCTGATAATATTGGCCGACAAACCCGCGGTCAAAGCGGAGGGAAGCATGTTGACAAACACTGCCCACACCAGGTGGTCCACAAGATTCCAGGCGGCTTTAGCAGTACTTTTAACTGTCACGATTGTACGCTACCCCCAAGTTGCATTTCATGCCTCATTGGAAGGGTTGAAAATTTGGTTTGATATAGTTTTGCCGGCGCTGCTGCCATTTTTCGCCATGTCCGAAATCCTCATGGGGCTTGGCGTTGTTCATTTTATGGGTGTGCTGTTGGAACCTTTAATGAGACCACTCTTTCGGCTGCCCGGAACAGGGGCTTTCGCAGTTGCCATGGGGCTTGCCTCTGGCTATCCTATCGGTGCGAAAATCACCGGCCAACTGCGCCGCGAAAATCTGTGTACCGGTCCTGAAGGCGAACGCCTTATCGCATTGGCTAACACAGCTGATCCTTTGTTTATGGTAGGAGCCGTTGCCGTAGGTATGTTTGGAATGGAAGAGATTGGTTGGACAATAGCGGCGGCTCACTATCTCTCTGTCCTGTTGGTAGGACTTTTGCTGCGATTTTACCCTGATCCTTCTTACAAAAAGCCACCTAAAAAAAGCCCCAAACGCGGGGTGTCTATGCTGGCAAGGGCCTTCGATGAAATGGAACTGGCTCGTCTGCAAGATGGGCGCCCCTTTGGTCAGCTATTCGGCGACGCTATAAAAAATTCCTTCACATCCATGCTGTTTGTGGGGGGCTGTATAATGGTTTTTTCAGTCTTGGGCAGGATCGCGGATGTAGCCGGCGTTACAAACTTTCTGCAAGGAATACTGGAAAGCTTTGTCTCAATTTTCGGTGTTGATACCAATATTATCCCAGCTGTGCTGCGGGGGTTTACTGAAATAACAATCGGCTGCGAAGCAGCCAGCCAAGCCGCAAGTTCCCTTTTTTGGCGCACAGTTACTGCTAGCCTGATCATCGGGTGGAGCGGCCTCTCGGTGCACGCCCAGGTTGCAACCATGATACACGGAACAGACATTCGACTTCGGCCTTACCTTGTAGCCAGGCTTGCCCACGGCATTTTAGCAGCAGCCTTTACAGCCATTCTTTGGCGCCCAATTTCGAAGGCCTTCGCTGTGCAGAAACTGCCTTTTTTGGCAGGATCGTACCACACTGCATTTTTGCCACGATTGACCCTAGCCGCAGGTTGGTCCATTTTGGCAGTCGCTGTTTTGCTCGGGCTGGGTCTTGGACTCAGTTTGCTTGGCAAAATAAAGATCATAAGCATCCGCATTCCTTAACTCCGGACTATTCACGCAGCCTGCCTTGGAAGTCTTTCCGAAACTTGGCAACCTTGGGGCCAATCACAGCCCGACAGTATGGTTGATTAGGATTCTCATTGTAATAATTCACATGATATGCCTCTGCAGGATAAAAATCCCCTAAGGGGACCACTTCAGTCACTATAGGCTGGTCAAATACCTCCTGAGCCTCTAGATCACTGATCTTGGCTAAAGCTTCCTGCTTTTGTTGGTTCGAGGCGAAAAAGATAGCAGAACGATATTGTGTACCGATATCAGCACCCTGCCTGTTTAACGTCGTCGGGTCATGGATGTGGAAAAACACTTCCAACAGATCGTCAAAACTTATAGTGAGTGGATCATAGGTTATTTGTACTACCTCGGCATGGCCTGTTGTCCCTTTGCACACCTCATCATATGTAGGGTTGGGCAATGTTCCACCTGTGTAACCTGATACAACACCGCTAACTCCCCGCAAATCTTGAAAAACAGCCTCTAAGCACCAAAAACATCCACCTGCCAGTGTGGCCACTTCGCGACTATGTTCAACATGCTCGGTGCCGGAATTTGAATCAGAGGACATTGCTGTTCCTCCTTGTTAGGTATTGTTAATCAATCCATATGATTTAGGTTGTCCAATCCACCCTCAACTATTGTTAGGTTTTCTTGTAAGGATTTCCTCAACATTTCCAGCAGTCTCTCCGTATAGACCTTGGCCCCGGACTTGAGTTCATATGCTTGCTTGTGGGCCTCTTCCATAATGTGCTGTGCTTCCAGTTCGGCTAATCTAGTTAGCTCATTCTCCCTCAATAGCCTGGCAGCCTGTTCCTCAGCTTGAGCGATCATTCGCTCCGCCCTGCGTTGGGCATCTTCTAATATGCGATCCCGCTCTTGGGAAAGTGCGTCTGCCCTGCGCATTTCTTCCGGCAGCGATGTCCGTATTTTAGCTATAATATCCAGCATATCATCTTCATCTACCAAACTGCGCCCAGACAGGGGAATTTTAGGTGCAGATTCCACTGTTTCCTGCAGGCGATCCAGCAGGATGACTATGTTTCTACGATTCAAACTAACCGCCCCCCAACTCCAATACCTGCATCTAGTCTAACCGATGTCAATGCCGCTTTCAGCCAGCATGGTATATTTTCCAGCCAGAGCTTCTGCCACAAAGCTCGGCACCCAGGCACTTACGTCTCCACCCAAACTGGCGACTTCCTTGACAGCACTGGAACTCAAAAACGAATATTTATTATTGGTCATCATGAACACCGTTTCTATGTCTTTATCCAAATGATGGTTCATGGATGCCATTTTAAGTTCATATTCAAAATCAGTAACTGCCCGCAGTCCCTTGACCATGGCAACAGCACCCCGCATTTTAGCGTAATCTATGACCAACCCAGAGAATGTCTCACAATGAACGGTATCAAACTCCGCGGTTGCTCTTTTCAGCATATCTACCCTTTCATCGGCAGTAAACAGCGGCTGTTTAGAAGGGTTTGTCAACACAGCTACATAAACTCTGTCAAACAGATCCGTGGAACGGGCAATAATATCTAAGTGCCCATAAGTAACGGGGTCGAAACTGCCCGGGCATACTGCAATCTTCATGATCCAACAATCCCTTCTTCCCTACAAATTTCCATATTCCTGTTTGTTATTCCGCAAATAACTAGACTGACTGTTTAAGAAAAGTAAGTACTGTATCTCCATATACCTTTTGGCGGACATTAACCAATGCCCCGACGGTTTCGGGGATATCCTCCTTGCGGTGGTGTTCCGCGATGACAACAGTCTCATGGGAAAGCAAAACCGGATCAATTCCGGCAAGCGTTTCCATGATCAAACCCTCATTATAAGGAGGGTCTAAGAAAATGCATCCAAACCGTCTGCGTTCGCCTGCAAGGCGGCGAAGGGCCCGTGTTGTGTCCAGCAAATAGATCTCAGATTGTTCCATAAAACCCGTGTTTGTGAGGTTGTTTCTTAGTGTACTTGCAGCCCTTTTGTTTCTTTCGACGAAAACTGCTTTCGCTGCGCCCCTACTCAAGGCCTCTATGCCAATGCTTCCGGAACCGGCAAATAGATCGAGGAAATCACCAATGAGAATCGCATCTGCCAAAATAGCAAACAAAGACTCCTTTACCCGATCTTGGGTAGGGCGAGTCTTTTGGCCTTTCACCGACTGTAGTTTTCTACCTCGAGCGGATCCCGCTATCACCCGCATATTAGGCACCGCCCATCCAGTTTTTCCCAGCCACCTTTTGCTCTGCGACAAGCATAGTCTGGCCCTAAAAGACACACATTAGTATCGGAGTACGGTTTAACCCTCCCCCAAATGCATAGGAAGTGCGGTTGGCCCAATTTGCCAAGTTGCTCTTCCTCCGGTTTCTCCTCTCCCCCGATGGCGGTCTGCAACCAGACCGCCATCGTGCTTTGCTTAGATAGACGCGGGCTTCCAAATCAGGCCTAAAATTCCCGGGCCGCCGTGGGAGCCAACGACAGGACTTATATAATTCAAATATATCTGTGCACACTCTGCAAGTCCTTGGACTTCCTGGATGAGTTCTTTGGCTTCTGCCTCAACACCGCCGTGGACGACAGCAACATCAACCGCGGTGCCGCCGACTCTCTCTTTAAATATTTCCAGCAAGCGCCTATAAGCCCTGCGGCTGCCGCGCACTTTCTCTGTAACGTCAACAGTCCCATCTGTAAAGGTCAAAACCGGCTTAATCTGAAGCAAGCTGCCCAGCAAAGAGGCAGCACGGCCAATTCTGCCGTTTTTTTCCATATATTCCAAGGTATCTACCAAAAATAGGAGACCCAACTGCTTTTTTGCGTCTAAAGCGGCCTGGCGGGCCGTTTCTAAAGTGTGGGAATTTTTGGCAGCCGCGATCACCTGCATACCAAGACCAAGGGATACTGAAACTGAGTCCACCACAGTAATGTGCTCTTTACCAACCATTTCCGCGGCCAAGGAAGCCGCCTGGTAAGTGCCGCTCAGTTTACTGGAGATATGGATTGACAAAACTTTACGCCCAGCTTCCACAGCTTTACGATATACATCGGCGAACTGTCCCGGTGCCGGCTGTGAAGTCGTAGGGATTTTCGGTTCTTGTCTCAGCTTTTCGTAAAATTCCTTGGCCGTCAAGTTGACCCCATCTATATACTGCTGGTCACCGAAATTCACACTTAAAGGCACTACCTTGATGCCGTACTCTTTGACCACGTCTTCCGGTAGATCAGCCGTAGAATCGGTGACAATTTGCAGATTACCCATGTCCTTCCTCCTAACTTATGCGGCCGCCCTTAGGCTCCTATTCGATTGCAACCAAATAATAGTATAGGGGTTGACCGCCTTCATACAGTTCCCACTCCGGTTCAGGGAACTCCGCGCGAAGCTGCTGCAATAGATCCTTGGCAGCAGCCTTGATAACATCTTTTCCGTAAAAGAGACTGACAAGATCCACCTTATTCTTTTTCAGAAGTTTGCGTATCAGTCCTTTGGTTGTCTCAATGAGTTCACCACCGGCAACAACGACTCGTCCTTGTTTTAGGCCAATGAAATCCTCTTGGTTGATTCTTACACCATCAGTGGTAGTGTTTCTGACCGAATATGTCACCGCGCCGCTCACTAATGCATCACCGGCCTCTTGCATGCGCTCTGCCAGAAGATCCAGTTCAAGCCTTTCATCATAAACGGTAGCGGCTGCAATGCCGGCAGTCAGATCGTGGGTAGGAATCACCTTCACTTCTTTATTTGCCATCTGGGCCGCCTGTTCTGCAGCAAATAAAACGTTTTTGTTGTTGGGCAAAATAATTACACTTTCAGCCGGCACCTGCTCTATAGCTTCCACCAGCTCCTCGGTGCTTGGATTCATTGTCTGACCACCGTTTAATACAACATCAACACCCAAACCTTGGAAAATAGCTTTAAAGCCTTCTCCTAGACTGACTGCCACCATGCCCAATTTGCGATTTGCTTGGGCTTCTGCATCGGCATTATTTGCTGCTATTTGCGGCGTTTCCTCGAAAGTGTTGTTGTTTACGTTGTTGGACTGCATACTGGCCGCATAATTCTGTTCCGCCATATTATCTATATCAATGCCGGACATTTCTCCATATGCACCGCAAATTTCAAGTACTTGACCGGGGTTATTGGTATGCACATGGATTTTGCAAGCATTGGCATCTCCTACAACCAACAGTGAATCCCCTAGCGGCTCCAGCGCCAGCTTCAGTTTTTCTAAAGGCACTTCTCCTGTTACCAGCAGCTCGGTACAGTAGCGAAACTCTATGTCTACTTCTGCAATGGCAGTCTTGGAGATCCGACCGACAGGTTCAGAAACCTGCTGCCCCGATGACACGCCAGCTAACTCCGGTACGTCCGAGTCAGACAGCGCGGAATACATGCCGGCAAAAATAGTGACAACACCTTGCCCTCCGGCATCTACTACATCCGCCGCCGCTAAAGCCGGCAGCATTGTTTTAGTCTCTGCCAAAGCTTTTTCCGCTGCTTCCAATACTCCACCAAACCACACAATAATATCTGGCTCGCGTTTGGCCAAGTTCCTACCCGCTTCGGCCGCTACACGGGACACAGTCAACATTGTCCCTTCCACCGGCCTCATTACAGCTTTATAAGCCATTGCCGCTGCTTCCTGCAGCCCTTTGCCGAAATCATGGACAGTGGCCGTATGTTTTCCCTCCATTACCTCGGCAAATCCCCGAAACAGTTGGGAAAGAATGACACCTGAATTCCCCCTGGCACCCATTAACGAGCCTTTGGCAGCGGCTTGTGCTAACTCTCCCACGGATTCAGAAACACTGTCTCCAACCTCTTGGGCTGCTGCCATGAAGGTCAATGCCATATTTGTCCCGGTATCACCATCAGGTACCGGATAGACATTCAAAAAGTCAATCTCTTTTTTCTCCTGCTCTAATCGGTTGGCTGCGGCGTAAATCATGCGCCGAAACATGCCGCCGGTTAAATACTGTCGCTCCAATCCCAACCTCGCTCCTTCTACATATATATAAACTCAACCCTCTGATCCTGCTGTTAATCTTGGGGCTGGGTCACTCTGACTCCCTCTACCCTGACATCAACCTGCTGTACAGGAATGCCGCAGGTAGTCTCTACAGCATATTTGACCCTTTGCATAACGTTATGTGCAACCTCGGATATTTTAGTCCCGTATTCCACCACAATATGCAGGCGGACAATGATCTGATTATCTTTGGCTTCGACTTCAACACCCCGCTCATAGTGTTCCTGACGCAAAAGATCAATCAAACCATCTTGCACATTGCGAGCTGCCATACCCACCAATCCATAACACTCAGAAGCGGCTGTGCCGGCGATAATCGCTATCACCGCGTCGGATATCTCTACACTGCCGAGCGCGGTCGTAAAGTTGCCTGCCACACGTCTCCCTCCAGTATTTTATTCTTTTTGGGCTGTGTGCTACCGTAGACTATTCTGCAAAGAACCTAAAATTTCCTTTCCCGCCGTAGCCATCCAGCCGCATTCAATTTGAGTTCGATATACTAATCATATTCATCACTCTGTCGTCTCATCTTACCATATAGCTCTTTCCATGCAAAGACCCCGGCTCTGACAAGACCCCAAAAACCTCTTGTACAAGGACCTTTACAAGACATTCCACGAAAAGGTGATATTTCACCTGTTTGGCTACACTGGTAAGACAAATACCGAAAGCTAACCACCTTACATGCAGTCTAACGAGATGACATCTCAGCCAATTCTTCCAGATCATGGATAACCAAGCTGCGGTGTCCGGCGAGAGTCAGCACACCCTCTTCCTGCAAACTGTTTAGCCTGCGGCTTACTGTTTCCGTGGTGGTACCCAAAAGCTGGGCCAATTCTTCCCTACCAAGATCTAAAACGATCTTTACTGCACTCCCCTGCCTTTGTCCTGTTTGGGACCGCAGCAAAAGCCATGATAAAAGACGTTCTTCTACAGTTTTAAGGCTGAGGTCGCTGATAACACCTTCAGCATGTGACAGACGATTGCCCATTGCCTCCAGTAAAGCCAAAGCAACTTTAGGTTCTTGCCTCAGCAGCACTTTAAGATCAGATTGTTTCAACTGGCATACGTCACTGGGTTCCATCGTTTCGGCGTAACAAAACTGTTTTGTAGCTTGGAAAATAGTTAATTCTCCAAAAAAATCACCGTGGTGAAGAATCCTTATGATTTGCTGCCTACCTTCCGATGAAATATCATATAGTTTAACACGCCCACTTCGCACAATATATAAATGGACAGCAGGATCACCTTTGTTAAATAAAAACTCTCCCCGTTCGTAAGATGAGGAATTGATCAATTGGTTAACTTTTGCCAACCCCTCTTCATCCAAATTGGCAAAAATCGGTACAGTTCGGGCACACACATGACCCACACCTTCATATTTGAGACAACCTTCCAACCAACCCACCTCCTACATTTATTTTAGCGGATTCATTACTCTTTATAAATATATCAATTAATTGGCCAAGAGCCTATTGGAGATCTTGCCGGCAACAAGGGGGTGTGTTACAATGGGAAAAGTAAAGCAATTGAGAGCGGTTTCTTTGATGCAAGGGGGTGCAGAAAATATGGCCAGACGCTGCATTGTATGCGATAAGGGCACTGCTTCAGGCAATAAGGTCTCTCACTCGAATCGTAAATCCAGACGTCGGTGGAGCGCAAACCTTCAGCGGGTTAAAATTGATCTCGATGGCAAGATTACCAGCCGGTACGTGTGTACTCGCTGCCTCAAGGGTGGCAAAGTGAAGCGAGCCCTCTAAAAGTCGGGTTTTTGCTACCTCCGGAAAGCCATTCAGTTTAAATATTTGAAGGTGCTTTGACGATATAGTCAATTGCCGCTAAGAAACTCTTAGCGGCAATCTGGTTTATATGTTACTTTTCACGTGGTTGGAATAGCTCCAAAACCTCTCCATCCGGTCCTTTGAAAAAGAAAATGCGACAACCCTCCAAGGCTTCCCGCGGTTTGGTATCAGTCAGTTCTGCCTTACCTTTTAGTTTTTCTACAACAGCATCTATATCGTCTACGGTGAAAGCTAAATGGGCAATGACGCCCTCATCTTTTTTGTCAACTCCATCTTTAGGGCACAAAAGCTCTAATTGGCTGTCACCAACTCCGATAAAGCCTATCTCCAAATTGCCGCTCGTTGTGCGTTCAACCAACTCAAGCCCCAATACTTCTGTATAAAATGCAATGGACGCGTCGAGATCATTGACAAAAATACCTACATGTTCAATTTTTTTAAGCATGGTATCCTCCCTATGCAAGCATAGTAAACTGCCGATAATACCCTTGTTTCTTCTGCTTTAAAGGACCAAATCCTTTCCCTAACCCTATTGACATTTAAAATGAACCACCTAAAGATACCGGACCAAACAAAACCAAAAGCAGGCTGGGAAAAATAAAAAATATTAAAGGGAACAGCATTTGAACCGGTGCCCTGTTAGCCCTCGCCTCTGCTCGGTGTGCCTGGTTGAGCCGAATCTGTCGGGCAAGAAGAAGCAAAGTCGAATTAATGCTTGTTCCAAGCTCATCAGCCTGGATCAATGTAGCGCAAACCGACCGCACATCCGGCTGCCGGCACCTGTCTGCCATGCTTCGCAGGGCATGTCTGCGACTTTCACCCATACGCATATGGTGGAGTACTTGATTAAACTCATCGATTAAGGGATTTGGTGGGCTTTTTTGAATCAGTACATTTATGGCTGCATCAAAAGTCAAACCGGCACCGGTACAGATCACCAATAGGTCTAAAACACCGGGCAGTGCACGGCGAATAGCTGTCTCCCGCTGACTGGCTTTGTAACTCAACCAAAAATATGGCAGCCTGCTGAATAGATAGCTAGCCAACCCGGCCAATATTAAATTGCTCTCTAAAAATTGGATAGTGGCAAATCCACCGAAAGCCAACACCAAGCGCCACCCCCAAAGCTCTTGGCCTGATAAATGCCGAGGGGTTCCCGCTAAGGCCAATTTCGTTTGGGTACGGTTTTTATATTTTGAACTGAGGAACTGCTGCCACAACCAACCACCTAAACCGGCCACCAAGCCCCTAAACACCAATATCGCCAGTTCCGTATTAGTGCCCTGAAAATTGCCGCCGGTGAATTCCCATTGAACAAGCCACAAAGATTCCATTTCACTGTACCAAAGGCATAATGAAGCTAAAGTAAAACCAGCACAGATTAGGGATAAAATCACCATTTCAATCACCTCACGCTTCCACGCGGCAGATTTTACTCATTATCCAAATGCCTACTATTTCCAATGCTGAGGCTATTCCCAAAAGCACCTGACCAATGGGATTGAAAATCAACGGTTCGATAAAGCCCGGCATTATAAAGTAAATGATTATGCCAAGTGCCATAGGCAAAATGGCAATAATCATCCCTGTCAACCGTCCTTGAGATGTAACTGATTTGAGCTTTTCCCGCAAGTTAATTTTACCCCGAATTGTTTCTCTTAAAGTTTCCAAGACAAGACCAAGATCGCCTCCCATTTCCCGCTGAATGGTGACAGCAGTAACCAGCTCCCCAAATGCTTCGTTGTTGACGGCTGTTCCTGCCCTTTGCCACGCCACATCCATGGGTACACCGAGCTGAACTTCTTTCGCTATGCGTCCCGCAATAAGGCAAAAAGGGGCATCAGCTTCCCTGGCTACTAATTCCAGCACCTGATACAAGTTAAACCCGGCCTGCAATCCGCCCTGCATCAGACTCAGACCATCAAGTAGTTGAGCTTCAAGCTTCACCGCCTGCCTGCGCGCTTGTATATTCGCCACAACCAAAGGCAGAATATAGGCCCCGATGCCCGCCATAAGACCAATTTGCAGGTTCTTAAACACCCCACCCATAATAAATCCGACTGCAGCCCGAGAGAATCCATGTCCCATACAGTGCTTGCCAAATTTAGCGACAATGTCCACTAGATCCTTTGAGCCTCGCTGTATAAAAACCCCGCCATAGGTTTGAAGCCCAAGAACAGAGCAAAACACTGCCAAAAATGATACTGTTTTAATAACATCTGGCAATAAATCTGCAAACTGCATCAAATGATCCTTTCGTTTGACCCCTTTACCTAATAAAATACTTTTGTTAAGCCTCGATCTTCCAGCATCGTTTTGAACGCGGGTGGAAATTCCCGCTGTTGAAATTTGCCTTGCCGAAAGATGAACAGGGGTGCCAATTTAACAGAGTCTTCTTCCATACCCTCTACCCAAGCAATTTCCGTAATTTTGCGGCTTCCATCCCGCAGCCTGCTTTGCTGAACAATAACATCAAGCGCAGCCGCAATTTGTTCCCTAATGGCACTGAGAGGGAGCTCGATTCCCCCCATCATCACCATCGTCTCCAGCCTGGAAAGCAGATCTTTAGGCGAATTAGCATGGGCGGTTGTCATGGAACCATCATGCCCGGTATTCATGGCCTGCAGCATATCCAAAGTTTCTTGGCCCCGGACTTCACCAATAATGATTCGATCAGGACGCATACGAAGGGCGTTGCGCAGTAAATCTCTAATCGTGACTGCACCTTTCCCTTCAATATTGGGTGGACGGGCCTCAAGGCGCGCCACATGGGATTGGCGAAGCTCCAATTCGGCTGCATCTTCAATAGTGAGCACACGTTCACCGCCCGGTATAAAGCTGGATAACACATTCAACAGTGTCGTTTTGCCGGATCCTGTACCGCCTGAAACAATTAAATTAAACCGTGCCTTCACACACTGTTTTAAAAAAGCTGCTACTGTTTCATCCAATGATCCAAACTGGATCAATTCATCTATACCTAAAGAGTCATTGTGAAATTTGCGGATGGTCAACATAGGACCATTAAGCGCCAAGGGGGGGATAACTGCATTAACTCTTGAACCATCGGCCAACCGGGCATCAACCATTGGTGAGCTTTCATCTATCCGCCTGCCTATTGGAGCAATAATGCGCTCGATGATTTTGGTCACAGCAGCATCATTTGTAAACTGCTTTTCAGTCAGAATGAGCTGGCCTTTCTCTTCCACATAAATTTGTTTGGCACCATTTACCATAATCTCACTAATTTGCGGGTCTCGTAAAAGAGCTTCCAAATGCCCAAGTCCCAGTATTTCATCAAGCATATCTTGACGGAATTGGTGCTTTCTTGCTTGATTCCAAGCATCACCTACCTCATCTTTGATGACATCGTCAATAACCTGCATGACCATTACTCTCAGATTCATTGTTGGATCACTGTCGTTTTGACGATATTCAAGGTAAGTAGGACCAAGGTGCTCTATTACTCGGCTGTGGACCAGGTTTTGTACCTCATGTTCCACTACATGCCCTTTTACTTTTACACACTCTTCTTTTTTTGAGTCCTGGCGGATGAAGCCAGAGATGAGGGGGAAAATCCACCCGCCGGATGTTGATGTATTCTCCTTTTTTGGGCCCTCTACTAGCGCATCTACCAAAGGACTGAGCCCCTTGGTCATTTCCGTATTGGCGTTCCCTTGGATCAGGTCGTGTGCCCGGGTTTTTTTGGCGGAAATCTCAGGAATGACGTGGGCAAAATTGGTGCCGATCAGCTGCTCCATTTCGGGAATTGATAGCATTTCCTTGCCGGTCCACTTATTCAGTACTACGACTGTATGGGTAATGTAACCCAAAAGACGCATAAGTTTAGCAAGGCTTTGCATATTTTGTAGGGCCATTCGTTCCGGTGTCAAAAGAGCCACAATCTTGTCGCTTATGGGCAATACAGCCAAGACTCTGTTGTCAAAGCCACCAGCCAGATCAACAATTACATAATCATATCGGTACCGAAGCAAGTGGATAGTTTTTTCCACATGCCCTTCCTGAACCCGCTGCCACTTATCAGGCGTGTTCGGAGCAGCTAAAATTCTCATGCCACTGGTGTGGGTCAACAAATAGTTTTCTATGGACGTTGGTTCTAAGGAATGAATATCCGGTATCAGATCCGCGAAACTTCGATCAGCATCCAGCCCCAATGCCAATACCAAATCGCTTCCCAACCGCAGTGTCAAATCAACTAAAACAACCTTGTGTCCCTTTTCGCTAAGTGCTGTTCCTAAGGCGGTCGCAACAGTTGTTTTGCCGACTCCGCCTTTACTTCCCAAAATTGAGATCACGTGCCCCAAAGGCCGGGGCTGTGCAACAGCTGCCGGCATGGCTGCCATTTTTCTCCCTCCTATTCAATAGCTTTCTGTGTCGGCTGTAACGCGTCTGCCCACACAGGATCATCGTCCTGCACCAACCTAGGACTTACTATAACGACTAGATCTGTCTGTTGGCCGCCTTGGACTTCACTGCGAAAGAGTGAACCCAAAATGGGCAGCTCCCCCAAAAATGGTACCTGTTTTTGGCGGCGATGGTCTTCCTCCTGGATCAGACCACCTATAGCCAGTACTTTCCCCGGTGCAAGAGCGGCTTGTGTTTTCCACCTTCTGGTGATTAACCCCGGTATGGTAGTATCCTCCATCTGTACGGCATTTTCCCAATCCAAAGAGCTCACTTCCGGTTCTATATGCATGTGGATGGTTCCATTTGGAAGTATTGTAGGCTGCACATTCAGACCTACCCCGTAAGGTTTCCAATCTATGCCGCCCTCTAATGGTACAGGTATTTCACCACCGGCTAAGAACTCCGCTTTTGCACCGTTCTCAGCCAATATTGACGGAGAAGCCAGCACTCGTGCAGCACCATTTTGCAGTAAACTGCGCAGTTCAACTTTAGCCCACAAAGGACCTAACATCAGGCCAAAGGGATTTGGTGCCTGCCCGGGACCAACATCCAATCCCACCCCCTGTATCTGTACATATTGGGCTTCACCATTCTCTTCTTCCAAGCTCATTTGCCACTCAAAACCCAGCTCCTTGATGGTGCTTTGAGATATTTCCAACATGCAAACATCCACCCAAATTTGCTCAATTGCTGGTTCCACCACAGTCAGGAGATTGTGAACAGGCACTTGCAAGATGGAAACAGCTTTTTCCGCCCGTTCGATCTCCTTTTCATGTTTTACAGTGCCCTGCAGCACTAAAACAGAACCAACATATCGGCAGTGAACATTGGGGTTGTCCAACAAAAGCTTCACATCAGCTAATTCCGGCAGCGGTGCCGGTGTTTCGTAGATGCGCAACCTGTTCAGCCAATCTGGAAACTCCCTATCCATCAGCTGAGTTAAATAAGCGGCATCTTCCGCAGAAACTGTGCCTTCCAGTACAGGACTCTGTCCCACTAGATATAATTTGACACCATATTTTTCTGCTTCCTGGGTCAAGTGGGTCCAATCAGTTTCAGACTCATCTTCATTCTTTTGAAAGACATTCACTTCAATAAGATCAATGACTTCCCCAAAGGTCGAGGCAATGAGAGCAGCCTTGGTTTTATCTATGGTATGATCAACAATACCTTCTAAGATGATAAATCCGTTGATTACATTTACTTCAATACTGTCAATTGAGATGGTTTTTTGTATTTCTAAAGCAGACAGTTCTTTGGCTGCAGCCGCTTCGGTAGTCTTAATCACCATCCCGTCCACAACGGGGTAGCCAAAGGCGTTTGCTAAAGCTGCCGCTTTAACCTTTTGTGCTTCACAATCCACTTCACCTTGTAAAATAAGGGTGTTTTCCACCGCTGAAATCTGTAAAGTATCTGAGCCCAAAAGCCGGCTTATTTCGTCTAATACAGGCTGATTCAAGCCTATCTCATCGATCAAATCGACAACACTGTCAGCAAATTCATTGGCCAATACTACTGCAGCTTTATGTTCTTTGGGAGGTAAGCCACCTTGTAAGATCAGGCTGTCACCGAGCCAACGCATTGAAAGTCCCGGGATTCCAATCAGTTTTTTAATGGTTTGGACTGGTTGTCTTTCCCCGTTCTGGTCTTCTTCGGTGTCCTCAAGCTGTATCAAATTGGAAATCCCGATACCAAGCGGTACGGCGTAATCTGCGGCAATGTCATAGGCTAGATCTACAGTTTGAGTATTTTCCCCTAAGCCTTTAAGCACCAGGCGTTTCCCTATTTGCGCAACCTCTATATCACTCAAACCCGGCAGTTCGCTGAGCGCCCCAGTCAGCTCATCTATACAAAGCTCGTCTTTTGGCACTTTCTCCACGGATTCTTCAACCGCCGGCAGATGCTTTCGCGTTATGTCGACATAGTAGACATCTACAGTCTGTAACAGCTCTTTTACTGCCATTGTTTGTTTTGGATCTTTTTCTGCACCTTCTAAAAGAAGAATTTCACCAAGCCATCTTAAATCATAGCCCCATTCGCTGCAAAGCAGTTCGATATCTTTCAGCGAAACCAGCGGGCTTTTTTCAGCAGTGCCTGGTTTGGGTACAGTTTCATCGGCATCGGGCATATCTTTTTCAACCGGTTTGGTCTTAATTAAATTCAGGACTTTTGGGCTAAATTCTGCCGCAATTTGTTCGGCTTTTACCTGCTCTGCCTTTGATGATACCGTGCCCTCTAAAATGATGAGATCTTTGATAACCTGCACCGTTATCTCAGGTGAATTCAATGCTCTTTTCAGACTACCTAGGGACACTGATGCATCTAATCTTGAAAAGCTATCTTGCTGACTATGTACCTGTATGAGATTAAGCACAGGTTCCCATATACTCTCAATTAGACCAATAATAGTGTCCTTATCATTTTCTGTACGGACGCTGCCTTCAACTACCAAGTATTCATGCCACCAATCAAAGCTTACGTCCCAATCTGCAAAAAGCTTCACCAGGTAATTGAGATCCACAGGCGGTCGACTGGTGACAGTTATCTGGCTTGCGGCAGCACCTCTTTTCGTCCAGACAATCAGAGTTGTGCGTCCAGGCTCCATGCCCACAAGTAAACACGCATCTTGGTCAAGAACTTTTACATCCGCAACTGTCGGGTCACCCACCGCGACCCTTGCAAGCCCTTCTATTTCCAGACAACGGCTTTCGCCAACATGGAGGGAAATATCTTCCCTGCTTTCTACAGATAAGTATGAAGCAACCGATTCCGCAAAAACAAAGCTTCCATGCAGACAAATCATTGCCCCTGTCAGTAATACTGCCAATGCGTATCCCGCGGCCCGTTCGCAAAATCGAAAAGCAAGCCCCATCAAACCCTTCACCCCCTCTATGACTCATCTGTTACAAATGTTGATACTGTTCCTTTGATCACTTCAACTCGCCATATGGGTTCATTTGTCACGTCTTTTGCAATATGTACAGCAGTTTCAGGCGCTTCAAGCTCGGGCAGGTCAAGTAAATCCGCCGTAGCAAGGGGTCTAGTTTGCGCTGTCTTGCCCTTATCTGCTTCGGAAGATCTGATCAGAAGCTGCAGTGAACCACTGGTATTAAACAAAGCAAGTCTTTTCGCCTCTTCGGGTGTTACCGCCAAAACAACTGTTTGCTTACCATGTGCTTCACCGTAAGGATCAGATTGAGCAGTCAGATCCAAAAGGGTAACTCCCTCCAAAACCAGTAAACTATGCTCTACACCGGATCGATAGTCAAGCAAAGTACCGAGAATATCGACCTGTGTGCCAACAATTAATTCCTGTTCCAAACCGCTGACTCCGGCAAGGGATACCGCAAAAGCCCTTTGGTTTGGTTCCAACTGCCAAGCAATGCCCTGTTCTTCGGGATTTAAAAGTCTGTCTGCAATAATTACCTCCCCTGCAGTCAGTTCTATGGCACTGTGCTTCCCTTCAACACCCTGCAGTTCGCTCACAGCCCCGCGGGGGACCAGATGACTTGGAACAAGCCTTTCTTCAACCAGTCGCTGTTCTAATTCTGTGCCTTTTTCTACAGAACTTTTTGCCACCACCACACTGGTATGTTGACCTTTGCCGGCAATCTCGTTCTCCAATTTTTCAATATACAGTCCCATTATAAGTGCACCTAAAACAGCGAACACAGCAGCTAATATAAGGTACCTGTGTCGAAACATACCATCACCACTCCAGATTATAAGACTCTAGGATGGTATACTTTGTCTTCCCGCTTTTGGAATCAGGTGATATGACTATACCAAGCTGCCTGTCCCCCAGAAGACTACCACCAAAGAACTCAAGACCAATTTGGTGGAATGCCCAACCGTTTGATTGTTCGTAATAATCTGCAACAGCCTGTGGAGAACATGATGTCTCGTACTCGAATATGTCCCAGTTGAATTGGTCTGTCTCAGAAAGTAAAATGCACGAGCATTGGGACCCGGGGACAGGACCCCAAGACAATTCAAGCGACAAATGCGGCTCTGGATCGTTCTTTTGTGGATTAGTTAAAAGCCCGACATAAACACTCGTACCCTCGATCCCAACAAACTGACCGTTACCATCCTGATCGAAAATATCCCCAGCAAACATTGCTCTTGCTTCCCAAGGTCCCTGATTCATCTGAATCTGCTCAGTAAAGGAAAAAGCTGCTAAAAACAAAAGCAGTTCGCGGGGGTCTGCTTCAAGGTAACTCGCCATTATCGGCCCAAACAGGTCTTGAATCTCCAGCATCAAATCATCGACTGCATCACCACTAGTGATATTTTCCCAACCCTGTTTGACAAGCGCTGTTTTAACTTTGTTAACGTCGTCCATAAACAAACCCATTTCAACTGCAAACCATTGATCATTTTGCCAGATCCAGTTGACGTACGACATCTTGTCTTCCGCACCAAACAGCTCAGGGTGCCAAAATGCCACCGGACGCGCCCAGGCATAGGATGTAATGATGGCTATGCACATAAACGCTACAACGAGTGATGTGAATTTTCTATTCATTTTCTTACCTGCTTTCATTCAATTTTCGTTTAAAGCTTCTTATATCATTCGCTGTGGGCAGCCGATTGAGGCTGAATATCTCCCGGGCAACTGTTAAAGAGGCCGTGACTGTAGGTTTCTTTTTGAGCCAGGCGGTGCCGGGTAAGAGCGGTGGATCAATTGAAATTTCAATGGTTTCATCAAAGAACGTGCTTTTCCATTGGACACACACCTCTTGTGCCTGCATAACCGGGTATCGCTGGAAATACCTGGCTATTTCCGCTTGTATTTGTTTCTTAGTTCTTCCCTGCCAATGCATTTCAACAGCATGTCTTACAGCCATGTGGGCCATTAAGTTTGTGCGGCATACTAAAGCCAACTGCATTATTCCCACTAATAGAACCAACAGTAAGGGCATGACAACAACCAGTTCCAAAAGAGCTTGGCCTGCATCACAGCCTTCCCAAAGATACCTTTTCAAAACAGGCCCCTCCAACTAATAAAGTGCTCACCATGGCTTCGCGTCTAAGTAATCCTGGATCAATTTTCGGGGATCTTCCCGGACTTTACCTAACTTCCCCTTGAAATTGGGTATGGCAAGACCCCAACCACTGACTGATCCCTCTGCCGCCGCACCCACATAAGGCATACTCCGCAGCAGCTCCCTTGAAAAAGGCTCCCTGATCAAGTCAGGTACTTTCGGTGAAAGTGCGGTACCTACCCTCACATACCTGCGTCCGATTCGACCCGGTCTAAGCCGGTCGTGAAACAATTTAGGTGAAAACGGTATGGTAATACCTAAAAAGTCTGGTTGTCTGTAATCGACTTCCAAATTCGGCATATTGGTTGGTACTGCAACAACACCATTTTTCCAGCCAATTTCTACAATCCGGGCAGTCGCAAAGGCCGGAGCACCATGTCTGCACACTGTTGTTGCACCGGATACTGCAGTGCGCAAAGCGGACCCAAGGCTCCGTGATAGATAGGAAGAGGTTTTTATCCAATTACTGAGCGTTAAAATGTCCAGCACATCGGCTAAAGCGCCAGAACCTGCGACCGCGGCCGCGTCAGCTGCATTTTGCGCCTGAATTTTGGCAGTAAGATATGAAGAGGTTATGTAAAGCCCACATGCAAAGGCCATAATCATGCTGGTCGCGATCAGCAAGAACACTGCTGCCTGGCCTTCATCCCCCACAAACAGCTGTGCAGAGAGCAAACCCTTTTTCATCTGCTTATCCCACCCAAGCCATAGACTATTTTCTGCTCCTTAAACAGTGATACTTGACCACCAAACCACGGACTGATTTTATCGAGAAACGATATCTCTTTTGTAATTTCTACATCCACCCCATTTGATCTTTTGGTAACTGAAAGGTTCCCGCCAGTCATCCCCATTAGCCCTTCCAACAGCCAAATCGCCTCTTTTCGGCTTGTTGCCAAAAATTGTCTTGCCCGATCAGCACCGGCTTGTTCAGTTTCCAATAATGCGACCCGGGCGGCATTATAAGCAGCAAAATGAAGCATCTCTGACTCAATCATGTGCATCGCAAAAGCCAACAAACCCCATATCCCGATAAACAACACAGGCAAAACAATGGCAAACTCCAAGAGTGCTGTCCCGTGTTCATCCATGGAATCACCCTCCTACAGATGTTTCAAGCAATTAGTTACTGATAAAGCCCACTTAAGATATGGTTGAAAATCACTCCCACAGCATATAGTGCGCCGTATGGGACCCAAATCACGGGTTTCTCCTTTGCAGTTTTGAAAGATAACCTGCGAGTTTTGAGCAATTGATACATTGAATACAAACCAGCAACAAGGATTCCCATAAAGAACGCAGGGAAAGCATCACGGGGACCCAATATTAAGGCAACTGCTGCCACCAATTTCACATCACCGCCACCGATTTGCCCTTTTTGAAAGCCCAGCACCAAAGGCAAAGCCAATAGAATTGCTACCCATACAGCATGTAACAAAATACCGAAGCCGCTGACAAGGTGAATCACAACTGCCGCCGAGGAGCTCAACACAATTAACCAGTTGGGAATGATTCGAAATCGCAAGTCATAGTAGATCGAGCACCCCAAAGCCGCAAACAAAACGAAGCTTTGCACATTTTCAAACCATACTACCGATTCCATAACTACCCCCTTTATTGAGCGTTTGGCGATAGAAAGGGCTGCCCCATTGCCTTTATCGCAAAGGGGCAGCGTGCCCGCAAGGGGCACTTGGTTATCCTAACCCAGATATGTCTTTAATCACCAGCCATGCCCTGAAGAGGTTATGTTTTTATTTTGCTGTAACGCCTTGTAATGATGTATTTAGATCCTGAAATTTCTCTTTAAGAGTCTCTCCCAGAGTCTTCACCGCCACCAAGGCAGCAATGGCAATTAACGCTGTCAACAATCCGTATTCAGCCATGCCCTGACCTGTTTGGTCCGTCCATAGCTGGGAGAGGATCTGACCCATCGTTGCCCTCCTTTCATTTGATATTCTGCCGAGATGTTAGGAGCCGCTTGGCCATATTGCCACTGTCCTCACCACAGTGTGAAGAAATTTACCCATAGCCTTTCGCACCGTGTCGGCCGTTAATAGTAGTGGCAAAGCGACAAAAGCCAGAACCAGCATATATTCCAAAAGAATTTGGCCGGACTCGCTTTGCCGTGGCCCCCTGTTGTTAAACATACTGTTGCC
>JAAYQZ010000034.1 GCA_012519025.1 Bacillota bacterium
AATAAGAAACCAAGGGTCTTAAGCCCCGAAACCGTGTCATCTGCTGCCGTTTGCCGTAAAATAGACTCACCGAAAACATATCCATGTACTGTGATTGGGATTGTCTGATCTACACCCGCAGCCTGCAGCACTTCATCGGCTGTTTCGAAAAGTGTTTCCAGGGCAGTGAAATTGCGAGGCAGCCACCCATGAATCGTGGGAGTAAGATCAGCCGCCAATACTGCTTTAAGGGCCTTATGCAAATCCTTCGGGTAGATTTTTTCTGAGACTCCTCTAAGCTCCACCGATGTTACCCCGAGGCTCTTTAGGGCAAGCAGACACTTTGTGGGTTCGCCGTACATGCTTCCCCACTGATCATGTGGATGCCCCATTAAGAACTCCACAGGCAGTGTGACACCTATGTTCATCTATATCTATCTCCCAGCATGTACTGTGTGGAAATCTTTTTAGTCAAAGTAAACTGCTTTACCGGTATGTGATGATTCATATATGGCATCAAGAATCTTGGTGACAACCAGTGCTTCTTCCGGCTTAACTAACGGATCTCGATCATGGACGATGGCATCGATCCACTGCTTTGCTTCCAGATAGCCGAGATCTTGTTCAACTACACCGACTTCGAAGTTTGGGGATACCTCGTACAAACGCCCCAATCTTTCGCCATTGATCTTAAGTTCATCAGCCATATCAGCTCCGGCTTTGGTGCCGCAAAGTATAATAGCTGCTTCGTCTATTCGCAAAGTGTTGATGGCCCAGGCTGTTTCTATCATGGTGGTCATACCGTCTTGAAATTTCAAGAAACCGCAGGCTGAATCTTCAACGGTAAATTCGTTGGGATCCCACGACCCCCACAGATTTACAGCGTTGGGGGTTTTGCCAAGTTCATGGAAGGTATTGCCCATGACACTTGCCGGTTGATAGTTATTGGTCAGCCACATAAGCAGATCAAGCACATGGGTGGTGTTGTCTATTAATGGGCCGCCTCCCTGCTTTTCCAAAGATAGAAACTCACCCCAGGTTGGTACCCCTCGACGCCTTGTAGTAACGGCTTTTGTGAAATAAATGCGGCCCAGTTCACCGCGATCGCACACTTCTTTTAGGTACTGGTATTCCGGCCGCTGCCGCAGCTGGTAGCCAATGGTGAGTTTCCTACCTGAAGCCCGAGCAGCTTCCACCATGGCCCTGGCTTCATCGGTGTTCATGGCCATGGGTTTTTCACACATGACATGTTTGCCGGCTTCTAAAGCCGCGATAGATATAGGAGCATGGCCATCATTCGTTGTAAGTACGTGGACAACGTCAATTTCCGGCATCTCCAAAAGCTTACGGTAGTCAGTAAATACTTTGGCCTCCGGAACGCCAAAGTCCCTTGCTCCTTTAAGGGCTCTTGCTTCGATTAGGTCGCAAAAGGCGAGCATGCGAACATTAGGCAGTTTTTCCAATGAAGGCATGTGTTTTCCGTTGGCAATGCCTCCTACACCAATGATACCGACGTTGACTGTATTCAAATCAGGTACCTCCTTAATAGATGCTCAGCGTTTCAAATGGCGGACTCAAACATGTGAGTCTGACGCAATATTACGCATATTAAGGAAATATCCTTGTTGGTTGGGGTGGT
>JAAYQZ010000035.1 GCA_012519025.1 Bacillota bacterium
CTGCATTCTCACCCCCGATGGCTGGTTGACATATGGAGTAGGGAACTTGGCATTGATGAAACAGCGTGTCTTTGTGAGGCCAACAACCGCACCCCTGCAACGTTTTTCCGGACAAACACGCTTAAAATCTCACAAGAAGAACTGCTTTATCAGCTGACAAAGTCCGGTGTGGAGGCCGAGGCCAGTCAATACGCGCCAGAGGCCATTAAAGTGCAGACTGCGTCACAGGTGACCCAACTTGATTCTTATAAGCGCGGTCATTTTACGGTTCAAGATGAAGCCGCGATGTTGGTGACCCATGCTCTAAGGCCCAGACGGGATGAAATTGTGTATGATTTGTGTGCCGGTCTTGGAGGCAAGACTTTGCATGCGGCATCTTTAATGGAAAACAGCGGTGAAGTGTTTGCTTTTGATATCCATGGAGGTAAACTCAAAGCCCTGCAAAAGGCAGCTTTGCGGCTTGGTGTCTATAATGTGCATCTGGTTGAAGGTGATGCCGCTAGACTACCACCGCACTTTCATGGCAAGGCCAATCGCGTTATGCTTGATGCACCTTGCAGTGGATGGGGTGTATTGGGGCGCAAACCTGACATTCGATGGAGAGCAAAAGAAGAGCATACTCAAGGACTCGTCCAGCTGCAGCGACAGCTTTTGGATTCTGCTTATGCATGTCTGGCACCCAACGGCAGATTGGTCTACAGCACCTGTACCATCCACAGACGTGAAAACCAAGATAATATAGCGTGGGTCTTGGAAAAATACAACGATCTCATACTATTGGACACAAGGCGTCAACTGCCTCACCCTTTTAAACAGTTGGCGGCAGCTGCAGAACCTCTTCAGCTTCTTCCCCACAAACACGGAACAGACGGCTTTTTCATTGCTGTGCTTCGAAAGCGCGCTACCTAAACAGAAAACGGTAGAAGGTTGATGTCCTTCTACCGTCGGCAGTACATACCTGGCCGTTTGGAACGCCGAGCCGGCATGACGAAGTGACCGGTCTTTTCTACGCAACCTCGCCTGGATGCATCCGGGTCATCCATCTCGTTATCCCAAAACTGCCTGGATTTAGCATATCCGCTTCCCAATGGAATATACAAATTTCCTGCGGGCACCTCTCGGAAAAGACTAAAACATACCAATAATGGGCAAATTCACCAAACTCTTGCAGGAATGTTTTGTTGGTTAGCGAACTACTGCACTATGCTCGACCTCTATTCATGGCGGAAAAGCAGCATTGGTCTGTAAAAATAACGCGGGAGGCAGATCGGATGGTAAAGATCCTCATAGCTGACAACAATGTAGGACTTTGTGAGACCCTTGAGACGTTTTTGAATGGGCAGGAAGACATGGAAGTGGTGGGAATAGCCTATGATGGTGAGGAGACCCTTGTCTACATCGAGGAAAAGCGGCCTGATGTAGTTTTGTTGGACATTACCATGCCGCATCTCGATGGTTTGGGTGTTATGGAGCGGTTGTCGAAGTTGGAGATTGAACAGCGGCCAAAAATTATAGTGCTCACCGCTTTCGGCCGAGAGGAAATCATACGCCGTTTTACCGATCTAGGTGCAGACTACTTTGTCGTAAAACCCTTTGACCTAGACGTTTTGGCCGATCGCATCCGCCAATTTGCGGGTAATGCACCAGATACTGGTGTCATGCGCACAGCCGAAACAGAGGCCAGTGTTGGCAACCATCTGGGGTTACGTCCAACTAACAAAGAATTCATGGTAACTGAGTTGCTGCACAGGATCGGAATTCCGGCACATTTTAAAGGTTATAATTATCTAAGAGACGCTGTATTAACGGTCATGGAGGAAGAGGGGCTCCTAGGTGGCTCTTTAACAAAGGAGCTGTACCCCCGCCTTGCTGATAAGTACAATACAACACCTGGCGGCGTGGAAGCTGCCATACGCAATGCTGTGATCACGGCATGGGACCATGGCAATAGATCCTATTTGGAAGAGTTGACCGGCAGAATTAGCCGGGGACGTTTTCCTACCAATTCACTGATTATTGCCAAGTTAGCCGATCAGCTGAAGTATAAAACGAGACTGGCAAACTAAGCATACTTAAAAAAAGGCACACAGCCGGCGGCCGTGTGCCTTTGGTCGGGGTACTCGGATTCGAACCGAGGGCCTCTTCGTCCCGAACGAAGCGCGCTACCAAACTGCGCCATACCCCGCAATCATATGTTTACATTATATCCCGCAGTTTTGCCTGTTGTCAAATACTATATGCGGTTCAACACATCATTGTTTATGTTTAGTTCCGCCTGGGCGAAAGCACAGAATTTCCTCAATGTTTTCTTCAGGCGTTTTTCATAAGATGGTGACATGTCTTTGACGAAAGCTTCAATGTCACTGTGTTCGACCCTGCTCAACAAAAACCGCAGAAATCGGCTGGCATCTCCCAGATAATACTCCTCTGACTTGATTCCTTCATTAAAAAGATATTCAATATAAGAGGCGAGAAAATACACCTTGCCCTTTTTACCCATGAATCTCCCTCCTTTGGGTTTTGTGGTCTTATTTTGCCCGAAGCAGTCAAGATTCATGGCAGAAATGCGGTGCGAAAAACACACATGGAACACTTAACTTGGCATAGTTTGCCATTGCTTATCTCATACTATTAGTGAGACTGGAGACAGATATTATGCAATCTGAAACTACATTTCTTGTAGGAAAAACAAAAGAGGAATTGGAAAACCTGCTGAAGCAGTGGGAAGAGCCCTCCTATCGAGCTGAGCAAGTTGCCCATTGGTTGTACAGTCGTTTTGTAGATGATATACAGAAGATGAGCAACCTCCCTTTGAGCCTTAGAGAGCATTTGGCAAGGGAAACTTCGTTAGGACCGCTGACAATGATCAATGTTCAACATTCAATAGATGGGACGCGAAAATATCTATTTGCCTTAAAAGATGGTCCACTAATAGAAGCTGTATTTATCCCGGAAAAAAGACGCCAAACAGTATGTGTTTCCACCCAAGCGGGGTGTGGGATGGGATGCGTTTTTTGTGCGACCGGTCAAGGCGGTCTCAGCCGCAACCTCACAGCAGGTGAAATAGTGGATCAAATCTTACAAATAGGCCAAGATGTGGGGCGATTGCCCAGCAACGTTGTTTTTATGGGTATGGGTGAGCCTTTGGCTAACTATGATGCCGTTATGAAAAGTATCGAGATTATTAACGCGCCGTGGGGGCTCCACATTGGCAGTCGAAGCATAACAGTATCCAGCTGTGGGTTGGTTCCGGGTATTCGTCGCTTGGCTTCAGAAAAATTGGGACTTACCTTGGCAATTTCGCTTCATGCTGCATTTGAAGACAAACGCAGCAAGATCATGCCCATTAACAAAAAACACAGCATAAGTGATTTAATGTCGACATTGCGGGAGTATATCGGCAAGACAAAGCGACGCATTACGATCGAATACGCCTTAATGGACGGTTTTAATGATACACATGCAGATGCAGTTGCTTTGGCAGTCTTGCTTAAGGGGCTTTTGTGTCATGTTAACCTCATCCCAGTCAACCCCATCGCAGGAGAGCCTTTCTTGCAACCGCGCCGCGAGAATGTCGAGGAATTCAAGGATGTATTGAAAAACCACAAAATAGCAGTTAGTGTTCGCAAGGAAAGGGGGCAAGATATTGCCGCCGCTTGCGGACAATTGAAAGGACAATGGGAGGCAGGGCAGCTATGAAGTTTCTGGGCCAAGTTGAAGGGCTGCTGGAAAGGCTGTTCATCCGCCTGGCCGGCACTTCCCGTCAACACCGCGTTCAGCCGCAGGAAATAGCAAAAGCACTTGACAAAGCCATGTTGTCCAATCGCCGAGTCAGCATAGGATGTGTATATGTCCCCAATCGATTTAGTGTTTATTTGTCCAAACAAGATTGGCAAAACCTTGAACCACTTCACATGACAGTCGTTCAAGATATCCGGGAATATCTAGTAGATCGGACCCGGCAGCGGCAGCTTACAGTACCGGCACCCATTCATATAGAGTTTTTGGTAGAAAGCGGTATAAAACTGGGCACCTTCAGACACGAAGCAGTTTTTGATGAATCGAGAGCGAATGAATGTTCACCAGATGCCAAAAGCGGTGGCATTTCTCTAAGCAGCGGCAATGCTCATACTCAGGTTTACAAACTGTCGCCTGAGAATTCTTTAAGGGTGCAATCTGTTGGTAAACGGAATGCCCAAGCCGGCCTTGTAGTTTTAGAAGGACCGGATCAAGGCCGGCAGTGGGCGCTTGATTTGAAGCCAACCGGGGTAGGGAGGGGCAAAAATCAGTATATACAGCTAAAAGATCCCGGGGTCTCCAGGCAGCATGCTGTAATTCGCTGGACCAGGGGAAGATACTGGATCGAAGACAACAACAGTAAAAATGGTCTTTCCATCAACGGCCACAAGGTTACAAAGGCTATTTTAACCGATGGGGATATTGTTCAATTGGGAGGCTGCAAACTGGGATTTCACATGGTGAACGACGTTGAGTAAGTGGTGGTGGCCTTTTCATGGACTGTTTTTAATGCTGTCCTTTAACTTTCTTTGGAAAATAATCAATTCTTCTGCCTGGACATCATGGGAGTCCGAATGTGAGCCATCGGCTTACATTTTAACTGTGCCCGATAACATGGTTGGGTCCCTTAACATATTTACCTTTAAAAATGAGATTTTTCTGGGCCAAGACTCTCAAAGCGTTCCCATTTGCAATAATGAATTTGTTCGAACTATGCATGCCCGCATCTATCTTTGGAAAGAGGAATATTGGCTAGAGGATTTAGGCACTAGAAACCGTACATATGTAAATGGAGAACTTGTGATTACACCGCAAAGGCTCGGGCAGGCTGCTATCATTACCATGGGCAATGCGGTGGTCGTCTTTCATAAGCCTCTGAATCCATCTGTAGGAGAAGGATGACAGCGATGCGGGTTGGCGCTATAACTCATATAGGCCAGGTTAGGACTGTAAACCAGGATGCCTATCTTGTTAAAGGGTGTGTAATTGCCGTTGCAGATGGCATGGGGGGCCATCAGGCCGGGGAAGTGGCCAGTGGCTTGGCTTTAAAGGTGATCGAAAAATGGGCTTTTGACGGAAAACAACCAGTGGCCTCATTGCAAAAGGCTTTAAAATCAGCCAACACTCTGGTTTTCCAGACCGCCAAAGAACATGAGGATATGGCCGGTATGGGCACGACATTGTCTTTGGCATGGCTTTTAAATGATCGGATTTATATCGCCCATATAGGGGACAGCCGGGTTTATACACTTTCGCAAGAGAAACTTGTTCAAGTCACATGGGATCACTCTGTTGTCGGTGAATTAGTTAGAAACGGAGCATTGGATGAGGAAGAAGCCCTGCGGCACCCTCATCGCAATATCTTAACAAGGTCGCTGGGAACACATCCAACTGCCAACTTCGATCTCCATGAATTGTCTTCAGCCTCCACCAGTGCACTGCTGCTTTGTACAGATGGACTTTACTCTTTAGTCAGTCGCAAAGAGATAGAGACACTGATTGTAAATGCTGCGGATCCGCAAGTCGCGGTCGAGGAGCTGGTGCATTTGGCCAATGAACGGGGAGGTCATGATAACATAACGGCCTTATTGGTGTTTTTGTAAGTAATCTTTCGCTAACAAGGGCGGGAGTCCATGGGTAATGCACAGAAAGCCTCCGGAATGCAAGTCAATCCTTTTACCTCTCGAAACCGCAGGAGACCCAATGAGCGCGGCCGGGTTGTTCTTATAGTCCCGCTTGCTTTTCTGGGTGTGTTGTTGGCTGTGCACGGACGGGAACAATCTGTGTATTGGGCGTTTCTTTTTGCTTTTTGCTTGGGTACTGCTTTTGTGGGACTGCACGCAGTTTTTTGTCTAGCCGATTTCACCGGGGATGAAAACCTCTTACCGCTTTGCGGTTTTATATGTGTGATGGGTTTGGTTATTTTAAGCGGTGGTTCACTGTCTTTAGCCGTTCAGCAGCTCAAATGGATATTATTGGGGATTTTCTTGGTTCCTTGGATTGCCTTGCCCAGGTTTTGGGTGCGGCTGGAAGACTATCGCTATTTGGTGGCAACGCTGGGGTTGGTCTTGCTTTTCCTTACGGTATTTTTCGGCATACAACGGGGAGGGGCACGGCTTTGGCTCAGCTGCGGTTTCTTACAGTTTCAACCAGGGGAGATAGTGCGACCTGCACTGGGAATTTTCCTTGCCGCTCTATTTAGTGAAAATCGACTGCTGCTTGCTCACCCAACCTGTAAGTGGGGATGTTTCAGGATTCCGGAACCCCGATATTTACTGCCACTTTTGTTAATGTGGCTTTTGTTTTTATTTGTCTTGGTGGCCCAAAAAGATTTGGGAGCAGCTTTAGTTTATTATTTGTTGTTTGCGGGTTTGGGATTTGCAGCAACCGGGCAGGTCAGTTATCTGATTTATCCCGCTATCTTAGGGGCACTGGGTGGAGGACTAGCTTGGTTTGCTTTTCCCCATGTCCGCTTGCGTTTTGCCATTTGGATCGATCCGTGGCAGAATCTGTTCGGAGGAGGATATCAGATAGTACAGGCTCTGTTTGCTTTGGCTAATGGAGGTTGGATGGGAAGAGGTCTTGGCCAAGGTTACAGTCACGCTTTGCCTGCAGCATATACTGATTTGCCTTTGGCTGTACTGGGGGAAGAACTGGGTTTCTTGGGATTATTGGCTGTTTTAACCGGTTATTTTCTGCTGTTTACCAGAGGTCTATATATAGCGTACCGCTGCAGCCATGAATTTTGGCGGCTTTTGGGGATTGCCGTTGTCATCGGGTGGGGGCTTTCTGCTTTTTTAGTTAACGGCGGCATACTGCGTCTTGTGCCTTTAACAGGGCTGGTTACACCCTTTTTTAGCTACGGAGGCAGTGCTATGGTTACCAATTTTGTCTGCCTTGGTTTACTCTTGAATCTTTCCCGTAAGGAGCTGTGGCGGTGAAAAACACCGGCAAATACTTTAGATATGCCGTACTAATTGGATTTCTGGTAATGGTGTGCAGTGCATTTTATTGGCAGATAGGACAAAGGAAATTGTTGGCCGCACACCCTGCCAATCCACAGGTGTTACACAAGCGGCAGTGGTCGCCACGGGGAGGGATATTCGACACTTACGGAGAAGTTATAGCGGATAGCGTAAGGCAATCTCAAGGGTACAAAAGGTGTTATTATGGCCCCAAGGGACTTGCCTCCACAATTGGTTATTACAGCTTGCGCTACGGAGCTGCCGGCTTGGAAAAGACCCTTGACAGACTTTTAATGGGGCAGGCCTATCCGGGTACCTCCGTATGGGGGCGAATCCGACATTTTTTATCCGGGTCAAACACCGGCTATAATGTTGTTACTACAATAGATTTAAAATTACAGCAGGACATAGAGCGGGTTTTTGGCAATTACCTTGGTGCAGCAGTCGTTGTGGAAGTGGAGACCGGTCGTATTTTAGCGGTATTGAGTGCACCGGGTTTCCAGCCCAATGATGTAGACACCAACTGGGCCGTTATAGCGGATAACGCCCAAAGTCCTTTATACAACCGAGCTTTCGCCGGATTTTATCCACCGGGATCGGTTTTTAAGCTGATCGTATTAGCCGCAGGACTCAGCCAAGGGACGTTCCATTTAGAGAGTGTTTTTAATGACCCCGGTATGGTTAAAGTACAGGGACAGCAAATATCCAATCTCAATCAACATGCATGGGGTCAAATTTCGCTATTGGATGCATGTGCCGTTTCATCCAATGTGGTGTTTATTGAAATGGGACAGCAGATTGGTTCTCAGGGAATTTTAGATATGGCTA
>JAAYQZ010000036.1 GCA_012519025.1 Bacillota bacterium
ACTCGTCGATAAAGCAATTTATCTGGGCGCAGTCTCCCCAAAAGCCTCAAAAGAGTGGGAATGGTTCCCGGATCGCCCTGTTTTTCTAAAACCGCCATCACATTCACCGGTGCCCAGCCATCACCGGGGGCATCTTTTTCGCAAAGCTCCTCAGATTCCAGTATAGCCATCAATACATGATGGTTTACATTTTCGCTGCCGGCAAGCCGCAGCGCTGTTTCACTTCCTAAAGGCCTGTCGTCAAATAGTTCCAAAAGGTCGCTATCGTGTTGACCTCTGGCCAAAATGTCCGGCGGATCAGCAGGGAGCATGGGATAGCGAAGGTTGCGAAATGTTTTAAGATCAACTACCAACTTACGGGCCTTAATCCCCCATTTCTGCTTTTCTTTTTCCACTGTATCCACTGGAAATGAAAAATGCGCGGCAGAGGCGAAATTTTGAATAGCCCCTAAAATACCTCTGAGCCACATCTGCATTCTCGGTCTGGCAATCAAGAACCAAACCGGTCTGATCTCAACACCACGCAGGGCCATAGCACCCACTTTTCCCATCAATTTTGCTGCATAATCGGTATCAGTCTCCAATACAGATTGGATCTGTCTCAAAAGCTTATCCGGGTGTTCATGCAAATCGTAGTCGTTATCTCCATAGGCATAAAACATTTCCCGAAAGACAATATGTCTTTGTTCCAGAACCCAACCGCTGGTCTGCAAGAAAGTCTCTGTTAAGCTGGTGATGTCCATAGATACGCCGTCCGAACGCAATCTATCATCCAAACCGCCGAGGATGGATGCGATTTGATCAAAAACCGCTTGTTGGGCTTGGGGGCCTTCTAAAGTGGCCCAAAACATGGCAAGGCTCATCAGCATCTCCACTGAACTAGCGTAACCTGCCAAAACTAATCCCTTGTCATAGAAATACATGGAATCTCTAAGATCCAAGCACACGTCTATAAATCCCTCATGGCTGGTTATAAACTTCAGCTCTTCCATCATTTCATGGTACTTTGCCTTCATATCACTCGCACCCTCCCTCACCCGGATCGATGGATTATGTATTGTCACTCATTGGATGCTTTTGCACGCTGCCCCAGCCAAGATTCGAGCTGCAGTAATGCAACTAAAGTCTTTGCATCTTTGATCTTGCCCTTTTTCACCATTGCCAGCACATCCTCTAACGGCAAATGCACCACTTCTATATCCTCGGAGTCGTCGAGGTTTTGGGGCCCCATAGTTAGTTCAGTTGCCAAATACATGTGCAAAACTTCCGAACTGTAGCCTGCTGCCACATAGATTTCACCTAATTTATGCCAGGACTGGGCGCGCCAACCTGTCTCCTCTGCCAATTCACGCTTAGCGGCCAGCAAAGGATTCTCACCTTTTTCCAGCGCGCCGGCGGGGATTTCCAGAACTTGTCCGCCCACAGCGGGCCTTGTTTGCCGCACCAATGTTAAGTTGCCCTCATGGTACGGGATTATCGCGGCGGCACCGTCGTGTTCAACTATATGGTATTCCCGGAGTCGACCGTTGATGTGCACCTCTTTTTTCGTAAACCGAAATGCCATGGACTGTCACCTTCCCTGCTGTTGTATTCAATATGCGTTAATATCACAGATGATCATATCATATTCATATCAGCAATGGGTGCCATCTGAAGCACGAAAAAGATCAAACTTGAGGGTGTTAAAGGACCAATTACCCCCGGAACCGAATAATGAAACTAAACTTCCTTAGAAGGGGTGTTGATTAATGAAAGCACGGGACATCGCGCAATTGATCGATCATTCTCTTTTACGTCCCAATTTGACTTTGAAAGATGTGAAAACCGGTTGTTTGTTGGCGAAAGAGTATGATACAGCATCTTGCTGTGTACGACCTGCCGATGTGAAAATAGCAGCCGAACTGCTGCAAGGAAGCAGTGTCGCATTGAGCACTGTCATCGGCTTCCCCCACGGTACCACAACTAAGCAAAACAAGCTGGCTGAATGCCGTGAGGCTGTACTTGAAGGTGTCGTTGAATTGGATGTAGTTATGAATTTCGCCCGTCTGCTTTCCGGGGATATTCAGTATGTGACTGAAGAGATCCATGAAATTGTGGCTGTTGCCCACAGCGAAGGGGCTATAGTGAAAGTCATTTTGGAAACCTGCTACTTAAACGAGAAGCAAAAAAAAGAAGCCTGCCGAATCTGCCGAGAGGCAGGAGCAGATTTTGTGAAAACCTCCACCGGTTTTGGCACCAAAGGCGCTGTTATATCTGATCTGTTGCTTATGCAAGAAGCCGCAGGTCCAAACGTCAAAATTAAAGCAGCTGGCGGCATTCGGGATCTTGACGCTGCTTTGGCTGTGCACAAAGCGGGGGCACATCGCATCGGCGCAACCGCTACCAAGGTGATCATGGATGAAGCCATTAACCGGGAAAAAGCCGGTACCTTAATCTGGTAAACTAGAACACGGGTCTGCCAACACATAGGGGCGGGTAAAGGCACGTCATCCGCCCCGAGCACTGCGGTTTGCTGTTAAAAAATGTATTCAAGATGCGTAGAATTTGACTACTTTGTTGTATTCTTTCATTATGTTGTGCAGGATATCGATATGGATAAAATCACTGTGGTATAAAATGTTAATTTCACGACTCATACTTAGATTTTCAATGGGAAGTACGGTGATTTTGCCTTTTTTAAGTTCATCCAAACAAACACTGCGGGACAAAATAGAAACCCCTATATCTCGCCTAATCAAATCTTTGATAGTGGCCACGTTGTCTACTTCTAAGACGACGTTAAACTCAGAAAGGGACATATTGTTGCTCTCCAAATGGGCAGCAAATAGATTCCTGGTGTTGGAGGCTGGCCGACGCAATATTAAAGGTTCTTGCTTCAGCTCGTTGATTGTCACCATATTTTTCCCAGCCAGTGGATGGTTGTTGGACAAAACTAACACTAAAGAATCGGTATCAAGCAAAAGCGAATTAAATGAATTATTTCTAATTCTGCCCTCCACAACGGCTAAGTCCACTTCATAGTTGGCCAGCATTTCATAAAGATCACTTATGGTGTCAGTAATAATAGTTATGCTGGTGCCCGGATTTTTTGCACTATACCTGCCCAAGACTTCGGCCACTGCGTTGCTTTCAGCAGTGTGGGTAATGCCCACAGTGAGCCTTCTGGTCTGGGTCTGTTCATCTAAAATTCTCTGCTTCATGCGCTCGTATAAGGCAATATTCTGACGAGCGTATTGAATTAGAATTTGCCCTTCACTCGTAGGTTTGATCTCGTTGCCAACACGATTGAAGAGCTTGACATTTAGCTCCTTTTCCAGCTGTTTTACATGTTGGGAAACAGCCGGCTGAGTCAAAGAAAGATGCTCTGCCGCCCTTGTGTAAGTGTTAAACTTTACCACTGCCAAAAGGGTATAAAGCTTGGGATCAATCAAACTTGACCACCTCGTTATAACAGCATGTTATACTCCGCTAACAAAGAATAAGTTTACTTTATGTCGATTGCAACTATAATATTAGCATAAAGAAGAAGAGGTGGCAACGATGCAGAGTATCATGTTTCCTTTGTTTCCTTTTACAAGATCCACGCATTCGATTCAAAAACCTATGTTTCTTTTGTGCTGATTTTCATGTCGGACTTTAAGGAGCGCGATCAATGGGCAATCTCTTCAGTCAATTGAATATCACCACGACCATTCTACTATCACTATCTGTTATCCTGCTTGCGGGATTTTTGCTTACTCGCATCACAAAACTTGCTAAACTACCTAATGTAACAGGCTATATCATTGCCGGCATCATCATCGGCCCACACATTTTGGATTTTATACCACATAAGTTAATTGATGGGATGGGGTTTGTCAGTGATATTGCCCTTGCATTTATCGCATTTGGCGTAGGCCGCTTTTTCAGAAAAGATGCCTTTCGGGAAACAGGCTGGAGTGTCTTAGTCATCGCTTTAGCTGAGTCTTTGTTGGCAGGCATATTTATAACTTTGTCAATGCGGTACCTGTTTAAGTTTGATTGGGACTTTTCTTTGGTTTTAGGTGCCATTGCTACAGCAACGGCACCGGCAAGTACTATGGTCACTATTCGTCAATACAATGCCCGGGGAGAATTCGTAAACACGCTTCTGCAGGTAGTCGCTATTGATGATGCCATATGTTTGATTGTATTCAGCATCACTACAGCACTCATAGGTGCCAATCCCGGTACAGGTTATTCTGTTGCCGAGATTATGCTGCCGGTTGTCTACAATGTCATTGCTTTGGTTATAGGGGTTGCCAGTGGAGCCGTTTTGAGTAAACTGATGACTCCCAAACGCAGTGAAGATAACCGCCTGATTCTCACCGTTGCACTGCTGTTGGGCCTCGCAGGTTTATGTGCTGCGGTAGATATTTCACCATTACTATCTTGTATGCTGTTTGGAACAGTTTACATCAACATGACGGAGGATAAAGACCTTTACGATCAAGTCAGCAAGTTCACTCCCCCCATCATGAGCATGTTCTTTGTTATATCTGGTATGAAATTAGACATCAGTGCCTTTGCTACTTTAGGAGTTGTAGGCACAACATATTTCGTCATTCGAATTATTGGCAAATACCTAGGAGCCTATTTGGGCTGTACGCTCACAAAAGCATCTGAACCCATCCGCAATTATTTGGGATTAGCCTTAGTACCCCAAGCGGGGGTAGCCATTGGTCTTGCCTTTTTGGGACACCGCATCCTACCTGAGGGTGTAGGAGATATGCTGCTTACCATTATTCTCTCGTCTTCGGTTTTGTACGAACTGGTCGGACCGGCATCGGCCAAGATCGCGTTGGTAAATTCAGGAGCCATAACCCAATATCGGGCACAAGCCGGCCCCGAACGGGCGGAGGCAAGGGATAGTGTTCAACAGGAGAAGGATCTTTCTACAGCACCTTTGGAAACATAAACTCTGCTCGTCAAAATGAATTTTTTTGACTATTCCAGGGTTCTGCGCGGGCCGGCATTGCCGGCCTGCTGTGTTATTTGGAATTTTATTGGAGTCCGTTCAGACAGAAGCGCCGGGTTGGAAAAACAGATCATTGGTGCCCCATGGAAGTATATCACTAAATATGATATTATGATCTAAATGGCCAAACAATCGGATAATCCGTCAGGAGGGCTAAAAAGTGGCCGGAGCGGAACAGGTAATCATGTTGTCAGCTGATGCCGAACTCGTGCACACCAACTGTACAGCCTGTTTGGATCAGTTCGAAGCTGGAGATGAGATTGTCATATGTCCCCGCTGCAAAAGTGCTCACCACGCAGACTGCTGGCGGGCCGCCGCCGGATGCACAAAACACGGCTGCCCGCAAGTAGCTGTTACCTTGAAGCCACAACCAAAAAATGATCTTGGTGATTCCCGCTATTTACAGCGAACCCCATTTCAAAAAGCCCTAGTTATCATTGGTGTAGTTTTGGCTGTTGGAGTTTTAGTTTTTGCCGCAGGGTCTGGTCCAGATCCCGCCCAAGGCAAAACTAAATTGAGTATCATGGTTCCGGGTGGAATACTGGAAACAGCTTACTACGATGATTTTGTGCAGGAATTTAATGAATCCCACCCCGAACATTATCTTTCTGTTTTCGTAACACCGACTATAGCCTACGATCAGAAATTGGTTGTTTTGTTGGGTGCACGCGATGCACCGGATATCTTTTCTTTATGGGAAGATCGCTTCCATATGCTGGCAGAGCACGGCGGCTTACTGGAACTGACATCCTTTATCAAACCCGAAGACCCTTTTTTGGAAAGTCTGCCCATCGAATCTGTCCGAAAGGTCAATGGTGTGGTGTATGGTCTTGCACATCCCGAACGTAATGAGGTTTTTGGCATATGGTCACTTTCACCAAATCCCGAACTAGCATGGAAATTGATGAAACTGCTGTTTACCAAACTTATTGACGACTGGCCGGACGAACTTAAGCAAGATCTCCCGGATTTTCCGGAAATCCTACCTATGCCCGGGGGATTGGGCGGATTTTGAATTTATTCACCTTGCAAAAACCTGTATGAAAAGACCCGGTGCCGCTGACAGCAATCCGCCGGTTGAGACATCTTTGGAATCTTGCCACGTGCAGCCAACGGCCAAAGCGGCGTTCGAAGATATACTGCGGCTTAGACCGAGGCTGTAGCCAATTTCGCGCTTATCCAGCTGCTGCCAACTGCCTATTTGTCCAAAGCCCGCCCACTGCTTGTTTAGTCTGCGGGAAAGCCTTACAATGCACTGTCTTGTAATGATGGGATTGTTTCCCGCTGTCTCCTTATAAGCACCGAAAAGCCACGCTTCCCAAGATTTGCTGAGCCTCCAATCACCCTCCCCTCTAATTTCCCAAGCACTGCACTTGCCTGCCTCCACAGTGGTTTTAAGAGCAATTTCTTGTTTAGTAAGGCATCCTTTGGAGGTGCTTTGAGCAAGGCTTAAGGTGAATTCGTCTAAGGTCTTGGGCAAACCGCGGCCTTTATCGACCGGGTTGGGGCGATTCCAAACAAGATCCAGCGTGACCCCAGACGGGCTTTTCCCCCTCAACCCGATACCGCCTTCGAACGGCTCCCACTTTATGTTGCTAAATAAAACCCAATGTGCACTCAATTGGTAATTTGTCTTCATCGACACAACTTGAGCCTGGCGCTCTTGTCTTTCGGAATGACTGTGGGCCAAATCTAACTGCCAGCGTGGACCTACCTCAGCCTGCACACCCAGTGTCAACTCTCTCCCGTGGGGCTTATTGGCTTCTTTTCCCTTGGTTGGAGCCAGTTCGTGTGTACTGCGAATATACGGCTTCAAGCTCCCACATTCATACGATGCGCTGAAACTCGCGCTGACGCCCAGAGGATTAAATGACTTGTTTTGCAGATGGCGATTTTGACTTAAGGTGAGGCTCCCGTCCCACTCAAACTGCTTACCGGTGCTGCTGATTGACAAAAAGCCATATTGGCTTTCTTCTTGGCTGTGTCCATGGGTTTGATCAGTGATCTTTGTGTTGGTTCTTTGGCCGCAACCAAGCCTCCATTTTGTTAAATCATCCGTTTGAAAAGCAATGCTTTTTTCCCAACCCTTACTTGCGGTTTGCTCAACAAGATGGGGTTCTGCCTCATCTTTGATCAGCAGTCCGGCCTTTTGGGTGAGCAAAGACGCACTCCAACCATCACCGAGGTCAACCTCCGCACATAATATGCGTATCCATTCTTTTCCTAATGGAAGATATGTTGAAACCTGGGTGTTTAGGACCTGCTTTTGACCACTGAACCAATCTTCAAGTTGGATCATCAAATCATCAAGTTTTTGCTCCCGCTGGTCGGCTTGCATGTCATCTTGCAGATTGGTCCTATCTAGTGTCAGGCTGCTGAATTCTCCCAGCCCTATACTATCCAAAGACCAGGCCCCACCAAGCCGCATTTGAGGTAGAACTTCAAGAGCTCCGGCGATTTGCCAAGCGCAGCGACCCGGAGCACTATTTTCCACTGCTCGGCCTAAAACCTGGGGATTTTCACCAAGTAAGCAGCCCAATTTGGCATGCATCCTCAACTTTTCTTCTGCTAAAATGCCTGTCAATGCCGCAAGCTTGATCTCGCCCTGTTCTCCGGTTTCTAAATAACTTCCTGTCAAACTCCGGCCACCGGCTGCCATTTCCAAGCTCAATTCCTTCCAGGTAAAACCCGAGCCAAGCTTCTGCCCTTCATAGGAAACAGCGATGTATTGTCTCCTACCGGCGGCATTATACTCCTTTACAGGCCGGGCCAATGTGAAAATCCCAGCATCGTGATCTATTTGGGGCGACACCGGACTTTCGACATGCCACTTTTGCTCTACTTCATCCCAACTGATGAGCCGGCAATCAATTTTCCCATTCGGCGCTGCAACTGTCTTAAGTGGGAAGGGGCCTGCAGTGTTGTTGGCCGGATGCAAACTGTGTATCGGCCAGTTATCCAAAACACCATAGAACCCTCTCAAAACTAACCCTTCCCCGAGCCGTGCCGCCCCCTGGATTCCACCAATGGCAAGTTCACTGTCAGGCAACCCATTCCTGTAGAGACTGTGATGCCACAAACCTCCCTCCAGTACTTGTTCACCGCTGTCCAACCGCAGTCTCATCCGGTGGTTGTCTAAAGACCCCATATGCAGTGTAAGTGCTTCCGATACCCCCACCAGCCCGCTGCGCTGCACCCGCCCAGCGGTCGAGTCTTCTTTAACAAAAGGTGGAGGTGGACCGGTTTGGATCTCCGGCTTAACCAACAACTCCAACACTGTGGTTTCGCCTACAGGCACCAGCACATGGCTATCTATCTGAGTGCGGGGTGTAGTCTGCACAAAAGGCCCTTCGCCCAATGTAATTTTTTTAGTGATAGTAGGCGTATGAACCTTTTCACTTTGGGCAAACCCGAAAGCCGCAGCCTTTATACTAGTTTGCGGTGAAGCGATGTCCAAGCCCACAACTAGTTTAAGGAGGACCTTTTCCGACTCCCCTCGCCTCAGGGGCCCGGTAACCACGCGAACACGCCCAAAGTGAGTGTCAATCTCTCCGGATCCATCTTGAGAACCGCCGATATCATCATTCACCATCTTCAAACCCTGGGGCAGCTGCACTTCCACATAGGTTTCCAATAGGTCTCTA
>JAAYQZ010000037.1 GCA_012519025.1 Bacillota bacterium
CGGCCCAAGGTGCTGTTAGCCGATGAACCCACAGGGGCTCTAGACACCAAAACAAGCCGCCAGATTCTGGAAGTCTTTCATCATGTCAGCGAAACGTACAAAGTCACAGTAGTGATTGTCACCCATGACCGAAGTATGTCATATGCCGTTGATCGATTTGTGGAGATTAGAGACGGTAAAACCAGCACAGAAACAGTCAGACGCCGGCCGTTTGAGATCGATGAAGAGATCTCGCCAGATGCAGCATCCCATGATGAATACGTTGTCTTGGATTCCGCCGGCAGGTTGCAGATTCCACCGGAATACAAAGAAGCCTTAGGCATAGGTGAACGGCTGCGGGTGGAAGTAAAGGACAACCAATTGATACTAAAACTCCCGGAAGACACCTAGAGGAGGATTTGTTTGCCACAATAGGGAAATAAACAGGCACCGGCCGCCCTGGGAGGGTGGGGGTGCTTTTATCACTTTTTCCCATGTTTGTAAAAGAATCTGGGATGGAAGCCTTAAAATCCTATTCCCTCCGGCAAGGCTTTGTGTTGTCTGCGGTAGAAAGCTTGGGCATATCGATCTAGTTGACCTTTGTCGAATCTGCCTAGAGCGACTGGCTTTAGTAAATGGGTCGATCTGCAAAAAATGCGGCCGCCCGCTTTTTGATCAAGTTTCCTGTGGTGAGCTTTGTCGAGATTGTGAGGCATACCGCCACCTTTTCACGAAAAACCGTGCACTTACAGTCTATGATGGTGCAGTAAAAGAACAAATTCGGGATGTAAAATACCAATACAATCGCAAATTGGGTTTGGCCTTGGGACAAGTTTTGGGCCTGGCAGCAAAGCGGCTGCAGTGGGTGCCTAAAAAAGCCCACCTTTTGGCTGTACCCCTGCATGAAAAAAGACTCCATCGCCGGGGATACAACCAAGCAGAGCTTTTAGTGGAGGGAGCAGCCCGTCACCTGTTTCGCCCCAGATTGCCGTTGGGTACAGTGATTCGAAAAAGCGATACTGCAGTTTCCAATAAACTTGGGCCACCGGCAAGACGCGCCAATTTAAAAGGTGTATTTCAAGTTGCAAAACCGGCCACAGTTGCCGGTAAGGTTTTATGCGTTATTGACGATATATATACTACAGGGGCAACACTGGACGAAATGGCAAGGACACTGCTTTACGCCGGGGCCGCGGAAGTTTACGCCCTCACATTTGCCATCGCGGTGACAGAAAACTTCCCAGATGAATCCGGCAGTGACTCGTTGATGTTGTGTCACAAACAGGAAGGAGGCCAATAAAATGGCTTTGCGCAACTGCATTAACTGCGGCACATTGTTTAATGCACCTCACAGCGGGATCAGACTTTGTGCCCAATGTGAAAAAGAGGAACAAGAGCGGTTTGAACGGGTAAAAACCTTTATCAAAGAGAATCCGGGAGCAACGGCTTTGACAATTATTAAAAAGACCGGTGTAGAGCGTAAGGAATTGTACGATTGGGTGCGTTCAGGCCGCATCGATGTGGCCGGTATGGACGGATTGGGCCTGACTTGTGAAAGCTGCGGCACACCCATAGACAGCGGACGTTTATGCACTGAATGCGGACTGCGCATGCAGGAAGATGCCCGCAGAGCCCTAGGTTCAAAATCACCGGGGCAAAGGACCCAAAAAGATGATGAACGGCGTGGAGGCGGTTTTTATGTGCGCAACAGTGTACTCAGACGCCGCAGAAGAGATTAAAGTTTCGCATACAACCTGCCGATAGATATATCAGTAAGGTTTTTAAAACGTATGGGCCGGAGGTGAATGTGTGCCCCGGAAGAAGTAGATGGGGCACCGCGGCAGATGAAAATTTCATCACAACAAGTGCAGTTAATCACCAAACTGTATCAAGAGCAAAAGGCCCGCTCACATTCGGGGCCCAAAACAGCTCCGGAGCAAAGCGGTGACAAGGTGATTATCTCAGATGCCAGCCAGGAAATACAAAAGGCCATGACCAAATTGGCTGCTCTTCCCGATGTCAGGGCAGAGAAAGTTGCGGAACTTAAAAACGCGATCCAAACAGACGCTTACCGTGTTTCGCCCCGGGATGTCGCAGAAAAATTCCTGGCCCGGCTCGCGGTTGAAGAAATGCTTCAGGATGATTAACAGCTAGTAATTTAAGGAGGCTCTCCATGGGTCAAGCACGCGATACCTTTGACCATGGGTTAAAGGTTCTACTGCCGGACGAACTGATAGATAATTTACTTGAACTGCTCAGCCAAGCCGATATGGGAGTAGTTCAGCTTTTAGATCAAGGGGAATGCAAAAGCCAGGCACTTGTAGATGATGATTTGGGCCGTTTGGAGCAAATCGTCCAAACAGAAACAGCTTTGCTTAAGGAATTTGATGCTGTTGAAAGCCGCCGGCTGCACCTTAGTGAAACAATCAAGTGTACGCTTGCAGATCTAGGTGTAAAAGACATCACCCCAGATAATCTAAAGGATCTAGCACCATATGTTTCTCCATCAAGGCGGGAAAAGCTGATGGCCTTAGGTGAAGAGCTAAAAGCTAAGCTTTTAAAACTCCAAGATATAAACATTCTAAATGCAGAACTTTTGACCCATTCCATTGCACTGGCCAACTTCTCCTTGAGCTTGCTTACCGGAGAAACCGGACCCATCACCTACCAGCGGCCGGGGGAAAAGAAGGCACCTCGTCACCGCCACAGCCGGTTGGATGCCAGAGTCTAGGGGGTAGAGATACGTATGCGAAGCACTTTTGCAGGATTACAGATGGGCCTAAGGGCACTTCAAGCCCAGCAAATGGGACTTACTGTTGCCGGCCATAATATTGCCAATGCCAACACAGAAGGCTTTTCCCGACAAAAGGTGAGTCTTTCGGCCAGCAATCCCTACACGGCACCGGCATTTAACCGCCCGGCATCACCGGGGCAGATTGGCACAGGTGTGGAAATCGCCGAAGTCCGCCGTGTTCACGACGCATTCATCGAGATGCAGCTGCGCTTGGAAAGCCAAACAACCGGTGAATGGGAAGCCTTAATGGGCGGCTATGAGCAGATTGAGATGATCTTCAACGAACCTTCAGATACAGGTATTGGGACAGCACTGACAGAGTTTTGGCGCTCATGGCAGCAGCTCAGCCTCACTCCCTCTGACCTTGCGGCACGTTCTGTAGTGCGGCAGTCCGGTATGCTGCTTGCCGATGCCGTAAGTCACACTTACACACAGCTGGGGCGCTACCGGGAGGAAATCAACGGGGCCATCGGCATTAAGGTAAATCACATCAACTACTTAGGACAGCAAATTGCCGATCTAAACAAACAAATTGTGGCGGTTTCCGTTTCCGGGGATCACCCAAACGATCTGCTGGATGCCAGGGATCTTTTGGTGAAGGAGCTCTCAAAAATAGCCAACATCCAGGCGGTAACCGATGAGAAACTGCAGATGCACATCAGCATCTCAGGCAGCTCCTTGGTACAGGGCTCCCATGTATCTAAACTCGATTTAGTAACAAGCCCGGAAGGTCACCAAATAGTCTGGGCCGGAGATTCCGCCACACCGGCAGTCTTCTCAGGTGGTGAATTAAAAGGCCTTTTGCATTTAAGAGATGAGATCATTAAAGATCAGTATATGGATGATCTGGATAAACTCGCCGAAGGCATCACTAGAGCCATCAATCAACTGCATAGAGAAGGATTTGGTTTCGATCCCACGGCAGAAGATGATGAAGCTTTTCCCACCGGAAATGACTTTTTCCGGGAATCACCGGAGGGTGAATCATGGGCACTGAATATGCGCCTTACCGAAGAAATTTTGGCAGATGATGGGTTGAGGCTCATCGCAGCCGGTGTTGGCGCCGACATGGCACCGGGCAATGGGGAGAATGCCATCGCTATTGGCCGCTTTCTGCAGGAAGGCTTACTTACTGAACTTGATGATGACGGCACCATGCCCGATCTAGGCTCATCTATCCCGGATTTCTTCAGTTCATTAGTGGCCAAGCTTGGTGTAGATTCCCAAGAAGCCCAAAGAATGCACGCCAACCAGATGGTGCTCCATGAACATTTAGTCAGCCGCCAGCAATCGGTTTCGGGAGTATCCTTAGATGAAGAAATTAGCGATTTGATTCGGTTTCAGCACGCCTACGGCGCGGCTGCACGGTTTATCACCACATTGGACGAAAGCCTGTCAACAGTCATTGAACGGATGGGTATCGTAGGGAGGTAGCAACTTTGCGGGTAACCAACCAAATGATCGTTACAAATTCTTTGAATAACTTAAATCGAGGGCTGGAGCGTATGCACTATCTCAGCCACCGACTGGCAGCCGGCAAAAAACTTCTGGTTCCCTCCGATGATCCCATCGGGACCGGAAATATCATGAACATGTACAGAGGTCTTGCCGAAACCCGCCAGTATGTCACAAATGCCGATTACGGCATTGGAATTATGCAGGCTGCCGATGGCGCCTTCGTGAATATGACTGAAACCCTGCAAAGGGCCAGAGAACTTGCAGTTTACGGAGCCAGCAGCACACTGCCGCAGGACTCCAGAGAAGCCCTTGCTAAAGAAGTCGACGAGCTTTTAGACCATGCCGTACAAATAGCCAACTCTACCTATACCGACGTATACATTTTCGGCGGTCAAGAAGTGACCAAACCGCCTTTTACCATCATCACCGAGACAGATGAAGAAGGCAATGAAATCATAGTAGACGTAGAAATGCAGGACAGCAGCGCTGCAGGTACATCCATCAATATTGAAATCGGGCCGGCCTCAGAACTTGAGATCAGCATCCCCGGCAACAAAGCCTTTGCCGACATTTTTGACCGCCTCATTGCACTGAGCGGAAATTTACGCAGCGGTGAGGAAGGGCAAATAGAAGTGTCAGAAACGTCCATAGGTGAGCTGGAAGACAGTATCGCGCAGGTACTTCGCTACCAGGCAGAAATCGGTGCCAAGACAAAACGCCTTGAGATCACCAAAAGCCGCCTGGAAGAATTGGACATCAACCTGCAGACCCTTATTTCCAAAACTGAGGATATCGATGTTGCGGAAAGCATTATGGAGTACAAGATGTATGAAAATGCCTACAGGCTGGCACTGGATACGACTGCCCGCAGTGTGCAGCCGACGCTTCTGGATTTCCTCCGCTAAGAAAGGGAAACAGCAATGGTTCAAATTCGCATCCAGCAGAAGATGGGCCGCATCGGTATTGAACACTTCCCGGCCCAAATGCATATGAAAGCTGAACTTCGGGAGCTCAAACTCAGACAAGTGCCCAGCCGCCTTGAAATTGCGACTCGGCCCGCCCGCATAGAAGTGGACCAAAAAGAATCCCTCCGTGATGTGGGGCTTGCCGATGTGATGCAGCTCGGCGAAGATGCCACCGCCAAGTCGTGGCAGGTTTATCGCAGGGACTTGTCTAAAATGGTCGCCCAAGGGGATCGCATGGCCAGGATCGAACAAGGCGGCAAAGCTGTTGTAGAAATCGCTCGGGAAAACACCCAAACACATAAGGAATTAAACCTCGCGGCAGCGCCGAAACAGCGGCCCCGGATCCTGGGACTGCCGGGCAAAATGCATTATGAATATCACCTGGGTGAGGTGGAAGTGGCACTGGGCCCGGAAGTTTTCAACTACAACTATATCCCGGGAAGTCTAGAAATTTACTTTCTGGAAAAACCGTGGATTAAGATCGATACTGTAGGAAACCGCATCGATCTAGTAGCTTAAGGCCTTATTATGGAAAGCAGGTGAAGTTTTGCAGATTAATACCAGTCGGTTTGGGCAGCTTGAAGTAGAACCAAATGATATGATCGTTTTTCCCCGGGGCATACTAGGTCTTGAGGAAATCAAAGAATACGTCCTTTTAGGTGAAGTTGATCCCTTCGGTTTTCTCCAAGCAGTACATGAACCGGATTTGACCTTTGTAGTTATAGATCCAAGGCTTTTGGTACATGACTATAAAGTGGAGTTTTCCAATGAAGAAGTTAAAGAGATCAAACTCGAAGAAAAAGGTGAATTTGCGCTTTTGGCCATTGTGACCATCCCGGAGGATGCCGAGAAAATGACAGCCAATCTGCAGGCTCCGCTTTTGATCAACGGCACCAATCGCCTTGCCAAACAGCTGGTTTTAAAAGAAGGAGCCTATGCTTTACGGCACCCCATTTTAAATGCCGCAGATAAGACTGCCTGATCTAAGCCTTGAGCACGGAAGGCACCAAAGTCCAAGGAGGGACTCCTTTGTTAGTGCTGACCCGAAAAATTGATGAAAGCATTATCATCGGCGATGATATAAAAATAGTTGTCGTGGATATTCGCGGAGATCAGGTGAAGGTGGGTATCGATGCCCCCAGAGAGATCCCTGTCCACAGGGAGGAGATCTACGCCGAAATCCAAGCTGAAAACCTGCGGGCAGCCAAATTCCATAAAACAGCTGATCTGGATAAAATCACAGAACTCATGAAAAAAGGCGAACCAAAGGAGGACAAATAACCGCCTAACATACACCTGCATATCTAGTTAGACACCGGAAACGTCAGTTTACCGGTTTTTTATTAAAGCAAAATCCGTATCTGCCGATAATTAATAAGGGAGGCATTTACAAAACATACATAAAGATGGAGGAGTGGAGGGATTGGATGGCTATTAAAGGCGTAAGTTCAATCGGTGGTAGACAAAGTGATTATACAGCTGATATGGTGCGGGGACAAGAAGGCAAACAACCCGGTGGGGACATCGCAAAGCCCCATACATCCGGTGCTCCGGGCAGAGATATTTCCCAAAAAGCCCTGCCCGGTGAGTTTTCCACTGATGATCTATCGGAAGTTGTCGAAGATTTAAACGAAACAGTAGATGTCTTCAACAAAGGTCTTCATTTCCGGGTCCATGAAGAAACAGAGCGGATAGTAGTGGAAGTTGTAGACAAAGATACAGGTGATGTCATCCGAGAAATTCCACCGGAATATATCTTGGATTTGATGGCTAAAATTGACGCATTGTTTGGGGTCTTTGTAGATGAAAAGATCTAAACAGGGTAGTTAGCGAAGGTGCTGGTATTGTGCCAAACATTGCAAGAATAAGTGAACTACACGGAGAAATCCTGTGTATCTTAAAAAAGAAGGACTCCAGCTACGCCCGTCCTGTCAAATCAGAAGATATAGGCCGGGCACTCAACATCAGCCCTTCATATGCCCGGGAGATGTTGAGTGAACTGAGAAAACGAAACTTAGTCCGGGCAAGGAGAGGCAAAGGCGGCGGTTACTATATTTACCACGCCGGCTCAAAATCCACTTATTAAAGGGCAAAATAGATACCAGGAAAAGTAAGGCAAAAGGCGAATAGAGCAAAGGCGAGAGGGGAGAGAGCGGACATGGCATTTGCATCAGGCTATGAAGCTTATAAAACGACCAAGGTTAAGACATCATCACCGGCCCATCTTTTGCTCATGCTGTACGATGGCGGTATTAAATGGTGTCAAAAGGCAATCAACCATCTTGAAAAAGAGGAAAAAGAAGCTGCCCACGCGGCTCTATTAAAAAGCCAAGACATCATCAGTGAGCTGATGATTGCCTTAGATTTCTCCGCAAACGAAGAACTGGCCCAAGGGCTTTACGCTCTTTACGACTATATGTATGATCGTTTAGTTGAGGCCAACATAAAAAAAGACAAGCAGGGCGCAGTAGAAGTACTGGAAATGTTAAAGGAAATGAGAGAAATGTGGGATGAGGTGGTCAAGCAGACCCGCCATCAAGATGTGGGCAGTACCGCCGGTCTCAATCTCGTAAAATAGCCTGGGTCAATCCACGGAAGGGATCACATCATAACCCAAGGCACGGAGGCGACGGGTCCAAGCGGCCCGTTTTTTGCGTTTAAGACGCAGCTCCTCCTCGGCGAAGAGATCATGCAACTGGTCAACCTCACTGCCTTCCAGCTTCAAATACACATTCAGTGCCGGTTTTGCCAAAACTTCGGTAGTATGTCTCGGTATCGCCCAAAGGCTCTGTTTTGCACCTTTTGACCGCAAGTTTTGCGCGGTGAAGTGCTGCCCTAGAGCAGTCCTCCAAGGCAGAATACCTTCATCGACAACAAAAGCCAGGGTAGAAGGTTCCCCTCTTCTGTCATAACCGACGACATAGGCTTCATACCGCAAAAGATCGTCAGTCTGGTCATAGTAGACCCAAACATACAGATCTTCGCGGTAAGCGATTACTTCAGCTACTTGCCGAAAGCACACAGTGCCGCGGCGATGATAGTTCTTCCCGGCAGACATCTTGATTCCTCCGCACATGGCCTATTGGAGTGCCTTTCACTCCGGAGATTTCCCAGCGCTTTGTAAGCACATGTTTCAGCATATGCTTGGAAAGCTTATTAATGCTCTCATCAGTATGTTCGGCAAAACCCCGTCATATTCCTCTTCCCAGGGATTTTCATGTCTTGGCAATAGTTACCCTCTCCTTGGTATTATGCCTCATTTGGTTTGAAATGATCCCACCACTTTTGGTATAGTGGCACCGGAGGTGAGACCATGGCTGAAAGGCAGCATGATCGACTGCTCGGGATTGATACCGTGGGGTTGAGAGAATGGCGGGCCAAAGACACATCTTACAACCGCTATGAAGCCACACCCTACCGGGCCTTGGAAAAACTGTTTCGCAGATACAAGTTCAATTCAAATGATGAAGTAGTGGACTTCGGCTGCGGTCGCGGCCGCGTCGCCTTTGCCATCCATCACAGGTTCCACGTGCCTATTACCGGCATTGAAGCCAATGACAAGACCTTTGATGAGCTCCTGCGGAACAAATCCCGGTACCGGGAAAAAGCCCGCCACATCAGCGCACCTTTGCGCTTTGAATTTGGCCTGGCCGAACATTACAACATCAGGCCCACGGAAAATAAATTTTATCTATTTAATCCCTTTTCCGGCAAAATCTTTAAGCAAGTCGTGGAAAATATCCACAACTCACTGCGCAAGCATCCTCGCCCCGCGGAAGTCATCTTATATTATCCTCTGGAGGAATATAAAACCCATTTAAGGAAAAATTCCTTTGTCTTAATCAACAAGCTCAGAGTGCCGGATGCCGTCGATAAATACGATAAGTTCTTAATCTATAGATATAAGCCGAGACGGGATCGTGTGCAGGAAAAATTAAGAACCAATACCAAAGCTCACACAATACGCCAACCAATTTAAGGTTTATTATCCTAAAGAAAAGGGAAATATTGCCGATACATATAATAGACCCATTAAAGTACGGAACTTACGAGAGGAGGTAGGTCATGGGGCGCATGCAGATTATGGGATTAGCCTCTGGTATCGATGTCAACAGTGCCATCGATGCCTTACTGGAATTTGAACGGCTTCCCTTAACCCGAATGGCCACCCGTAAAGATACTTACAGGGCCCAGCAGGATGCTTGGCGAGATATTAACACCAGGCTCTCAGCATTAGATAATATTCTATCAGACTTAAGGCTCTCTGCCACATTTCAAGGCAGAAAAGCCCAAGTCTCCAATGAAGATGCCGTAAGCGCTACCGCCAACACCCAGGCAGCTGTGGGAACCTATGAGGTTGTAGTACATCAAAAGGCACTGGCCCACAGAATCGCCTCCACCGGATCTGTGGAAGGCGAGTTCGAACATGATGCTGTCTTGACTATTCAAGTAGGCGAAGATGCCGCTGTCGATATCACCATCGATGCCGGTGCTTCACTAAGAGACATAGCCAAGGCCATTAATGATTCAGACGCATCTGTCAAAGCCACCATCATCGGCGAGAGATTGGTGCTGGAAAGCAGTGAGACCGGCCTTGGCAGCCAAATCACTTTAGATGGCGATTCCGATCTTTTAGATTTTCTAGGCCTCACCGAAGGTGGAGAAGCCATTCAACATGCCCAAGATGCGGAGTTTTCCATCAACGGCATTGAACTTACAAGCCATACAAACACCATCAACGACGCGGTGGAGGGTGTTACCTTTACTCTTTTAGAAGGTGGCTCCAGCCAAGTGACTGTCTCACTGGATACAGACAGCGCCATGTCCAAGATCAAAAGCTTTGTTGATCAATACAACAGTGTAATGAATTTCATCGGGGAAAAGATCAAAGTCACTATGACAGATACCGGAGAAATTCGCTCCACCGGAACTCTCCAGGGCGACGGCACCGCCAACCGCCTCAGAGACAGTCTGAGATACCAGACAACTTCCGCCTTAAGCGGGGATCTTGAACTCGATTATGATCAATTGGCAGTACTGGGCATAACCACCAATCGCGAAGGTATACTGCAGATCGATGAAGCAAAGCTCCGGGCAGCCCTTGAAAGCGACACCGAAGAAGTATCTGAGTTCTTTAAAGCTAAAGCCACCGGTATGAAGGATTTCATCCACAGCTATGTGCAGTACGGCACCGGTATCCTGGCCGAAAAGCAGGATTCCATCGGCCGGCTGATCAAAGATGTCGATCGCCAGATTCAGCGTGTCGAAGACCGCGTGGAAAGACGAGAAGAACAGCTGCTTCGTCAGTTTACCGCACTGGAGAAGGCCTTATCCGGCCTCCACGCCCAAGGAGATTGGCTCACACAGCAGTTGGACATGCTCTCCGGTTGGGGAGCACCACAGAAAAACAGAGTCTAAAAAAAAGAACCTCCCGGCCGGGAGGTTCTTCCTATTATATCCAGTCTTATCCAACCCGTAGATCCTGCCTTAAACCGCCCTGCTTTCCCTATTCATCAAACCAGTACTGCGCGGGGTTGGTGATGGCAGGATAGACCATAATAGTGGGATTCACAAACCCTCCCAAAGCAAGATCCTTGCCATCGGGAACATTCCGCAGCTTTTTATTTACGATCACTGCCCTGGGATAATCCGCGATGGTGCCGATGAAGAAGGGGCCCTCCTCAATGTGGATCTTGACCATCTTCTTCACCAATGCATCTCGCTTTTCTGCATCTCGTTCGATCTTCACGATATCATAAAGCTTCTGCAGCCTATCTACAGGCCCACCGGGTTCAGGGGCTTCCCGCGGGGGAGTCCGATCCCTTGGATCTTTATCCAATTCCATATCGGCTTTGGCAGTGCCCTGCACCGAGTACCAAGCACCATTTAAGGGTGCCCAGCGGCTCAAATCGATAGGTACAATCCACTGGGGAAACACGATATGGTTGGGACCATCGCCAAGCTCCCAGCTGTCTCTAATATCGAAACTTGCTGTCTTGTCCATCATACTCAAAGCGGCGCCATCCACGGGATTAAGCTGTGTCCTGATTCCCACAGCCTCCCAGTCGGCTTTCGCCATTTCATTGGCCTGAATATCGGTTTTACTGGCAGTGGCATCAAAATCAATCCGCACCATGAGCGGAGCACCGCTGGGCAAATCCCGCCAGCCATTGCCATCTTGATCAACCACACCAATAGAGTCCAATAAAGTCTCAGCCCTCTCGGGCTCATACTCTACATAAAGATCCCGCCACTTAGCATAAAGTTCCTTCCCTTCCTCAGTGCGGTGAAACTCGATTGCCTTAGGGCTGAATGTTCCGGTGGTCTTTTCCCCTAAGTTGAAAAACAGCATTTTCTGCATACGATCCCGATCAAGTGCCAAAGAAAGTGCTGCTTTAAACTCTCTTGACCGGTACAGTTCCCGCTTCTCGAGATCGGGATGGTTCCAGTTGGGATAGAAAATCGGGCCGGTACCGGAGCCGCTGTCCCACAGATACATATTGTAGCCACCGGCATCTTCACCCTTCTTAAGCATGGCAAAATCAGACATAGCCACATAAGGGCGCACCTGCATATCGGCTTCACCGTTTAAAAGCTTCAGCTTGACGACTTCCATATCTTCCACATAATTTACTTCAATGGTATCGATATAAGGTAGCTGATTGCCTTCTGTGTCTACGCCGTAGTAGTAAGGGTTGCGTTCTAAAACCAGCTTCCGTGCAGGTTGATGATCAACCGGCATCCACTCCGTCAGCACCGGACAATCAGGATTAAACCACCACTCCATCTTCTCCTCAAAAATCTCAAAGTCTTTGGAATCGGAGTAATCGGGGTGAAACTGCTTCAAGTAATGGGACGGCACTATTAAACGTTCACCATGCCCCGCGTTGGGCCACATGGCCAGCCTCTCCGGCAGCAGCGGTGCGGGCTCCCTATATGTCACCTGCAGTGTGTACTGATCAAGTGCCTCAATGCTAGCCGTCTCTCCTCCGGCAATGAACATGTCGGGCACAGGATCGGACATTTCAAGATTGAGTACCATATCGTTCCACCAGAACATAAAATCTTCACTTGTCAAAAGATGACCATCTGACCAGCGGGTGCCTTTGCGGATGTTCAGCGTCCAAACTGTGGCATCTGCATTGGACTCCCAGCTTTCCACCCAGTTGGGTTCAATTCCCAGTCCGTCATCGATCCAGCGGATGGGGGAGTGTCCATACATCGACCTTCGAAGCCATCCCCAGCTGCGGCTTGTAGACCACCGCACCC
>JAAYQZ010000038.1 GCA_012519025.1 Bacillota bacterium
ACATTACTACAGAAAATCCTTCTTGTCCACAAAAATATTTCTGTACCTAGTTGCTGTCATTTACCGATCCCTGTCTGGGGAGGGTTATCTAATAGGTAGGCCTTTACCTTGCGTGCAATGTTCACCCGAAGTACTACTGTTAATGATATAAGGTGTGATGGGGCTCTATATTGGATTATGACCGTGCTACATACAACCATGCCGCCTGTTCCTTCTATTTTTTTAATACCGTGGCATGGCCGTCTATAACCAATTTATCAGCCTGGTTGAACACCTGTGTTACAAGCTTAATTATATTTTTTCCTTCATGTTTCTCTGCAACAGAAATCTTGGCACTAAGTGTATCCCCAATAAACACGGGCGCAGTGAATTTAAGGGTTTGCCCTAGATATATGGTGTTCCGTCCAGGTAAAACCGTACCTATAACTGCAGAAATCAGGCTGGCAGAAAGCATGCCATGGGCAATGGGTTGTTTAAACTGTGTTGTTTTCGCAAAATCCTTATCCAAATGTATTGGATTATGATCCATACTGATATTGGCAAAAGCGTGAACATCCTCATCCGTAATTATTTTAGTTAACTCAGCACTGTCACCGATAGAGAGCTCATCGAAAGAGATATCATTTACCATAATGTTTCCTTCCTTAAGTAAGTATTCTTTGTAACAATCCAACCCTGCAACGCACTCCGTCTTTTACCTCATTCGTAGTACAGACCCACAGTTCACTCCCCGCCTACCCAATTCTCTCAATTGCGGCAATTGTAGCATCCATTGCTGCTTTTACTTCCGACTCCTGCCCTGCCACGTACAACCGACCGTATATACCAGCTGATCTGTAATCAACTATTTTGATGTTTGCATCTTTTTCTGCCTCATTTGCCGAATACACTATGTAACCAGCAGGTTTAACTTCCAGTATGAAAAGGCTTTCCCCAGGTAACAAAAGCGCACCTTTACTAGTACGGTTTATAATTTGAGCCTGATAAGGATCAATCTTAGAGACCACCTGCTTCGAAATTACTTCAGGTCGCTGGATTTTCTCCTCGCTCAAACCGTATGCTTCTAAAATTGCGCTTGCCGCTTCTCTGATGTCAGACTGGGAATAGGAATGTGCTTCCATCATTCCAAACTGCCGCTCTACCCTTTGATACCCGGGCTTAACGCCACTAGATTTTAAAGCAATATTCATCGCCCGGAATATTTCAACACCCGGCGATACCTCTAGATATAACTCTGACATCCCTTCGACGGGTACACTACCGTTAACCATAGCCCCTGTAATTGCTGCATATTGCGGCTGCATACTATCAATATACACCAGTGTTCTTATCTGGACATCCCCATTCTCCATATCTATACCTCCATTATCATAAGGTAGTGCTTTAACAATATCTGGTTGTATACTTCTAGCTGTCACTAGAACTGTAGCTTCTTTTACCACCCATATCAATAGAATCAAGAATACCAACTATTGTTGCATCACAAGGCAAGTTGCTGTTATTTATTCGTTCCGCGTATCTTGCCGAACTTCCAGTAGTTACGAATACAAGTTCTCCATCACCAGCACCCACTGCATCCGCTGCCAAGAATCCCCGGCCTACCAGCCTATTGTTATGTGGGGTTACTTCACGAACAACTAACAACTTTAAGCCTTTTAGCTGCTGATCCTTGATTGTTGATACTGCACTGCCAACTACACGACAGACAAGCATCTTTTTCCCCCCCGTTGCTTTCTTGAATTGTTCTCACAATCTACCCTGGTGTTAGATAAAATTACGCTCTAACACCAGGGTTCTTTGTTATTTCAAGTCACCAATCTCGTCTTTTAGAGTAGCGCAAAATTTATCAAACTCTGCGTCGCTTATACCGTAGGAATACCTTGAGTCTGGAAACGAACCTGCTTGAACCTCTTTACTATATTCCAGTAGCGAATCTTGTATATCTTCGGCTAGGTTAGCGTACTTTTTGATAAACCTTGCTGACATCGGAAATAATCCCAACATATCCTGGGTTACAAGTGCCTGTCCATCGCAATGTGGCCCTGCACCTATACCGATGACTGGAATGGACAATATCTCGGATATAATTGCCGTAACTCGATCAGGCACACATTCAATCATTGTAGCAAATGCGCCTGCCCGATCTACCGCCAAGGCATCGTGTAAAACATGTAATGCCTGTCCGCTATTCCCACCTTGCACTTGTGTTTGCCCTGTCCTGGCTATGATAACTTTATTTAATCCAATATGGGATAATACTGGAATTCCAGCCGCAGTAAGCGCTTCAATCAAGGGTGCGTAATCCTTACCACCCTCGATATGGACTGCATCCGCATGGCCCTCTTTGATAAGTGTTGTTGCACTGGTAATCCCTTTTTCCACGGTTGCATACGAACCATACGGCATAGCCGTCACCACAAGCGCCGAAACAACGGCGTTCTTCACCGCCTGTGTATGATATGCCATCTCACCAACTGTAACTGATAGGCCGCTTTGGCGGCCCAAGCCTATTGTGCCAACAGCATCACTCACAAGAATAATATCCACGTCTACCCTATCAATCAGCGAAGCAAGGTTGGCATCATATGCGGTTAGAAGCGTTATTTTACGATTTTCTTTCTTCATACGCCATATACTTTCAGGGGTGCGCTTTTTATCACCCATTTCTAATCGCCTCCCTTCACATTACCCTGCCATATTACAATTTGCAACAATCAATCCACCTCAGGTGCCCCCTCCTTATTTCCAGGTATAATCATATTTACCTCAGAATGGGGTCTGGGGATCACGTGCACAGCTACCAATTCTCCAACCCTTTTAGCCGCTGATGCGCCAGCATCTGTTGCAGCCTTAACCGCACCCACATCCCCCCGCACGATTACCGTAACATAACCACCGCCAATAAGTTCCTTATCTACAAGCACTACATTGGCCGCCTTAATCATAGCGTCTGCCGCCTCAATAGCTGCCACCAAACCCTTTGTCTCCACCATCCCTAGTGCGTTCATATCTCCGCGATACATAGATTTAAACCTCCTTAGTATTTCATACGTTTTTCAACTTCACTACCACTTATGGCATCTCATCGAGAACACTGCGTGCTGCCATTAACCCCCTCTCCACCTCCATGTTTACTCCTAACTCCTTCAGGGTCATCCCCACTGAGGACAGACCATGCATAACAGCACCAGGAGCTATCTGGGACAAACCTGTAGGTCCAAACCTGAAGTTCTTTTCTCGAAGTTTGCCAAGACCGCCGCCTATAGCTACGTTGTATCGTGAATAGAGTATGCCGGACAGACTTTCATAATTAACACCGGGTGGGTAGCATACAGCTGTTGAAGTATCTGAACATATCCTATCTGGCGAATCACATCCGGGACAATTTGACCCATCGGGAATTAGCTTTAGACCCATTTCACTTACGCCCCAACGGATAGCCTTTGCAGCTACTGCATGACGCTTATAAATACGGTGAGGATCCTCGGCGATTATATCTAGAGAAGCCTGTAACCCATACATAGCTGAAGTCGGCCATGTTATTAAGTGCGTCCAGTTTGCAATGTCTCTCCATATCTCTAAATTTGTGAACCATCCTCTAATTGGGACTGCCCTTTTTCTGATGGTCTCCCATACCCTAGGGCTGATCGCCAGGAACGCTGTGCCCGCCGGCGCCGACATACATTTGTGACTTCCCCCAATACAAAGATCCACATTCCACTCATCCATTCGAACTTCCATTCCACCTAGAGACTGTGCACTGTCTAAAATAAACAATAGATCATTTTCCCTGGCAACCCTTCCAACCTCGGCTACTGGATTTACTATACCGGTAGATGTTTCCACGTGGGTCAAAACTAAGGCTTTAGCTTGACCACGGTATCTCTTTATTTCATCCCTTAACAAATCCACGCTAAAGCTCCGCCCCCAAACATCATCTATGATGATTGGTTCGCCGCCGCTCAATTCTACAAGAATCCTGAACTGGTCGCTCCAATGTCCGTTTCGACATATTATGACCTTGTCTCCCGGCTCAACAATTGAATTTATTGCCGTATCCATTGCTACACGTATAGGCCCTACTTGAATTATGACATCATGGCGCGTATTAAATAGCCCCTTTAACCTTTCACATGTTTCCTCGTAAAAGGTCATAAAGTCCTGGTTCCACGGATTAACATAGTGTCTTTGCATCCGCTCGCGTACTGAAGGAATTAAATCACTAGAACCCGGCGCGAGATTTAATTGTTGTTCCCATTTCCACCAAACTTCATCATTAATTGTTTTCATAGTGTTGTTGCGATAGGATCACGCAACCTCCAACTCCCCTTTCATCAAACTCTTAGCTCCTCCCCGGCGCCCTAACTAGGTTCCGTATCTCTCCCAAGACAGTGTCAAGATTGTCATCTCTGCCCGTAGAATATTTTGCCTTCGAGCTAGATCCAGGTACGATACTAGACTCACCAATTAAATATTCTTTCTCTCCAAGGCAACCTGTGGGCTTTTTCCCACGAATCATTGGTGAAGTCATCCTCCTTTCCTGTATACCCGCCCATTTTTCCTTGTCTACTTCCCTTGTGACAGGATCAGCAGAAGGAGCCCCTTTATCTACTGTAATACCGAGCCTTTCTGCTTCTTCAGCGGCAGCCGCTGTCAATACATCCCCCTCACCAAGGCGTAAAACTGTACTGCCTTTAGATAAGTGATCATTTAAATCATTAACCGTTATGAATGTTTTCACCACGAACCTCCTTCTATCCTAGCACTCTCCTAGATATGCTTGCCGGACTTGTGGATTGCACCTTAGATTATCACAGGTATCCCTCATCAAAACCTCCCCTGTTTGAAGAACGTAGCCCCTGTGAGCAACTTTTAATGCGTAAAACGCATTTTGTTCGACCAAAAAGATTGCTATACCTGTTTTGTTGATTTCCGTGATCACATTAAATACTTGTCCCACTACTACTGGTGCAAGTCCAAGCGAAGGTTCATCGAGAAGCATAATTTTTGGCTCTGAGATTAACCCTCGGGCAATAGCTAGCATTTGCTGTTCCCCACCACTAAGCGTTCCAGCAGGCTGCTGCAGCCTTTCCTTGAGCCGTGGGAATAATTCGCATACCTGGTCTATGCTCCTGTTTATAGTTTTTTTGCTTCGCTTCATATATGCGCCCATGCGAAGGTTCTCCCACACTGTAAGGTTCGGGAATACCATTCTTCCCTCGGGTACATGAGCAATCCCTTTTCTAGCTATTTGGTACGGTAATGTTCCCAAGATGTTAGTGTCGTTAAAACTGATTTCCCCGTCAGTTTTAGGCACCAGGCCCGAGATCGCTCTAAGCAAGGTAGACTTCCCTGCTCCGTTGGAGCCAATTAGGGTTACTATCTCCCCTTCGTAGATCTCCATAGATACGTTTTTTAGCGCATGGATTGCACCATAATAAGCGTTCAGGTTTTTAATTTTAAGCGCTTTCATAGCCGTCACCCAAATAAGCCTTAATCACTTCATCATTATTGAGGATATCCTTTGGTGAACCCTCGGCTATCTTCATACCATTGTTTAAAACAATTACCCTATCGGATATCCCCATAGCTACGTTCATGTTGTGTTCGATAAGCATAATCGTCACGCCCTTTTTATTAAGATCACGTAACAGCTCCATTAATTGAACCGCTTCTTCAGGGTTCATACCCGCGCTTGGCTCATCAGAAAGGAGTATCTTGGGCCTTCTCGCTAACGCCCTTGCTATCTCCAACCGCCGTTGGTCAGCATAGGGAAGTGCGCCACCCTTGAGTTCTTCCCTACCCTGTAAGCCCACGTATCTTAACAAAGTCACTGCAAAATCGATGTCTTCCCCTGTCTTTTCCGTAAAACGTGCTGGCATGAAGGCCCTACCCAGTTCATTAAACACACCATCATTTAGAGATATTAAGACATTGTCCAATACTGTTAGCTGATCGCATATGTTAATATTTTGGAAGGTCCGGGCGATACCGCTCCTCGCTACGGTATGGGTAGGAAGCCCCGCTATCGGCTTACCCTCCAACAGGATATCACCCTCGCTTGGCGAATATGTCCCCGCAATCATGTTGAAAAAAGTAGTTTTACCCGCGCCATTAGGCCCTATGACTGCCAGGATCTCTCCTTTTTTCAGTTTCATATTTACCTTGTTAACGGCAACTAGTCC
>JAAYQZ010000039.1 GCA_012519025.1 Bacillota bacterium
ATGACTTCATCTGCCCAAATGGTCAGTTCTCCATCGCGGATGATGACATCACCCTGCAGATACAAGCGATCTTCCTGCATATGGGCTTCCATGCGTCGGCTTTCAGCCTGCATATCATCGAGGGTCAGCTCTGCCGGAACAGGTATAATGATCACCTGGGTCTTACCATCCCAGTGCAGTTTTTCACTTCGAAGGGTCAGCTCATCGGTTCCGGTAACGGTAATATCGCCTTCCAGTTCAAAGTTATCTTTGGCCTCGAGCCAGCTGCCGGTGTTTGCCACAATGAAATAAACCGGTTCACTATCTTGATAGATAATACCCTCTCGCAGGCCTTGAAAGGTAACCAAACCATCGTCTTCTGTGCGGGATACCGTATCAAAATTGAAATGATATTGTTTTTCTCCGCCTTTGCGCCCGATGAATTCCACTTTAGTAAACTGAGTGGGAGGTTCGCCGGCTTCCGGTCTGTGAATATCTGCCGGCCGGGGAGATTCAGGTCTTTTCCAGGGTGAATATCCCAACACCCAAAAAGCAGTTGTGGCGACTGCTGCCGACAACCCCATACCTATTACCCATTTTACCCAAGGCCGGAAACGCTTCAATAACAAAATTTTTCCCCCCTGCCCACCCCCATTTAATGGGAAACCCGGGACACAAGATCAGCTAAACCATCTACCTTAAAGTCTACCTGTTCCGCCCCTCCCATGGTAATACTTGTCTTAGGGAAGGCATTGATGGAATACTCGAGCCATACCGCGCTATCTAAATGATCGTAGCGAAGCCGCAGCTCTCGGCAGTGCAGATCCATGGCCAACACGGCACTGCTTTCAGTCCATTTTTCCTCAACCCCGCTGTAGCCTGCCGCATATTCCAACCGCCAGTTGTTGGGCAGTGTGACCTGCATATGGGCATTTAAATGATCCCAGCTTTCATACACAAAGCTGTAGGTTGACGCGAATTTCAAAAACACATCATCCCTGGGCATTAGATGGATAGTCCCTCTGGCGGTTTTCCAATCCTCATCCTCTATGCTGTAAGTTGCCCCAAGGTTCAGTTCATACCGCTCATTGGGGCGAATGTGGACTTGTCCAATGATATCACTGTAGGTGCTGCTCCAAAAATCGTAACCGGAAGCAAGGCTGGCGCCAAATTTAGGTGTTCTCCAGGTAATGCGGCCGCTTAATGTCTCTGAGTTTTTGACTTCATCGAAAAGAAACGGTGTATCGCCCAACACCCAGCGGTCAGTATAGGAAACCTCCACAGTAAGAGGTTCTGTAGGACGCAAAACCAGACGCGGTCTGGATAAAAGCACCATTCTGGACATATCCTCTAGGGGTGTTTTTAAAGAGGTTTCGCCGTCTGTATCCCGTTCATAAAATGATAAGCCTCTGTACGCATCAAATTCCATATTGGCATCATAAATAGCATATACTTTCGGGCTTAAGTTAAAGCGCTTACCTTGAATGCCTCCATCGAGTTTGAGTTTTGTTCCGGCAAGGCCTGTTTTTTTAGGGTATGTTTCCCGATAATATCCTGCCTGTGCGCCCACCTGCACCGGCAGCTTGCCGTTGAATAGGGTCAAACCCCGGGTGTGCCACATGATCTCGGGCAAACGCTCAAGAGTCTCCCAAGTAAAAGACGAATACTTACTGCCCCGCACAGCAGGGTGCACGTCTTTTTCCAGTTTCAGCTGCAGTTGGCTGTGAGTGGTTGTCGCGTTTAGGCTGTGTTCGTACATTAAATAGCTTCCCTGAGTGTCAAAAGGTCCCAGCCTCAGACCTTGACCTTTTGTGGAAAAACGCCAAGTGTCGTTTAATATCTGGTTGAAATTCCATTCAATTTCGCTTTCTGATACAAACTCATCGTAATGCAAACGCCGGTGCTCTGCCTCAACTTGATATGCCGTTTTTTTGTTTTCTCCCGTAAGCTTAACCCTTGGGCTCATTTCCCATTCTTCGTTTTCTACCCCCTGTTTGGGTTTTAACCAATAGCCGGTTCCCAATTCAATTTCAACCTCGGGGTTTAACTGCCAGGCGTGCTGCCAGTCTCCCTCCCAAGTAGTGATTTGGGTTTTGGGGTTGTAGAGCCGGTAGACAAATACGTTACCTTTACCGGAGTCGGCACCATCTGCGTAAGTGTGATCAACGCCTGTACCATAGCCTTTTTTCTGCATATAGTCTAGATGCAGTTTGCCGTACGATTCACGGTCAAGGTAGTAGTTGTAGGCAATTTTAATAAACCATCCCTCACTGGGGCTGTGACCAATTTGTGGGAGCTCAAAGGCGCTTGTCCTGCCCAATGGGATCACCAAGTAAGGCCAATAAAAAAGAGGCACTCTGCCTTCCCAATAAGAAACATTGCGGATAACCATTTTATCATCGGGATAAATCTCAAGCTCACCGGCTTTGAGATGGAAATGGGGTTTTTCTAAATCGCAAGTTGTGGCTGTCCCATCTTGGATGAAAATCAAATCATCCATTGTTTCAATATCACCTTTGATATAAACATCCCCTGCAAGGTCGTGATCGGTGATGGTTGCTTTGGCGGCATCGATGCGGGAGATTTTATTTTTAAAGTCGTATTCCAAGGAATTGCCCTCTACAAAACTGTTGTCTTGGGCCATTTGCACATTGCCGGCAAAAAAAGCGCGGTGCGACTTTGCAATATAGTGCAGCTCATCGGCACGGATTTGAAGATCTTGGAAGTAAACTTCCACACCATCTTGGGCGAACACTTCGTCACCGCCGGCCAAAACCTGGATAAATCCATCTGCCTTAATCGACACCCGCTCTGTGCTGGATTTTGAGGGGTCCGGCATTGGAGCACCATTAGTATCGGCTGGATTTGCCGGATCTGCTGATTGAGCCCAAGCCAAAGAAGTAGGTGAGGTAGAGAGGAATGCAGCAAAAACAAGCATAATGCAGCATAAAGCGAAAAAATTCATTTTACATCGATGTTCACTGCGGCTTCTCACACTACCATCTCCACTTTAACTAGTTGCCTGCCACCATGCCTTTTAAATTTCGCCCCCATCGACATTTTACCTGCCCTATAGGTCAAAAGCGGTCAGCAGAGCGTCTTTCAACTGCCGACTTGGATTTGATGCTCCAAAGGTCTGTTCCCGCAGTGCAGTCTGCATTTGCTCGAGATCACCTGACTGCATGTGCCAAACCGCCAAAACAACACCGAGGTCCCCTTTTGTTAACTGCAAACACTCCAACCTCAGATTGCCGGAGGCTGCCAAGGCTTTGGTCAGCAGTTTAGCCGCTGTTTCATAACGACCTTGACCGGCTGCGATTCCTGCCAAACCGACTTGGACTTCGGCTCCACCGCCGTTTTCCAGGGCAGAATTGAAGTAGTTCTCTGCCTTTTTATATCCTTGGCTGTTTGGTTCAGACTGGAGATAAAACCAGCCTCGGGCTGTATCAAAAGCTAAAGCTTCATCAGACCCAAGGTGGATCACTTCCAGTTGTTTCAAGTATTGGGAGGCTTTGTCCCACTGCTGTTTGGCCACTTGGCGCTGAAGTGCGCTGATCAGTTCTTTCGTATTTTCCGGCTCAGCTTCCAGCAAAAGCCGCACATCCCCGGCTCCCTGGATGCCGACCTTGATTGCAGTTGCCCCGGTATAAGTCTTTTCTGTTTCCGGGTCATGGTAAGTTGCCTTCACTGTGTGGGAGCCAACACCAACACCGGTGATTTCAAAATCACCTTGGGATGAGGTGACCAGTGAGTATGTGCGCCCCGATACTGCAACCACAACCTGCCGGTTGGCCAGTGGTTTACCTTCGATCTGTATTTTGCCTTGTATAAATCCTTTCGGTCCGCAACCGGCAGCTGCAGCCACAATTCCTATTAAAATTATCAGCAGGAACAGCCACCTAAGACTTTGTTTGTATCTCAATATTTTGTCTCCTCCCATTGTTTTACTGCCCCAAATGCTCTTTGACTGTCAGCTCCCGGCCGTTGATATAACCTTTAGCTAGGATCTGCAAAGGGCCGCTGCCGAAGTCATTGCGATTAAATGTCTGGGAAAGATACACTCCCTGTTGGGGCCACGCCTGTGAGATGTTGACATGTTCACCTTTTTGCATCCCGTTGATTTCAATCACAGGGGGAGCATCCAAAGTTTGGTTAGTTTTAATCATGACGGCAAAACGACCGGGTAAAAGCAGATCAGGAACCGGTATGATCTCCAGCCTATGTTCGAGGGGCGGTTCAGAAGGGTTGGAGAACTTGATATCTAGAGAAATATCACGGTCAGTAGTTGTTAGAATCAGCACCGATTTCCGCAAAGTCGTTGGACCCCGCTGATAGATAAGGGCATCTTGGGATTGTGAGAATCTGCTTATTGTCCAGCGGCCGCTGTGATCCTCTTCCGCGATGAGGGCTGCCAGCCCCTTCTCAGCCGGTATTTCCAACCTAACTCCCTGTCCGTCGCCGCCTGTTAACTGCCAATAGTTGGCCATCCAGGCTTTTACATGAACAGGGCCATCGGCCAGCATTGGCATTGCCCCGGGCAGACCGGCGGGTAGGTGAGTATAACCGTAGGGCGGGGAATCTAGATTGAAGGCATTGGCTGCTGCCCAATCACCAAGCAGTGTTTCAAGGGTAGTATCGTAGTTTGTAAGGTATTCCCCGATCACCTTAAGGCGATCGTTTCTAGGATCTTGAAAGATCCTGCGCAAATGGCCAGGGCTGTAGTGATCAGACAGATACATCATAAAGGCATACGCTGCACCGTAATCTGCAAGCCGCTGTTCCCAATCAATCAAAGAGACAGTGTCATAGGAGCGCAGATATTCTTCTATTGAACCAAAATCCCAGTATCGGTGGGTTTGCCCACTGGTTAGACCCACCAGGTAGGTGCTGTACATGGCCATACCCTCGGTAAACCAGATGCTGTCAGGAACATAATTCCAATGATAGTTCCACTGTACAAGGTGGGTAAATTCGTGGACAAGGGCCTGCAGCACAGCATCAAGGCCGTAGTTAAGCATAGCGGAATTAATGTAAATCATTTCCCGTTCATTGCTGTTTGCTATAACTTTGTTGCTGTATTGGTTGCGGGCATCGAAATATCCGCTTACATGGCTTGTCTGTAAATCCGTTAAAAGCAAAGTAATCTGTCCGTTGTCATCTATATCTGATTCAATACCAAAATGCTGGTGGATTGTGGGGTAGATCACTTGCTCAAATTCCCGTACCAATGAATTGATTAAACCCTCATCAGGCGATACCCCCGCCTCAACATAGACATTCAAGGGTCCTGTAGGTTCATCTTTCCTTGGGTAATATAAGTTGGCTGTTACTTCCCGCATACCACTGCCGCTGAAAGTAGTCGTGTAAAACTTTTCCTGCAGCGGCAGTGTCTCAGTTCTACCCAGCAAGGATAGTGCCACAGTCTGCACCTTAATAGGACTGGATGCGGCACTTTTGGGCAGCTGTGGTAAAAGAGGGGTGCCGCTCATCGGCCTGGGGCTGGTGTAGGCGAATGTGTGGATGGATATGGACAATAAGATGGCGAGAAAACCGATGCACAAGAATTTGTGCTTTATTTTCACTGTAGACGCATATGTTTGAAAAAACAATTAGGGACAGCCTCCTTTTGTGAGTCCCGGGCAATCCCTGCCTGGGTAGACCATCCCTGGTAATCTGAATAATGTTATTTAAACCATCAGCGCTGAAAAATTACAAACCCTATACCTGCACCTCCAAAGATCAAATTCGCCAACCAAGCGGCCAATAAAGGCGGCAGCACACCATTTGCTCCCAAAGAGCGGGCAACTGAAGTTGCTATATAATACAAGAACATAATGATGAGACTAAAGATGACACCCAGCATTTTCCCTCCTCGGCTGAAGCGAAAACATAAAGGTGCACCCAAAAGTACGAAGACCAGGCTTGCAAAGGGCAATCCCAACTTGAGATAGTAGTCAACCACAAAGTCGTCTACAGAAAGGCCGCTTTGCTGAAAAAGATCAATATATTCCCTCAGCTCGGCGCGGCTCATTTCACTGGTGGTTTTTTGCTGACCGAAAAACCGTTCAGGACTGCCTGTTAAAGGCAGTTCCATATGCTGAAACCGCGCTTGCCCTTTTACAAACCCGTCTTCATCCAGTTCCTGCACTATACCGTCTTCCAGCTCCCACACTTCCCCACTGTAATATCCGGTTTCTGCAGTAATGAGTCGGGGGTAGGGGCCGCTTTTCATGTCATATACCATGATTTTTTGCATTTTTTCATTGTGACTGTCCACTTTTTCAATATAGAAAAAGCGTTCATCGGGATCACGGAAAAACACTTGTTCATCCACTGAAGGCGGTGCGTCAGTAAAAACAATTTCCCTGATCAAGTTGGCTTCCTTGTGATTCATCTCAGGAACCACTTTTTCATTGGCCCAATACACCGCGCCGCTGACCAAGAGTCCCAAAGCAAAGATCGGTGCCAGAATGCGAAATACTCCTAGACCCGCTGTACGCATAATGGTCAACTCATTATCTTTAGCCAGGCGACCTAGGGCCAATAGGGTGCTGAAAAGCACTGACAAGGGCAGGGTAAGGACAATCACAGAGGGCAGTTTGTAGCCAAGCAGGCGGGTCACCGTCAAAACCGGGACCTTCTTGATAAAAATTAAGTCCATCAACTCAAAAAGATAGCCGCTGAGTAAGATGATGGTGAATCCGCCGATACACATGAAAAGCGGGCCCAGGATTTCCTCCAAAACGTAGCGATCCAAGATTGTCACTTGGTTTGTATTGGCCGCCTGCATTTGCCCATCGGTGATGGTCGCCTCCATACCCTTGTCCTTCCTGTCTGAAACTGCCCAATTGAAGCTATCTGCTCATAAAATAGGCAGATTCGAGGTCTTAAAGCTTTATGACTCTAGGAGGGGAAGACTAAAACCGCCAGGTAAACCCCATAGAATGCACGCCATTGTAGTCTCCGCCCAGATAGGCATATGCCAATTCCCATTGGTTGAGATCTATTCCGGCACCTAAACTCCAGGCCTCCCAGTCAACATCAATGCCCCGCTGCAGACCAGCTCTTAGGGCGGGGCCTCCTGATACCCTATATTCCCCGCCAAAGCGCAGGGAGCGAGCCTTCCTGCCGTTTAACAGGTCGTAGCCATCTACAGCGATGGTGATTTGGTCATTTGGTGAAAGTGAAAGACCGGCCTGTAAAGCACTGCCGCTGCCTTGAGGAGCCGCGTGGGACTGGTTTCCGATGAAATCATAAACATCAAACAGTGCTGCACCTACCTGTACGACATCGGAAAGCCTCACCAAGGCGGCCAGATCCCCGGTCCACCGCCCGACTGTGTGGTCAGCTTGCTTTTCTCTGGTGTAGTGGATGGTGCCTCCCCAATATCCGTGTTTTCCAATGGGTTTGGCCAAGGAATAGCTGAAGTCATTTGTCTTGTCATACAGCACTCCATCAGGGCCTTGTGCTGGGTTGTCCCGGAGATGGTACCACGTCAAGGCTCCGGCTCCATAACCGCTGTCCTGTTCAAGATAGCTGATACTGCCCCGGTAGCTTGCGGAACCATCTGTGGGAAAAGCTAATGCTAATGTTACGGCCGATGTCTCCAACTGCATCAATCCGGCGGGATTCCAAAATACGGCAGCGCCATCGCTGCAAACGGCTGTGTATGCTCCCCCCATACCTAAGGCACGCACTCCAACGAAGGCATTGCCTCGAGCGCTTGAACCCAATACCACCAAGATTGCCAATATCAAAGCCAACCATGTCAAATTCACTTGTTTTGCACGACCATTCTTATGGTATAAAGCGTTTTCCCATACCATAAATAGCCCTCCTTTGTTGGTACCTCTTCAGGGCTGAGACTGGGCAAAAACATCAAAACATTACAGCGATATCTTGAAATTAACTCCTAGAATCAAATTTTTTAGATCTTCTGCAGCCACTTTGATGCGAACTGCCGGGGTGAGAAACATTTCAGCACCGAGATTGAGCCCGTTTTTGAGGTATTCCGCGGTTAAGATAGTTGTGGGAATGCCGGAACTGCCGCCTCTTTCCAACACAACGGGGTTTATCATTTTACTTAAGCCTAAAAACAAACCATCGTACGCTTTGGTACCCACACCGATATGACCTCTCAGGCCGGAACCGGGTAAGCGTTTGCTGGCAACCATATAAAAAGAGTCATGGACCATGCCTACTGCCACTCCGGGAAAACTGCTGTTTTCCCCTACTAGCACCACTTTGGCATGGGGCCCAAGATAAGTATCCTGCCTTCTTGTGTATACACCGATTTCAATGCTTTCCGTCAACCCGTAAGCCAAGCTGCCGATTCCTAAGTCACCATCTAGGTGGTATGCCAAACTGAAATCACCGGCATCCAATACATCTGCTGTAGGGGTTTTAATCAAGCCGGATGGTCCCATAACCGCAGTGCCGGCGGCGGCCCCGGTCGAGATTGCAAGAAAAATAATTCCACATAAAATCCATATTACCAAACGCTTCATAAAGCTGCCTCCTACGCTACCAATAATGCTGCGTATATTTTGTTATGTTGTATATTGCTGGTCTTTTATTTCGCTGATCAGCCGGGATATTCCTGTCCAAAGAGGTCTGGGTAAATTTAGCATTTCTTCCGCTACTACCGATTTAAAAGGTTTTCTACCTTATCTTCCAATTCTTTGATCCTGTCCAGCAGTTCCGGAACTTTGCGCTGCATGGCAATCATGCGCATATTTTCTTTATGGGGCCGTGCAGGAAATCCCGACACAAAAGAGCCGGGTGGTATGTCTCCCGCGACCAAGCCTCGGGCCGCCACAACGGAATCGTGGCCAACAGTTAAGTGGCCGGCGATACCCGATTGCCCTGCAAGGGTGACCCGATCTTCAACAACAGCACTGCCGGCTATCCCGGTCATGGCTACAAGCAGACACATCTCCCCCAGCTTCACATTGTGGCCAACCTGTACTAAGTTGCCGATCTTGGTTCCACGGCCGATGACTGTAGCGCCACATGTGCCCCGTTCGATGGCAGCATTGGCTCCGATCTCTACATCATCGGCTATGATAACTGTCCCTATATGGGGTACTTTAACTTGGTGGTCAGGCAATGTGACATAGCCAAATCCGTCTTCACCGATAACAGCTCCGGCATGAATGATGGCACGATTGCCGATTTGGATATTCTCTCTTATACATACATTGGGATATACTAAACAATCTTCACCTACGGTAGTTCCGGCTCCTATGTAGATACCACCCATGAGGATTGTGCCACGGCCGATCTTGACCCCTTCTTCTATGATAACTTGCGGCCCTACAGCTATATCATCGCCCAGTACGGCACTTTCATGGATTACTGCAGTAGGGTGAATACCGGATTTAGTCACAGGTGGTTTTGCAAATACTTTTAAAACCTGGGCAAAAGCCAACCGCGGATTTACTACTTTGATATGGGGACGGTCTACATCTTCAGCATTTTGGGGAACAATTAGGGCATCGGCTTCAGTCGCCATCTTGAACTTGTTAAGTACGCGCAGGTTCTCAGCAAAAGCAATTTGGCCTGGTGTCGCTTCTGCAATTGGTCCCACACCCGAAATGGCAAGGTCTTTGTCCCCAAACAGTTCACCACCGATTATTTTGGCAAGATCGCCTAGTTTTCGCACTTTCCTCATCTCCCAACTTCGTTATTCTATAGAAAAAAGCGAACCGGAATCCCGATCCGCCGCCTAAGCCCGGTATTAGATACTATTGGTTCGGAAACTTTATTTTAAGGCTTTTACAACATCAGGTGTGACGTCCACACCGCCTCTTCGGACACTTTCTTTGTAGACTATTACACCTAAGTTGGATTCCTTCATGATCGATATCAAAGCTTCATCGATTTGTTTCTCCAGTTTGCCTTCTAGTTCCTGCTTTAAGTTCAGATATTCTGTTGTGAGTTCTTTCTCTTTTTCCTGGCGCTCTTCATCATCCAAATCGGTTCTTTCTTGTTCCAGCTGATCTTGCAGTTCTTTGTACTTGTCCGCCAGTTCATTCTCATATCTTTGGGCCAAAGGGCTTTGGGCTATGACTTGGCCTATATCAATTACGCCCACACCGCCGCCGCTTTTTACACTTCCAAGCAGCCTTGGGCCAAAAGCAATTAGAACTACTAAAGCAGCGGCTGCTGCAATCATCCACCATAGATTTTTAGACATACTCACCCCTCCGTCCACTTTACTACACACCTAGCATATCCAAAACTTAGGCGATTCAACCACAAAAAAAGCGGGGTAACATTCAACCCCGCAGGCTTTATTGATTCACTTTCAAATGAATCAAATACTATTCGCCGGCCAATAAATCACTTAATACTGCATCTGTAAGATCCACACCGCCGTAGATAACCATCCCATAAGTATTATCTAACACGATGGAGATTCCGCGGCTGTCGGCAATTTTTTCGATGCTGGCCCTCAGTTCAGCCAATAAGGGAGCTATAAGTTCTTGTTTTCTTTGATCCAAAATTGCTTCATATTTGTTCTTAATGGCTTGGGCTTCTTCCAGGTTTTCCTCTTCATTGTTCTCCAAAAGTGGTGCAACTTCCGCGTCCAGCTCACCTTGGAGCCGCTCAATCTCGACAGATAGCGGTTGTTCTATGGCCGGTTTGATGAAACTATCAACCAACTTTTCCGAGTGTACGTAGCCTACAGCAGCATTTTGTCCTGCTCTAGTCATAGATACAGAAGTGCCCAAGACAATTAAAACTAACAGCACCCCAATACCGGCCAAAACAGAACTTCGATTCTTCGTGAGCATGTCTTTAATCACTTGACTCTCCCCTTCCCCTCATCATGCAGTAAATAAAAATAATTGGGTGCATGTCCTTTTCAAACAAACACGCACCCATTCATGTGACGCACTTCGGCGCCTTTAGAAGCAATACAAGCTTCTTTAAACCAATTGCTCCCGCGGGGCGGCACAATCTTTCACTGCACAGCCCGGCTATGAGCTTTACGTGTTAATAAGTTTTTACGGTGAAGCTGGTTTAGAACGTTTGACCAAGGCTCAAGTATGCACGGCCGCCTTCTTCTCCAATTCCATAGTCGATGCGGATGACCCCGATGGGTGTATCCAGTCGCACACCAACACCGTAGCCTGCATGCAAATCACCAAGGCCCATTTTTTCATCGGTCTTCCAGGCATTGCCGGCATCCAAGAAAACCACGCCATGGATGGCCTTCATAACCGGGAAGCGATATTCACCATTGACAACAACGGCTTTTTCACCGATAAATTCGCCGTAACCGTAGCCTCTGACTGTTTCTGAACCGCCAATGTGGAACTTTTCTTGACGGGGCGCATCGCCTGTAATTACCCCCGTATTTACCCGGAAGGCAGCGCTTTGACCATTGCTTCCCACCTGGACATATTTGCTCAGGTCGGCTTCATATTTCATAAAGTCATTGTCACCGCCGAGCATATAACCGCCCATTTCCGCAGATAAACGGTTTTTCATCCCCGATACTGGGAAGAACGGATGATCAGTGGTATTTGTCACTGTCTGCAGCCGCAGACTTCTAGTGGTGCCGTCATCGTCACCAAACTTATCGGGGTTTTTACTGGCTTCCTTGTCCAGATCAAATCGCGTGTTTTCTATTTTAAGCCTAAGTGAACCTGTCGTATTTTCGCTTATAGGTTGACCTAGAGTTACATCGCCACCTGTGCGGTGCTGGGCATATTGATTGCCGTGTTCATCTTCCCGCTTGAGGCTGGAACGATTGTATAGATTGAATCCCATAAACAGGCCATTTTCATTGACATACGGCTCAAAGAATCCAAGATCATAGTTGTTCCTTTTTTGACCGAATTCCCAGCGCACATTTACACGTTCGCCTCGACCGAGGAAGTTTTGATCCTCTACTTCAAGATAGCCGATAAAGCCTTCGTGGCTGGAGTAGCCGGCTCCGCCCCCGAACATACCGGTCTTGCGTTCTGTCACATTTACAATGAGATTGATTTGATCGGGATCATCGGTATCTTCAAAATCTCGGCCAACTTCGTCGAAATGGCCCAACATGAGTACCCGCCGAAGACCCTGGTTGAGGGCTTTTAAGTCTAGAATGTCTCCTGGTTCGATCTTCAATTCCCTGCGGATGACATAATCTTTTGTTTTGTCATTGCCGGTAATTAACACTTTTGCCACACGGGTCTCATTGATAACAATCTTGATTTCTCCCGAGGGGTTAATCACCACATCTTCGACCCTAACCGGCATGTTGTGCTCTTCAAAGGATTTGTCCACTAGGATGCCGATGTCTTCATAGAGCTCTCCCACATTCAGAATGCGACCGGGCCGAGTACTCATATAGCCCTGCAGTTCCTGAACAGGTAAAACATCATTAATAATCCGCACCTGGGTGACTATGGGGTTTTCCACCACATGGAAAACGACCACAAGCCCAGTCTCTCCTTCGGCAAAACTGGCCCTGACATCATAAAAATAACCTGTATCAGCTATTTGCTGAAGGTCTTGCTGGATGTTATCCTCATTGACAGGTTCTCCCACAATTGTGTGGGTGATATTATCGCTGATCAGAGATTCCTCTACTATATTGTGGCCTTCGACCACAATGTCTTCCACCGTTGGGTAAATGAAAACTTCCCCATCAGCCGCCCCAATACCGGTGAATCCCAGCATTAGGGATAGGATCAGCGTAACTCCGATTATGAGTTTTTGACCCACTCTTCTTTGCAATCCCTACACCCTCTCCTACAGACTTCCAAAATTACAATCGATAAATTCATGTGGTGCTGCTTCACGGATCTTTCGACTCAAAAGCCCCTGATTCCTTCCCATTCCGCTGCGGCAATTGATGTTAAGAACACCGGTATTGTCCTTGTTTTGCATAAATTATATATACCATTACCCATGCTTTGGTTAGTATCCCAGTTTATGTGATATTCATACTCAACCGGCGGCTTGAAAGGTGTTTCCGCTACCAGAACCGAAACCCGCCCTCATGGATCGGCTCATCGAACAAGTCATCAAAGATAGTCACATCAACGGCCTCTTTGGCAGGCGATGGGCGTGTCTCACTCTCTATATCTGCTGCATCGTCCAGTTCATCTTTGCTTTTAACAGTGATCTCAAAGTTGGTTTGTCCTTCAATGACGTAGCGGGTAGGTAGGGTGACACGCACCGGTTTGGTGCCGTTGTTGTTCCACATACCGGATTTAGACGTTTTGCTTTGATTGCCGTTGTCATCGTTGATATTATCATTTTCATGTCCAAAATCACCTTGTACATCACCATTCATAAATTCAGCTTCCTTTGATTGGACTGTTGGAAGGGGCTCCAGCATGTAGGTGTCGTAGTAAGGGATGTATTCCATCACTATTTCATGGTGTTTTTCTCGCCCTAAAATAGTTTCTAAAAGCTTATCCAGGCTATCAGCATCTGTGAGCGGCTCCATAGCCGATTCCAAGTCGGATTTAGTACCTTCTTGCCGAGCTTCACTATCGTGGAAAGGTGTCAGTTCCGCCAAATAATAGCCCATTCCACCGCTGCGCACGGTCACATGAATAACCCCTCGTTCTGCGCCTTCAGGGATAGCCAGCTTTAGAATTTTCGTTTCCCGTTGGCCGCGGTAGGGACGAATAACAACCTCAACATCTACTACTTCGCCTGGGAATGCTTCTGCCACCGCGGGCACAGCCTTTTCGATAAACGCCGTACGCCGGGCGGCCTCCACCTGGGCGTTGATTTCTATAGCTTCAATATCAATGGCTTGGAACTCATTGTCGTTCAGCAGATGCAAAGTCTCCAAAGTTTCCGCCAATGATACCGCAGATATGTCCAGCGGGCTGTAGAACATGTTGTCTCTCACCACCGGTTGGGACAATTCCTGACTGGATATTTGGTAGACAACTCTAGCTGTTCCGCTGCCAAGTCTGTCAATCCCGACGTCAAGCCCCTGCAGGGCAGCCGCGGACACGAGAGAAACAATGAGATTTGGTTCATTGACGATTTGTGCTTTGAATTCTTTGGTGGTGCCTAGATCTTTGTCAACTACTTTCACTTTAAGATCCAAAGTATTTGGCGCTCTGCCGAGCTGGCCCACTACACCTGCACCCCGATCTTGGACCAAAGAACCCACGGTATCCAGTGCCACCCCCAGTTTGAAGGGCATGGAAATATTGTTGACTGTAGTATAGATATAGGCATTTGAAGCAAAAAGATCCACTGTGCCTTTGTTTAGGAAGGGATGACCAAAACCTAAGAAATAATTGCCGTCTTTATAGGTAACAGTCCCCAGGGCCATTACCCCTGTGTCACCTCGAATCAGTTCTACACTAAAGGCACTACCCGGTTCGATTGCGGGCCCTGGTTGGGATGAATCATTTACAGCACCGGAAGCTGCACCTAAGCCACCCACAATGCGCATGCCAAAGGGTTCGAAGGCGGCGGCTAAACGTTTTTGTGCTCTTTCATTCATACCACCGACGAAAATGGGAGTAGCAGCAGGCTGAATTTCTAAATGCCCATCATTATAGGAGAACTCCGTATTCACCCCTTGTGCCTGAGAGATGGTCACAGTTTCAATGGGTCTGCCCGCAAGCAGCAACCCATTTCCACCAGCACCTTTGACCCATTTCCACACCCCCATGGGCCGGGACAAAGCACTTACATCCCGGTTTAACCTAATCAACTCCAACATAGGACCAATGGGTGTAACCATGCCTATGGAGTGATCGGTCAGATCAAAGGTATAGCTGATAGCCCCCATTAATCTGCCGTTTATGTACACAGGACTGCCGGACATACCGGAAGCTATGCCCCCCGCCTGCTCGATGATTTCCCCGCCTACCTGAACCAAAATCAAATGATGGGCAGTTTCTTGCCCGGCAAGCAGACCTAAAACTTCGACTTCAAATTCTTCAATCTGTGTACCGCGGATTACTGTTTTCCCAATGCCTTTCATACCGGGCCGCACTTCGTGTAAAGGCAGGATCTCTGCTGCGCCGGCACTTTTCCCAAGACCGTTGGGCAGGCCGCCTTCAATTTCTTCTGCATGTACCCCGGAGACTGCCGGCCAAAGCCATCCACTGAAAACTAAGGTCAGCACAACCAGAATCCCCACAAAGAGGCCGTCCTCTATCCATCTTCTCAAAAGCAAAACCTCGCCTTCTCATTTGCCACCCACACTAGTTTGTTTCCTCGCCGGCCCAGACCAGTAGGGCGTTGCTTACAGACCGGGGCCGTCCGTCAGACGGGGCGTTTAAAACAATACCCCGCACTACCATGGTAGAGGAACCGCCGCCATCAAGATTCATTGCATCTACGGCACCTAACTCCTTCAAGAGCTCCGCCGATTCCGTCAAGGTCATGCCGATGCTGATGTTGCCCTGACGCCCGTTAACTGTAACAAGCAGCAATTCCCCGGCGGCAGTAATACCTAAGGCTGTCCTTGGTGCCCTGCCTTCGGTAATATCTTTTTGAAATCTTTCTGACTCTGCCGTGATATCTACTTCCCCTGCCCTAAGCAGCCGGGGACCGCCTCCGATGGCATGTAAAATATCCTGACTGAGCCAATCGGGCTCTAAAGACCATGAAGCAGCTGCAGCATCCCCAATTTCCATGCTGCGCAGCCAATCTGCCGCCTGCCCATGTCCTGAAAGCACAAAACCTGACTCCGGTATCTGGGCATTGCCTTGGGCGAAACCCGCCACTTTTCCCGCTTCAACAATTACCTCCCACCCATACTGGTTGGTTTGGGTGTTGGTACCGTTTTCTAAAGTGTATATAATCAACTCATCTTCAAGACGGCGCCGATTTACGCCATCTACCGGCCACACCTCATTAAGGGGATCTACAGACCGCTCTGCCGGTATTCTCCTAACTTCTCCCACTGTTCCCACATTATCTATTATAAAGGTGCCGTCACCTTTAATGCCTAAAGCCGTCCTATTTAAATAAGGCTCACTGACAAGCTTGCCGTCAATAATGATCATTCCCAAAGGTGTTCCGTCTGGGGCAAAGTAAATACCGTTAATGGCGCCGATTGCACCGTGACGGTTCGCTATTTCATGGACAGCCTCTTTGCCCTTTTCCGCCAGGCGGGGGCTGATCTTGATTCCCTGGTGACTGGGATCAACTTTCATATAGTTGACAAACAAAGGACCGTTGGGGGTATCTTTGCGCCAATGTCCATAAGCAATGCCCGGCGCAGCAAAGGTTTCAAACCCTTCCCGTGACTCTTTTTTCGCTTCTACCAAAAGTCTGCGCCCTTGGCTTACGTGGAACGCCAAAGGTGCGGGGACTTTATGATGTAGTTCTAAAACCACCCTAACACCCTGTGGGGCTGTTTCCATTAAAGGTTCAACCCGAACGATATGCAGTGCTGAGTCATGCACTATTTCTTGTGTGTAAAACTGGTCGCCGACTGCATGCGGCAGCTCAATCACGATCTGATTGGAGGCCTCGATGTATTCAAGTTTATAGGTGGTGCGTTGATCAAATTTAAAATCCACGACCAACTTTTCATCAGTCGTAAAATAAAGGAACCGTTCAAGGGTGACAGGATCAGCCTTCCCATAGGCAAAGCTGCCGCTTCCCAACTGCAGCGCCAAAATGATCAAAAAGGCAACTAATTTCTGCCTCAAACTTACATGTTTTTCGAGAGTCACCGCCTCCACCTCCTCCGATCTATATGGGTATTCCTTATATATAGGCTAACTCCTGCCGATAGAAAACTCTTACACCACCCTGAAGCGGACAGATGACCATAAAAGACAGTTCGGTCTTCATATAAGTATTGAAAGGATGAGCCCAAGAAAACCCATCCTTCCTTTAGTTTATCTTATTTAATTCTCCTTAAATCCGGACAAACCTTTGCCTTAGAAGCTCATGGTCAAACGCAGATAAAGCTCACTTTCCATTTGGGCCATTAAGTTCCTAACAGGGACATCCTTGTCCGTATACCCCACATTTTTCCATCCAAACGCCAGCTCTGCTCCATCAGCTGGAGAAAGAGCTATTTCCGGATTGAACAGATAGTCGCCGTTTTCAAGATCATAAACTACCCCTATCTGCCAGCTGTGGATCATGGCAAAAGGCTGCTCCAGAGCAACCATTATATAGTCCTGTTTTGTAGTGGCTTGGTTTTGTCGAAAATACTGGCCCACCAGCTTCAACCCATTTGCAAACCCATAATCGCCTCCGACCACCCAGTCGGTAAAGGCATCATCTGAGTCAAGCATACTGTGTGCGGCCTCGGCCCACAGTCCCAGATCTCCGATGGCTGTGGCAAAATCCCCACCTACTATTTGCACGGGTCTAAAATATCCTTCCATAATCGGTGGGTTGTTGGAGGGGGGCATCGATGGTGTGCCTGAAGCCCCCAACATCATATCTTTCACCTTAAGGCTGGGAGTTCGCTGCCAACCGGAAAAATACATTACAGACATATCAAAACCCTTTACAGCTTCGGCACTTAGTTTGACGGCCCATTCACCTTGGCCGGGAGTGGGAACTTTGATCGGTGTGCCCGAGTACTGAGGGGAAATGGGTTCAATCACATCAATACTGGAACGGAAAAACGGCACATAAACTGCAGTCATTTCCAAAGTTGGTCCCCAGTAATACTGGCCCTTCAAAGCCCAATTGGAAAGCTTGTCACCCATGGGGTCGGTAACGTTTATAGGGTTTACGACATCGGTAGGATTAAAACCCACTGCAGGACCCCAGCTGATCCGCTGTTTGCCGAGTCTTAGATCAAAATCCCTGGCAAAGTAGTCTACATAGGCTCCTTCAAGTTCCAAGTCAAGCCCCCAACCATCTGCCATTTGGGTGTCGGCTTTAAGATCAACATTCAACCCCACAACATCTTGGTAGTGGGAAATATTTAAGTGCAAAGCACCGTCGCCATCCAACGTAAAAGATTCTCTGTCAGTCTCACCCCAGAGTGCCATTTCTAATTTGCCTTTAATCTGCGGACTTTGGGCAGCGACTTGTGTGGATATAGATAAGACAGTAATACAAATAAATAGAATCCAGTTGTGTGTCTTTTTGAGCCTCACCTTATCTTCCCCTCTCTAGATGACGAGTCGTGAAGATGCTGTCATCTATATCCACATCAAACTCTACATCGGTGACTGTAAGTGCTGTTTTGGTTCCGGTTTGGATGTTTTCCATTTTCATTTGACCTGCAACCCATCGACCTTGGTTTGCTCGGATGTTATGTGTTGTCAACACTTTAAGCAGTTTGCCATCCCCATCGTAATACTCAAGCCTCCGGGGCAAAAATGTCTGTTGGCTGACCCACATATTCAACTTTCCGTAAGATGCATCTTGTGCACGTGGGGTAAGCTCCAGCAAATATACAACCTCATCAGCTTCTTCCCCATGACCTAGAAGTCGGGCATCATAGTCTGAAGCAAAACCGGAACTGCCCAGGGACTCCATATCTTCATAAGACAAGTCACTGCCCATGAAATTACCTTTGCGGGCATGACCCGCTATTCGGCGCACCTTGCCTAAAGCAGGTAAATACAGCCACATGTCATCACCGGACATCAGAAAAGCAGTGCCTGCCACATCTGCCGGATTTAGAAACCGCACCAACATATGATCACCTGCTGCTGAGACTTTGTTCCAGGCTTGAATCGTTCGGGTCCTTTGATGGCCGGCAGCGTTTGTAATTACCATTTCCTCCGACATTATCTTGCTGTCACTGTGCATAGCCGCGTCAACTTTTGTGATGACAGTATCTCCGTCAGGCTCGAAGGCCGCGGCGGCTTGGGGTCCATAAAACGCACTTAGGCCGATAGCAGCTGCTAAAAACAAGATAGATATTTTCCATTTCATCTGCATGATTTTAGTCCTCCTTTTTTGTTGGAGCGTAAATGACGCACATCGCGTCCTGTTTGCATACCGGCCGAGGTGTACGCGACATATCAAGCCCTCCCTTCATATCCGGCTTTCGGCCGATTTCGCAATACCACTAAGGCCGGTAGGATTGTCAAGGAGCCTATAGAGGCCACCAACATGGTAACCGTTACCAAACTGCCGAAATAGCGAAGTGGAGGGAATGATGAGAACAACAGGACAATAAATCCTAAAACTACCGCACCGGCGTTGCAAACTATAGATTGGCCCGTTGTGGTAACAGCTTCCTGCAGAGCCTTTTCTATACTCAATCCTCCGCGCTGCCCTTCTTGATATCTGGAATATATGTGGATGGAGTAGTCTACACCGACTCCGATCCCGATGCTGCTGATTAAAACAGTGACAATATCCAGGGCAATACCGCTCCACCCCATAAGGCCGAAGTTGGCCAATACAGCCAGGGCTATTAACAACAGGCTCAAGAAACTGCCCTCCCAAGAGCCCAACAGCAAACGCACGATGAAAAAGACAGCTGCCAGGGAAAAGATGAGACTGTAGATTTGCCCTTGAATAATCATCTTAGACATGGTATCCATCAGCACTATAATGCCTGTTTGTGTAACCTTTACATCCAGGTCAGCAAAATATTCGGCAGCTGCTTGGTCCATCTCAGCAAAGAGTCTTTCGGTACCTTCGGGACTGGAGTCTTTAACTAAAGCCTGGATGCGGGCCTCTTGGTAGTCAAGTGTCAAAAACTTATCCAGCATACCCTCACTGTTCATTTCCAAAAGCAATAAATACTGCGCTGTGAGAGCCCTATCATGGGGCAAAACCTCCATATTGGGGTCACCATCGTTAAGCGCCTGATTTGTCCGAGATAGGAGGTTGACAATTGATTGAGGTTTGCCAACAAGTCCTGTGGATTCCAAATGGTTTTGGAGTTTTTCCATGGCTGTCAAAACAGCCGGATCTTGGATATCTCCCCGGATGACAATTTCCACACTTTCGGAACCGGAAAATTTCTCCCTCACAAAGTCATATGCTTGCCTGGGGCCGCTTGTGGGATGAAAAAAGTTGAAAAAGTTGCTGTCAGTAGATAAGCGGGGGACGCCCAGCGCAGCGACAGCGGCAAATATCAATGTGATCGCCAAGACTATAGTGCTCTTTTCGGTCACAAATTGGGCTAAAAAGCCAAGCCCTTTTTCTACAAACCCGATCTCCCGTTGGAGATCTTGCACAGGAGCAGAAGGGCCGCCTTTTCGGTGGGCCAACACAGCCGGAATAAAAATCAGAGAAATCATAAGTGCAACAGATACACCAAGTCCGGTAAATATGCCAAAATCCCGCATTTGAGTAATTGAGCTGGTTATATTTGACGCAAACCCAGCCACAGTAGTTGTGCCGGCCATCAGCACAGCCATTCCTACAGATGTAAGTGTTCGTTTTACAGCATCAGAGGAAGATAGGCCCAAGGCCACCTCATCCCGATACCGATCGATGACATAGATTCCGTAGGCGTTGCCCAAACTGACTAAAATTACAGGCATAACGGCATTCAATGGGGACAATCGGCGACCTAAAATCCCCATTACCCCCAGGGTCCAAACCACGCTGATTAAGACGGTAGCAAAAGGAAGCACAACACCTGTGATATCGTGGAAGTGCAGGAAGAGTACGACTGCCACCAACACCAAAACTATGGGAAATAATATCTTCAGGTCTGCGGTCATGGATTTTGCTAAGACACTGTTGAGCACCGGTGTGCCGGTTAAATATACTTTTTCAGGCCCGGTGTAATCTGTGATCAGTTTTTGGACTTCATCGGCCAAAGCCAGGGAATCAGCTTTAGTTTCTACTTCCACGACCAATAAAGCAGCCGTTCCATCATCAGCGACAATGCTGCCGGCATACATAGAATCACTCAACACGCGGGTTCGAAAAGCGGTCACAGCATCGATTCCCTGCGGTATATTACCCATCAGGGGGGCCACCTCAATGCCCCATTCACTGCCCCTAACTTCCTCAATGTTTGTTAGACTGCGAACCCGATCAACACCATCCAAACCCTCAAGCTGTCTTGTAAGTGTTTGTATGTTTGTTAATGTGCCTGCTTCGAAAATATCCGGAGCGCTTACGGCCACCATGATAAATTCCGCGCTACCAAAGGTATCTTCAACTGCTTCATAAGTGATTACCTGTGGGTGCCCCTCAGGGAAGAAATCTTTTAGATCAGTAGTTATGCCAACAGACCTTGCTTGGTAGCCAAACAAGGCTGTTAACAGCAGTACAACTGCAATTATTTTAACAGAATGGCGGTAGACGAACTTTCCTAGTGAGCCCATAGTCGTCTCTCTCCTTTATCAATGAATGAGATCTCATTCATTTCTATGAAATAGAGTAGACCGTACTGTAAACACAGTCTATGCTGGTTCAATGCGGCCTGCGGTAAGTCAATCGGTCTTTTTTAATCCTCGGCAGTAAAGCTCAATTAAGCTATCGGCGGCTTTGGCCAAAATAGCCTTTTGCTTATCGTCATCCGATTCTGTCAATGCCCGGCTCACAACAGCCTCTACAGAACCCCAAAGGGCTGTGGCGGCGATTAGGGTATCACAGGGACGTATCTCACCATTTTTAACTGCTTCATCGAGAAGTTTCTGTATACGGGTCGGAACGCCCTGGATAAACTCTTGGATGCCGGAAAGCTGCCGATCCAGTGGTGCATAACGCTCTCGCACCATAACTTGTCCTACGGCAGGTTCCTGTTGAATCTCATCAAAGTGTCTTGTGAGCAGAAGGCGCAGTTTTTCCAGAACCGGTATCTTTTGATTTGATAAGGCATCATAATAACGGAAGCGCTTTTCCACTTCCACACGGAATATATATTCCAGAATTTCTTCTTTGTTGCTGAAATAATTATAGATAGTGCCTACTGCAACACCTGCAGCTTGGGCCATTTTGTCGGTAGTAGCAGCGTAATACCCGTGGGTTGCGATCACTTCCACAGCTGCTTTGCGAATCTCTTCTCGCTTATTTTCCCTTTTGGTCATATATGTCACCTTTTTCATGCTGCCGCGTCAACTAGGGGTCAACTTGTTGGAGACCACCGAGTTCCACTTAATATTTGCTCCCCGGCCGGGGTCGGTGAATGAGGCCTCACTCACATTCCACTATAATATAAAATACTTCCCACGTCAACTTTTTACATTATAGGCAGGTTACAGGTTACTATTACTCTTCCACCAGGCCCTTTTCCAGCTGTTCGTACAGCATTTTAGCCAATCCTGTGTCACCTTTGGCCATCAGCTCAGCCCACTGTTCGTCCAACATGCTTTGAAATATCTCCTCCGCTTTGCCGGAAGCCAATACACCCTGATCGCGGGGTACGGTGCGCTGCATACTGGATACCAGCTGATGAAGGAAAACACTTTCTAACTGCAGGGCAGCATCCCAAAGCTGCTTTTGCTGATTTTCGAGATTTGCTTCAGGATCGGCGTTCAGTGCGGAAGTAGCCCTGCGTTCGGCCGCATCCAAGCGTTCGTTTAACTGCCGGTCAGCAGACAGACTAATCGCTTCCTCGAGGTAAACTGCAAAGCCTCCAACTCCATCTGTTGATACTTCCCCTTTAGGCTTTTGGCTTTGAGTTGCTTGCAGCTCACCCGGCAGCCGGCTGCCTTTGTTAAATCCGGGCACAGGATTGTTTATATAGTTTTTCATGATTTATCAGCCCTCAAATGATCTCCAATTGGCCGTACAGTGCCCCGGCTTCCTTAATGGCCTGCAAAACGGCTATAATATCCCGGGGGGACGCGCCAACAGCGTTCAGTACATTCACCAAATCCCCGATAGTTGCACCTCCAACCAATACCAAAGGTGCCTCTTCTTCAATCACCTCTATATAGGTCTGTTCCTCAAAATCGGTCTCACCTAATGAAAGTGACGGAGGCTGGACTACTTCCCGTTCCGTAGTGATTGTAACACTTAAGCTGCCGTGGGCTACGGCAACGGTGGCAATGCCGACGGCTTGCCCTATGACTACTGTTCCGGTGCGCTCATTGACTACCACTCGCCCTGCTGTGTCCGGCGTAACCTTTATATCCTCAACTGCCGCCAAGAAACCAATTAGATCATCTTCATACATACTCGGGAGATTCAAAAGAACGGTCCCTGAATCCATTGCTTCTGCAGTAAGAGCTCCGAACACATCGTTGATGCTTTCAGCTGTGCGGGCAGCGGTCGTGAAATCAGCATAGTGCAGGATCAGCCTCAATCTGCCATCCTGTGTTGCCAGAAAATCCCCGGCTACCTCTCTTTCCACAATACCTATACTGGGACCGCGGGCAATTGTCGGATGATTTTTCTGGGTTTGGCTGCCGCCGCTTTGCACATTAAACCCTCCGATGGAAAGTGGACCCTGGGCAACAGCATAAACTTGATTGTCTGCTCCCTGTAAAGGTGTCTGCAGCAAAAGCCCTCCCTGCAGGCTTTTAGCATCCCCGATCGACGATACGGTCACATCCAACCGATCGCCGGTACGTGCAAAAGGAGGTAGTGTAGCTGTAACCATTACAGCCGCGATGTTGCGAGAACGAAGATCCTGGGGCTCTACTGTTATCCCAAAGTGGCTCAGCATATTGGCCACCATGC
>JAAYQZ010000040.1 GCA_012519025.1 Bacillota bacterium
CATGGGTGACAATCACTACTGTGACTTTGTACGTTTCGCTGACATGATGAAAGACTTCCAGAATCTGGCGGCTTGTTTTGGTGTCTAGAGCCCCTGTGGGTTCATCGGCTAACAGCACCTTGGGCCGATTGGCGAGGGCGATGGCAATGGCCACTCTTTGCTGTTCACCACCGCTCATCTCCAAAGGTTTGTGGTTTAAGCGATGCCCCAATCCAACTGCTTCCAATAACTCCCTTGCCCAGGTCTGATCAACTTTACCGGCCAGCAGCATGGGTACCAACACATTTTCCTGTGCAGTGAGGTAGGGAACTAAATTCCGGGCCACGTTTTGCCAGACAAAACCCACGACTTCCCGCATGTAGATGAGGCGCTGTTTGGAGCTGAGGCGGCCTAGATCCCAATCGGCTACAACGACGGAACCTGCCGTTGGTTCATCTAGTCCTCCCAGGATGTTTAGCAAAGTGGATTTGCCGCTGCCGCTGGCCCCGATAATGGCCATGACTTCTTGGGGAAAAATTTTAAGCTCTAGGCCCTGCAGAGCCATAATCTCAAGATCCATGACCCGGTAGATTTTCACTAAATTGTCGCAAACAATGATGGGTTTGGCTGCCATTATACTTCTTCCCCCAGTTTAACAGCTTGATGAAGTCGCATACGGGATAAAATGACGACAAGACCTATAAGACCTATAAGCAGCATACTGCCTAAAGTCAGATATATTTTATAAAGGTCTGATGCGGCGATGATTACTTGAAATTCCGGTACACTGCCGGTGAGATCGGCGCTTACTTTTGTGAAAGGCAAAAACAGCTTACTTGCCAAGCCTCCCAATAATGTGCCCACAGCTACTGCGGCCCCTACAGATAACACCTGTTCAATAAAAAGCATAGCCACAAGCTGGCCTACTGATAGGCCAATTGCCCTTAAGATGCCAAACTGAAGATAGCGCTGTGTGAGAGACAAAAATGTATAAAAGAAAAACCCCATCAGACTGATCACAACTGATACGACAAAACCGGTAGAAAGCATACCAAACAGACCCATGCGCTGGGGCTCTTGCCTGCCGGCAATCAGCATACTGCGGACGTCATCAATACCGATGACCCAAATTCCCTGCTCTCGCAAGGAGTCGACTATGTCGGCCAGGCGGGCCGTTTCATTGACTTTCAGCCACACATTGTAGGGCTGGATCATGTATTCATCCTGGAGGTAGCTTAAATTGCCGATGAAAAACGGCTGTTCATCCGGGTAGAGGCTGGGCCAATATTCCACCATACCCACCACGTAAAAGTCTATATCCTGGCTGCCTAAAGACACTGTGACCCAATCTCCCACCCGCACCCTGTATTTTTCCACAAGTTCCCGGGAGGCCAAAATCCCTTCATGGTTGGTTGTTAGCAGGTTTAGGTATTCATAGAAGTGATGTTGGTTTAGATCCCGTCTCATCCAGGCTGTGTGGGCAAAGTCCGTCGGATCAATGGCCAGAAGATGGGCCCTGCCCCGAAACTGCCCGGCACTGCGCACGTTGACATCAAGTTTTTGCACCCGAGCCGCGGCCAAAACGCCGGGGAGCTCTTTGTGGATATAAAAAGGAGGCTCATAGATGGTGATTTCCTCATCACCGGCAGATCCAACACCCCCCGCCAAACTGCCTCTAGGTCCCACACTGCCACCTCCGGGCAGTGCCCACTGTTCCCTTAAGACAATGTCGCTGCCGTATTCATAGCGAATTTGATCAGCGTAGTTTTTATCTAGAGTGCGGGCTGTGGAAGCCCCATAGATGCCTAAAGAGACTGTGAGAATAATCAAAAGAATTAAGGGACTGTATTGGCTGGGGTTGCGCTCCAGATGCAGAATAGTTACTGACAGTGCTGCGCCGGCAAAGCGGTCTGTGAGCCAAGCCAGGCCTTTCATCAGCCACGGGTATATCCTCAAAGTGATTAAAGCTGCAGCTGCTAAAAAAAGTGCCGGTACCACAAACAGTGAAGGATCCAAAAGTAGCTGGGAATCCCGCGCGCTTTGAGCGGTTTCCAAGACTAAGGCTTGTTTTTGTAAGGAGCGGTAGCCTATGTAGACGAAAACAGCTAAGATTACATCTAGATAGTAGCGCTGCCAGAATGGTGTTTTATGGCGCACTGTTTCTTGTTTATAAGTTACAATACTGTGGCGGGCTGCACCAAAGACCGGGAAAAGACATGCTAAAACCGCTGTGGCAACGGCGTAAAAAGCGTACGTGTAGGCTTCTTTACCCAAGCGCACCGGCAGTGCCGTGCGATCAACGAAACTTAGAAAACCTGCCGATGCACCGATGATTTTAGAGATGAACAGTCCCAGCCGAGGTCCGATTAAAAAGGCTCCCAAGCCCAATATGCTCCATTCGATGAAATAGGAGAAGACAACTTGGAGAGAACTTGCACCACGGCTTCTCAACATAGCGATTTCTGTCTGTCGGCGGGCAACGGTAAGGCCTGCTGCCAGCACGATGAAATATAAGACCATACCGAGGATCGGTAAGCTTAAAACAAACATCAAAAGCCTTAAGTAAAACGCCTTTTCCCGAAAATAGCTGAATGTGTTCGCCGGTGACATCCAAAGCCTTGTTCCAGGCAGAATTTGATTTGCACGGCTTTCTAAATAGCGGAGTTCTTCAATGAGTTTCGGCAGTTGATCCACGTATACATCCACATGATCAAAAGCCCAATACCAGACCAACTCATAGATGGCCACACCTTCTAGAGTCATGAAGTGATCCAGCAATTTTTCACTGATGAAAAAGCTGTTGTCAAAAGGTGGGAAATAGGGCCACTTTGAGGAACCTATGTAGGCTTCTTTTTGCCTGAAAACACCGACAATCTCCGCGGTGATAGTCTTCATCGCCCGATCATATTCACTGGTTTTAGCAAGCCGCATGACATATTGGCGACCGACGAGAAGTTCTTTGGTATCTAAGGCCTTTTCATCTACGATTACTTCCACAACACCATCTGCCCGGGGTTGGGGTTTTGGCCAGGTTCCTTCGATCACATCTACTTTTTCTTTAAGGCCGCTCATAAAGCGCAGGTTGCCGTATTGCTCTCTTTGCACGGCATCGGGATCAACCGGCCGGATCCCTTGGGTATCTATCGTACCAATGCGGGAGGCGTGAACTAAAGGTGCACTGATGGTCTTTTCAACGTTTTCCACTAAGAATGCCTTTAAACGCAGGTATTCATCGATATCAACGTCTCCATCCATACCGGGATCGTGGAGCATAAAAACGGTGTAGGGCAGTCGGCCCCGGGCGGTGTTTTTCAGCCAATCCTGCATCAAAGAAAACTGCAGGGCACCGTTTGTGTAGATGGGCACAGCGGAGACCACGGCTACTGCCACCACAAGGCCCAAAAGAAGCCCTGCTTCCAGCCGCCAGTTGCGAATGATTTGTTTTAGAACAATCCATAAAACAGTAAAGAGTGCCATAGATACACCTCTTTATTTGCCGATGACGATTTGCCCTTCTTCCAGGCCTTTTAGTATCTGCACGTGGGTATCGCCTTCTATGCCCACCACAACGTCTACCTCCCTGCGGGCATCTCCTTCAAGGACTCTGACAAATTGGCGACCCATATAACTGCGCACAGCTGCTTTTCTAACCAATAGGGCATTTTCTGCTTCCTCAATCAAGATCGTGACCCGCACAAGGCTGTCAAAATCCAAGGGAATGGTGGGATCATCGAGTTTGATCTCTACTACGGGTTTATTGTCATAGGCGGAAACATCATCTTCACTCATGGCAATTTGATGGATATAGCCGTCTACCCAAGTCTCACCACTGATGTTGACTAAAACTTTTTGGCCCCGTACCAATTTGTTTAGATCAACCCCATAAGGCAAAGACACCTGGATCTCTAATTCCCGAGGGTCTGCAGTTTTTAAAACCGTTCGGTAAGCATCCACTGCATCTCTTTCCCGGTTATATACCGCAACTATCCTGCCGTCAAAGGGAGCCCTGATGGTGGATGCTTCCAACTCTTCGCCCAGCCGTTCCACCTCCAGCGCGGCTTTGGTTTTATCGATTTCTTTAAGTTCAAGCTCATAGGGGCTGATCTCAAGCCCTACCAAGCTTTGAAAGCGCTCATATTCCATGGTTGCCCTTTTGTCATCCAGTGCAGCCAGTTTGAGGCGGTGTTCCAGATCCCCTGTTTCCAATTTGGCCAGGATCTCGTCTTGCTCCACTGCATCCCCGGCTTGCACCAAAAGCTCTTTAATGCGGCCGCTGCGACGGAAGTATAAGGTGGCCTCCCGCACTGCAGCTACTCTGCCCATGGTTCTGAGCTCATCGGCTATGTAACCACGTTCCACTGCATATGTAACAGTGCGCACCTCAGGCGGTGATAATAAAGGCGGTGGTGCATCTACCCGTTCTTCCGGCAGCAGCGCACACCCCGCACCTAAGATCATTAAAAGCACAACAATTAATATGCCGATAAAAAGCAGTGCTCGGTTTCGCACCTCTAATCCCCCTTAACGATCCTGCCGTCAGCCAACTCATAGACTTTATCGCCAAACTCCTGTACCGCGGGATCGTGGCTGACTAAGCAGATGGTCACTCCCTCTTCATCGACTAAACTGCGAAAAAGTCCCATAATCCTCATGCTTGTTTGAAAGTCCAATTCACCGGTGGGTTCATCGGCCAATATTAAACTGGGCTCTGTGACAAAAGCCCGGGCAATACCCACTCTTTGCTGTTCCCCACCGCTTAGTTCCATGATGCGGTGACTGGCCCGCTCTTTAAGGCCCACAAGCTCCAGGCAGTTTGCCGTTCGCCTGCGCCTTTCAGCCGGCGGCTGTTTTGTGATTTTAAGGGGCAGTTCCACATTCTCGGAGGCAGTAAGATACGGCAAGAGCCCAAAAGATTGAAAAACAAACCCCACCTCCCGGCGCCGCCATTGGGTTAAGGTTTGTTCATTGAAAGTACTGATATCTGTTCCTTTAAACAGCACTTTGCCGCGGGTGGGCTGATCTAGACCACCCATCATATTTAAGGCTGTAGTCTTTCCAGAGCCGGAGCGTCCATGTAAAACTACAAGCTGTCCCGCTTCCACTGTCATAGTCACCCCGGCTAGGGCGTGGACTTCGGTGCTGCCGGTCTGATAAATCCTGTGCACACTATCCAGTGCCACCACCGGTTGGTAAGTACTTTCTTTTTCTCTTAAAGGTATGGCCATAGCCCTGATGCTCTTACTTCATAAAAAGAGCGTCTCGCCCCTTTCTAGTGCAGCATTTAGGCAAACAAAGCCATGTTGTTTGAATTGGCTAAATTAATGCTTCGGTACCACAAGTAAGACTTCCTGCCTTTTGCCAAATAATCCAACTGTTCAGTGCAGTCTGCTGCTCGATTAGCGGGACACCAATGATCCCGAGCTTGCTTTACCATAAAAATAAGCGCACCGGGTGCGGTACCCGGTACGCCTTTTTCACAAATATGTTCTATCTGCTATCTGCTGACTTGATGACTTGCCGTACCACCGTAGGCACTGTAGCCTTTCACAGCATAGTGCAAAATCAAGGCATGGATCGGCACTTGTACCAAGCTGGTTAACAGCCTTGTGGGCAAAAGCACCCAAAAAGCCCTTTCAAACATGATGGTAAGCCAAAGAGTATTTAACCCTGAGACCACCATGCTGGTGACTAAAACACCGGCAACCAAAGGCCAAAACCGCTGCTTGGCTTCGGGAAACAACCGCAACAGAAGCGGTAAAAGAAAGCCCCATGTGGCTGAGCTTAAAGTAAAGCCCGGGAAATACGGTCCCGCCGGGAACAAAATCCCGCCGATGAAATCAGCTAAAGCACCGGTGATGCCGCCGGCTAAAGGCCCCATTAGAAGCCCGGCCAACATGATGGGCAGCGGCCCAAAACCTATTCTAAGGCCTTGGATGCCAAAGATGGGCAACATGGGGCTCAAAAAACGAGTAAAAACCACACTGATCCCAACTAACAGCCCGATTGTCGTCATTTGTCTTGTGGTGACCCGCACAATAATTAACCTCCCTTCTTCGGCAGGTACGCAACCACGCCGAAGCCGGAAGGTATGAATTCCAGCCCTTCGAAGTGATAGCGGACGCGGTAGTGCACCGCGGGCAAATGCCCTTCGTCCATGGGCGACTTCCCATCCCATGGCACTTAACGCGCAATACCTACTCTACCAGTTATTAGACTTGACATCTCTATTCTAGTTTAAAGACTAAACAGTGTCAACCGAACTGAGTGGGATATGTGCCTGACCGGATGGGAATTGACCGGGCAGATGACTAGGCCAGGCAAGTCAGTCGGTTCGGCCGTTGACTTGGTCCGGTGTATGGTATCTCATCTTTGGGCGAGCTTTGTCAGAAGTTCTAAATTAGTAATTACAACCCGCTCCGATAAATCCAGCACTTCCCGGGCAACAAAAGAACGCAGACATTGAATCATTTCCCCTTCTTTGGCACCGATATCCTTTTGCATATCCTGGACTTTAAGGGGATAATCGATCATTATTCCACTGGGGCTGATCATGCCGCGGTACTCCACAAAACCCAAAAGATAGCGGGCCAGACGAGTTTCTAGGGGCTGCTGGTCTTTTAAAATCTCGGGTGCGGTGTGATCAAACATTGCGGTGATATTGCAAAGCAGCTGCCAGTAAAGCCCGGGGTGGGTGTCTAAAAAGCCTTCAAGCACCGGTTTACTTATCTTTGCTGCCCGAACAGATGTCACGGCTTTGATGAAATGATTTTTCGATACCCCGCGAAACAGCATCAGCTCATTGAGCCAGGCACCGGCTGGCAAAATATCTAGGGTGAGCTCGCCGCCTTGGGTGAATTTACCAAATTTCATGATGCCTTTTTCCACAATAATAAGTGTTTGAGCGAAGGTGCCGGTGAGATTTACTTTTTCTCCCGCGGCCAGTTCAGCGGTTTCAGCAAATTCGGCGATAGACTCAAGTTTCGCATACTCTACTTCCTGCCAAAGGGGCATCTCTCGAAGCAATGCGGCAGTTCTATGCTTAGCATTCACCGGTCCCACCCCCTAGTGATTCTTACCCCAACACAAACAGACATAGGCCCATATGGACATGTGCTGCCTTTGGGTACTTTTTTTAAAGATGCCGTTTGATCAGAACTTGATGGAAAAGCATCTGGATAACGTCTAGTGTCGGCGGTTCTGTTCCCGGGAGCGAAGCGTTGGCGGCACCGGCAGCCGTAGACCACCGCAGTGCATCTTGTAAAGATGCTCCCTGTCGAAAACCATACAGCAAGCCGGCCAATGCCGCATCACCACAGCCGACCGTGCTTTTGACGGAAATCTCAGGCGGAACTGCCCGCCATATTTCCCCATCACATCCCAAAAAAGCCCCGTCTTTACCCAAAGTTAAAAGCACACATCTGATACCATACTGCAGAAGTTCAGCTGCTGCTGCTTCGGCTTCTGTCTCATGCCGAACATATCTCCCCAACAGCTCTTCGGCTTCTGTTTCATTGGGTTTGATCAAATCCGGTTGGGCTTTGATGGCCTGCTTAAGTGCGGCACCACTGGTATCTAGGGCAATTTTTGCACCTTGGGCTTTAGCTTTAGTGATCAAAGTACCGTAAAAATCGCTTGGCACACCCGGCGGCATGCTGCCGGAAATCACCAGCCACTGCCAATGGGCGGCATTTGCTTCTATATGTGCAAGGACTTGTTCAAGCTCCTTTTCACTGACAAGGGGCCCGGGTTCATTTATTTCAGTAGCCTCTTTTGCCTCCCGGGACCAAATCTTTAAATTGGTGCGGCTGCTGCCGGCAGTGGGTATAACTTCAAGCTTTAAACCCTCTTTTGTAAGGGTTTCGGCGATCCAGCGGCCGCTCTCTCCGCCGAGCAATGCTGTGGCTTGGGTAGGCAGTCCAAAAGTTTTGAGGGTTCTTGACACATTGATACCCTTTCCAGAAGGGTGATCAATGACTGCCTGCACGCGGTTCATACCCCCGACATTGAGCCGGCAAATTTCCAAAGTGCGATCAATTGTGGGATTTAACGTCATGGTTGCTATCATGGTTCAGTGTCCCCTTTTCATCCTATAGATCAAGGAACTTTGCCAAGGCTGCTGAATAATCCAGTACAAACTACAAATAGCAAGATTCCCCACAAACAGATAAAACACCTTCCCAAAAGGAAACGTTCTTCGGGGTAATCAGCTGGATAAAGCAGCAGGATGCAGCCTTTCAAGGAGGTTTTATAAATGGGTTATATGATCGGTATTGATGTAGGTACAAGCGGAGTAAAGACCATTGCAGTAACACCGGAGGGGAAAATTACAGCTGAAGCTGTGGCTGAATATGCCCTGCATCATCCCAAAAGCGGCTGGGCAGAGCAGAATCCCGAGGACTGGTGGCAGGCTGCTTTGACATGTCTTAGGGAGATAAGTGGGAAGTTGGGCAGTGGGGCTTCCGGTGTGAAAGCCATCGGTCTTTCCGGGCAGATGCATGGTTCGGTCTTTGTGGATAAACATCACAAAGTGCTCAGACCCGCGATTTTATGGTGTGATGTGCGCACAGCGGCAGAATGCCGTTTCATTCATGAAAAAGTCGGCAAAGATAAGCTGATTCAATATGTTTCCAACCCAGCTTTGGAGGGGTTCACCGCGCCAAAAATCGTGTGGCTGAAGCACCATGAGCCGGATATATACAAGCATGTATATAAAGTGCTTTTGCCTAAAGATTATGTGCGTTTAAAGCTCACCGGTGAACTATTTACCGAAGCATCAGATGCTGCAGGCACACTGCTTTTCGATGTGACGCAAAGGCGTTGGTCTGATGAAGTGCTGAAGGCTTTGGATATTTCCTCCGATATTTTACCACCTTGGCGGGAATCCGGAGATATCTGCGGTTATCTGCAGGACGATGTGGCAGAGGCTGTGGGCCTACCGCGAAACATTCCCATTGCCGGCGGTGGTGCCGATAACGCGGCCGGTGCCGTTGGAGCCGGCATCGTAAAGCCGGGCCGAGTCCTGACAAGCATCGGTTCCTCCGGTGTTGTTTTGGCCCATACCGACACACCGAAAACCGATCCACAAGGACGGGTGCACACTTTCAACCACTCTATTCCCCATAAGTGGTATGTCATGGGTGTAATCATGGCAGCCGGGCTTTCTTTGAAATGGTTTAGGGATAATTTCGGCCAGATAGAGCGCCAGATGGAAAATCTAACCGGCCGGGATGCTTATGTTTTCATGGATCAGCAGGCTGCCCAGACTGCGGCAGGAGCGGAGGGTTTAGTGTTTTTACCCTACTTAAACGGTGAACGCACTCCCCATGCCGATGCTAATGCCAGAGGTGTTTTCTTTGGGCTCGATCCTCGCCACACCAGGGGCCATATGATGAGGGCCATCATGGAAGGCGTCGTCTTTGCGCTGCGAGATTCTGTGGAAATAATTAGGGATATGGGTATTGCCGTTGATCAAGTGCGGGCCATAGGCGGTGGTGCCAAAAGTCCTTTGTGGCTGGAAATACAGGCTAATATTCTAAATGTTGAAGTAGCTGTTTTAAACATCGATGAAGGGCCTGCTTTAGGTGCCGCTTTGCTGGGCGGCCGGGCGGCCGGTATTTACAACAGTGTGGAGGAAGCTGCAGAAAGTGTGGTGCGTGTCGGCGATACCGTAAAACCGACACAAGATTTCGTCCAGCGTTATGAGCAGTATTACCAATTCTATCGTTCTTTGTATCCTGTGTTGAAAGAGAGTTTCCAAATTGCGGCAGGGATGCGGTAGGCACCCCACCTGATCGTCAATTAAGGCAAAGTGAGGGGAGCATCACAGTATACCTTTACTGCGGCGCTCCCTTTGTTCTTGGAAAAGATAACGGATGATCTCGTCTCGAAACTTGGATGCTATTTTCTCTATATGGAGGCCAACCGCGATCCGGTTTTCGGGATCATCTGGGATTGTTGTTTTGCGGACTACCCGGGCAGTGACTTGGCCGCTGGCCACAGGCAGGTGGATATCTACTAAAAGTTCACTACCGTGGATCAAGTCATGTTCATTTTTGATCCATGCCAATAAACCGCTGCCACTTAGGTTTTTAATTAGACCGCTTTTGTTGGGAATCGGCAGCTCACCTTTATTTACGCCTTTAGGCAAAATGGCGTAGGTCATGTTTAGCAAAACGTCCAGGCGAAAATAGCCCCTGCGGTTGGCTTGGGACAGTTCTTCAGGCCACCGGACTAAAATATAGGGGATGTGCCCCTCTCTTCTTGCCAAAACAGTGGTATTGAAGGCGTAAATGCTGTCCTGGTAGGGAACTACTATTTTGACCTCACCCCCGATGGGGATGGGCTGCACCAGACCGCCGCGCAAAGGGGCCGCCAGCAAAATCCCGCTATCTTCCAAGGATTCTATTCTGCTGGGGTAAACCTCCGGCTTCCCCCTTCTTGTCACTTCTATTTCCACCCGTTCATTGATCTTAATCACATCGCTAATCATCGACCGCCACCCCCGACACACTTAACTTGGCTCACTTAACTTCCACTTTTAGAGGTACTATTTTCTATATTTCTAAGTCTGTGCCCTTATTCCTTTAAGTAAGCCTTGACGGCGGGCGGAAGCATTGATTTCTCGAATGCTTTCCACAGCCCAATCTATTTCCGCAGTAGCATTATCTGCCATAAACCACACCCGGCCGGTGGGGTGTTTTGCTGTTCTGCCGCTGCGACCGGCCATTTGAATCAAAGTCGGTGCATCAAACAACTCATCATGGGCGTAAAGCACAAATACGTCGGCTTTAGCGGCGGTCACTCCCCGTTCCAGTACACTGGTTGAGACTATAACAGCCGGTGCATGGGCCTGAAAGGCAAGCCGTTTTGCTTCAGCTTCTCTATCTTGGGAGTGGGTGCCGAAGATGGGTATTTTGGTCAAGGTATCTCCGTGGACACCGGCTGAGGACCTGAGTTTTACCGCAATCACTTTAACCAAAATCGATACAAGCCAAATGCGGGGCACAAAAATGAAGATTCTGCTGCCTGCTTGAATGCTCTCTAGAAGCAGTTCCCAAAACTCTTCCGGCAGAGTGATTGGCCCGTTTTTAGAACCGGGCATCAAGGCCGTGGCTTTGCTGGTTCTGGGCATAGGGCGGGCAGGCAGCCTATAGCCTTTGTCTTCAAGCAGTGTTGGAATCGGTACCGGGTGGCCGTGGTGACGGACAGGTACTGTGACTAGTTCAAGTTCACCGCGGCGGGCTTTGCCCAGCATGGCCGGGCTGGGGGTGGCTGTCATATAGATTTTTAGGCCTTCCGGTTTTACGCTGCGGTTGAAGGCATAATGCAGCATCGGAGAGCCGGCATAGGGAAAAGCATCTGCTTCATCTAAAATGGCAAGATCGAAACAGCTGTTGAAACGGAGCAGTTGATGGGTTGTGGCTAAAACCAATGCACTTAGTTCAGGAGGTGCTTTTACCCCACCATAAAGGGCATCAATGGGGATGTTTGGGAAGGCGCTTTTCGCCCGCTCTAAAAGTTCGAGTACAACATCTCGGCGGGGAATGGCAAAAAGCACTCTCAAACCCTTTTGGAGTGCAAGTTCCACAGCTTTGAAGGCAATCTCTGTTTTGCCTGCCCCGCAAACTGCCCAGATAAGGCAATCCTTTGGTGTGCACTTTAAAGAGTTTTCCTGAACGGTTTCCGCGTTTTGAAGATACTCCTCCAGCCAGATTTGCACATGCCCGCCCAACTTTTGGCTGGCTCGTGCTTGGGATAAAGTCAATTGGAACGGAAACTGTGCTTTAAGACCAGGAAAAGCTTGATTGCCCGGCCGCAGGGCAGTGCAGGTGTTTGCGTACCTATTGTCTGTGATACCGGCGTTGTGCCGGGCTGTTTGCCGCTGATCGCCGGATGGCTCCAGGCCCATATAAAGCTCACGACAGCTTCTCATTTCCCCCAATGTGCGGCAGTTTGGACAGATGCGGCAGTCACTGCGTCCGCATAAAGGACAATCAACTGTCTCCAGCTGCAGACTTGTGCCACAGCGAGTGCAAGTATGATAGCTTTTTAGTGGTGATGTAATGGCCGCATCTACACCGATACGGCCTTCGATGGCTAGGACCTGTAACATATCCCTCAGGGGATAGGGGCTTTTTGCGGTTATTTTAAATGCTGCTGACTGCACTTCATCAAATGTAAGCAGCCTGCCTTTGAGTACAGCTGCTGTCAGTGCAAGGAAATCTTCGGGGATCGTGCGCAGATGGGCGTTCTTTGACTCAACAGCCTTAATGTCCAAATGGGGGCTGTTTGCATTTTGCCGGTGCAGTTCCTTTTTAATTTTTTGCCGCCAGGCATCTAACCAAGTAGGGGCTGTAAGCCTTCTAAAAAAAGAAATTCCGACACGTGTGGGCGGATCCTTTAAGGTGTCTGTAACGGCTTTTGCAACATCTATCCGCAAAGGAGCGTTTAAAACGAATATACGGCTTGATGCGCTGTTTGCCCAATATGCCGCATCCAAAAAAGGATCATGGGTAAAGGCACTGATCTTTCCCTTGGAAGACTCCACTGTGTATAGGTAATAAACTGCCATAATTTTGCCGATGGGTCGCGGCGGATATGCAAAACTCAGGTTCTAACCGGTGAAAACTTTTAAACGCTGGATTAGGCCGGTGAAGCGCTCTCTGCCCCGCTCTTGGCGGATATAGACGGCGAGGGCTCGCTTTTCACCGACAAGTACTACAAGCTGTTTAGCCCTGGTGATGGCGGTGTACAAAAGATTGCGGTTCATCAAACTCGGTAAGGTCCACACCAAAGGCATTATTACTACGGGATATTCACTGCCTTGGCTTTTATGGACAGAGATGGCATAAGAAAGCTCCAGCTGATCCCAATCACTGCGCTCATAAGAGATATAGCGGGTTTCGTCTACATCGTTGAGCTCCATGATCAGTGAGTGCTCTTCTGTGTCAATGGAGACAATGCGGCCCATATCTCCGTTGAAGACTTTTTTATCATAGTCATTTTCCGTCTGCATTACTTTGTCCCCAACTCTGAAGATGCTGCTGCCAAACTCTTTCTGCGTTTTACCGGCTTTGGGTGGATTTAAAGCGGCTTGTAAGTGCTCATTTAAAATTGCTGTTCCCACCCTAGTGCGGCGAATGGGGCTCAGCACTTGTATATCCTCTAAAGGGTCAAATCCATAATGTGCCGGCAGCCTCTCTTGGGCCAGTTTCACGATGAGCGCCGGTGTGTTTTCCGAGTCTTTTTGTTCAATTAGGAAAAAATCTTTATCCGGTTGGTTCAAATAAGGGAAGTCCCCCCGGTTGATGCGATGGGCATTTGTTACGATTAGGCTTGTTTGGGCCTGACGAAAGACTTCTGTGAGGCGGGCCAACGGCACTTCGCCTGCTTCGATCATGTCGCTTAAAGGCTGTCCCGGCCCTACCGGCGGCAGCTGATCAGCATCCCCAACTAAGATCAGGCGGGTGCCGGCATCGATTGCCATCAAAAGATGATAAAACAACCTCATATCTACCATGGAGACCTCATCGATAATCACGACATCGGCTTTTAGGGGGTTTTCCGCGTTTTTGCGAAACTGGAGTCCTGCATCCGGTTCATAGCCAAATTCCAGCAAACGGTGGATGGTCTGAGCCGGGCGGCCGGTGCTTTCAGCAAGCCTTTTGGCTGCTCTGCCTGTGGGAGATGCCAAAAGCGTTTTCCAACGCCAAGTAGCATACATCTCCAAAATGACTTTCACAATAGTGGTTTTCCCGGTACCCGGACCGCCTGTGATGATTAAAAGCGATTCTTGACAGGCGCTGAGCACAGCTTGCCTTTGATTGGGGGCAAGCTGGATGCCGATGCGTTTTTCGGCTTCTTCCAACAAAAAAATGAGGTCTTGTTTGAGAAAATCTTGCTGCCCTTGCTGTACATTCCAAGATACCAGGCGTTCGGCGACAGCCTCTTCCATTGCTTTGAGCATGGGCAGGTATATAACTTCACGTTCATCAATAATTTCTTCTTGGACCGTGCCTTCTTTAAGGAGGGTCTCAAGCCCCTGCACAATCAAAGGGGAGGAAACGTCCAATATCTTTTCCGCTTCTTTTTGTAAGGTGTCTTTAGGCAGACAAACGTGGCCTTCGCCAAGACTTTGTTCCAGTGTGTATTTTATGCCGGCCCGGATCCGCTCCGGTGCTTCCGCGGTTATCCCTAAGTTTTGTGCTATACCGTCGGCGATGCGAAAGCCGATACCGGTGACATCATCGGCCAAACGGTAGGGGTTTTCCTGCAAAACAGCGATGGTATCCTGCCGGTAGTGGCGGTAAATGCGGTGGGCATAGGCGGGACTGATGCCGTGGCCCTGCAAAAACACCATAATATTTTGTATGTCTTCCTGTAAGCTGAGCCCTTCTTGGATGGCTTTGGCTTTGACAGGTCCGATGCCTTCCACTTCCTGAAGCCGTTCCGGTGTCACACTGATGACGTCTAGAGTTGTCAGGCCGAATTTATCTACCAGTTTCTCGGCAGTGCTGGGTCCCACACCTTTGATGAGTCCCGATGCCAGGTAGTTTTTGATACCATCCACAGTGGCCGGCATCAATGGCTCTGCTGCTTCTACCCTGAATTGGCGGCCGTATTGAGGATGGGTTGTCCATTCTCCCCGCAGGCGGAAGCTCTCGCCGGGATGTACAGAGATGAAACGCCCCACACAGGTGACAGGAGTTTTGCTGTCATTTGGCAAAAGGCGAGCTACTGTATATAGATTTTCTTCGTTGCGAAATGTGATATGATTAATGGTTCCTTCCAGCACTTCCAAATCCAACAATGAATTTCCCTCCGCCTCAAGAGCTAATGCATTGTTTCTTGCCGGTGGCGGCAACTCCTGCATTTCCGCGTTTGCCTGCAGTTCAAACCTTTGCAAAATAAATGCGGCCCGGGGCTGCCGGGCCTTGTTGCTTAATCTACTTGACTGTCCCCCGCCAGATTAAAAGCAATAGCCCAAAGGGCTATTTGGGTCCGATCTTCCACCTGCAGTTTCTTATATATATTGGTCACGTGGTTTTTTACGGTGTGGGGACTGATAAAAAGCTCTTTGGCTATTTCCACATTGGTCATACCGGTGGCAATCAAAGCCAAGACCTCTACTTCCCGAGGAGTGAGTCCGGCGGGAAATCCATGTCGGTTCTTGCTTTCAGAAGTAGGCCTACCTGATGCGCCGGTGTGTGGTTGTTTTTTGTGTTTATCCATGTAGGAAGCCCTCCGCCCTTTTCCCGCTTAATCCATCTTATTCGGGGCTTAGGGGATTGGTTCCCTATGGATCACCAGCTGATCATATACAGAAGTGGCAGATCTAAAGATCGTCCCCGCCGGCAGTTCCAACACGGCAGAGGCGTGTCTTAAGACGGGGCCGCAGCGCCGTGCGGGCATATGATTTATAATATGCAGTACTGTACATTTTGGGGTGAGGTAAATCGCGTCAAAAACAAACCGCATACCAAAACTGTGTATACTCCGGCAGGGCATCAATAACAGACCTTCACCTTGTTCCAAATTGGGTGTACCCAGCAGACCTTTGGCCCTTGCTCTAAAGGTATCAGCAAGGCGCACTTTGTGGCCTAGAGTGGTGTTTTTGGTTTGATTAAATACACTGTAAACACTCTGCAGTTGGGCAACCTCCTTCTACCACAACTACAGGGCTTCCATGCCGGCGCAAGCTAAGACATATCTGAGGGTTATTGTTCTTTCAGCGTTCTTCCCCGCACACCTCTTTTTAAGGCATATACTGCTGCCTGGGTGCGATCGGCAAGTTCAAGCTTTTGCAGAATGCTGCTTACATGGTTCTTGACTGTCTTTTCACTTATGGACAGCGTATCTGCTATTTCCTTGTTGCTTTGTCCCCCTACGATGCACTCCAATATTTCCCGTTCTCTAACCGTTAACCGGCTGATCAGGCCTACGTCAGAAATCTTTTGCCATTGGCCGTTGACCAATACCTCCCTTGTTGATAAACCTTCTCCAGTGGCGGCAATTTCATCTTGGAAGCGGCTGAGGCGGGTGAATTCCTTCAACACTTTTTCCAAAACAGGTGATTTTAAGTAAGCTTTGCCGGCGTGGACTGTGCGAATGGCATTGGCCAGATTCGAAGGATCAACATCCTTTAAAACATAACCGGCAGCACCGGCGTTAAGTACTCTGAAAATATATTCATCATCATCATGGATAGTTAAAGCAATCACCTGCACCCCCGGGACAATTTCTTTAATCTGCTTTGTGGCCTCTAACCCATTTATTCCGGGCATATTAATATCCATGAGCACAACATCGGGGTTGACAGATTTGCTTAAGGTCACTGCCTCTTCACCGTTGGCCGCCTGTGCCACCACTTTGATATCTTCTTCCATTTCTAATATGCGGCATAAACCCTGCCGCAAAAGCGCATGATCATCTGCAATCAAGACTTTGATCTGTTCCAATTAATACCCTCCCAAAGACCCATTTACTATTCGGAGTTTAAGGGAACACTGGCAAATATGATAGTGCCGCGCCCGGGATTTGAATCTATCCGCAACGTCCCTTCTAAAAGGTCAACTCTTTCGCCCATAAACAAAAGTCCAAAACTCTCGACATGCTGGGCTTGGGAGCGGGCTTTGGCCGCGTCAAACCCGCGTCCGTTATCTTCAACCTGCATATTGATCTGATCATCAGCAAATTCCAACCTAACCGAAATTTGACTGGCTTCCGCATGCTGCAAAGCGTTGTTTACAGCTTCCTGTACAAGGCGGAAAACGGTTATCTCCACGGTTTCCGGTAAACGCCGCTCCTTACCGAGGATGACCAGCTGCACACGGGCATCTGTATCTTCCTGAACAGAGGTCATATAGCGGCGCAGTGTAGGTGCAAGGCCTAAATCATCCAATACCATGGGCCGCAGGTTGAAAATAATTCTGCGGGTATCTACAAGAGCATACTGCACTATATCTTTCAATTCAGCAATTTCCTCGGACAATTCCTTGCGATCTTCCTGAAGCAGCCTTTCACAAATTTCCGTTTTTAAAACCAAGCTTGCCAATGTCTGGGCCGGCCCGTCGTGAATATCCCTTGCTAGCCGACGCCTTTCATCTTCTTGAGCTTGGATGATTCTAGTGGCCAAAATTGACTTTTCCTGCAGGTTCTCAATATGTGTAAAGGCACTCTCCAAATCCCCGGCCAAAACCTGCATGGCGACTCCCACTTGTTTGACCATGGTTTCAGCCTTTGTCACTACATCGCCGAGCTTGCGTATACTGCGGTCCAGCTCATCACGCTGACGCCGCAAAGACATTTCCCGCTCCCTGGCCACCGCTAATTTGACTTGCACACTTTGGGCGGCATCGTAAGCTCGTTTGATCTCAGTTTCATCATATCTTAGAAAATTTCGATCAACTTCTGCTAAGCGTCTTTTGGCATGGTCTAACTCAATCTCCAACCCATCCACCTGTTGAATGCAGGCTGTTGTCATGGTGCTGAGTTCACGGGCCTGCTTTTGCAGGCTTTCATATTCACTTCGGGCCATCTCCGCAATGTCGAAAATCTGCTCTTGGCTGTTGCGGAGAGCCAAAACTGTCTGTTCAAAGATTAAATCAATGCCTTTTAGGTTGAGCATAAGCCCGCGCACTGCCAAATTAACGCTCCTTTCTTGACAATTTCACTCTTGTAACACAAAATTCGATACGAAAACCAGTGCTTCCTGCACCGTTCATTACTTTTAAATCATATTTCCCACAATTTTCTATGATTCTCGGGCATCTGTCAGGGTATCGGCACAGCTGCATTGCTCTCCCCGATCAGCAGGAACAGCCGCAATCATACTGTAAAGCAGTTCTTTCAGCTGATCGTTGTTTGCTTGAAAAACCTTCAAAACTTCCGCATGGGTCACTGCTTCCACACCGGGTGCATCTACCAAGCCGGCATCATAATCAGTGACAAGGGCAATATTTACATAACACAGGCCCAGTTCCCGAGCAAGCATACCTTCGGGGTATTGGGTCATATTGATTACATCCCACCCGTGGTTTTGAAACTCCCGGCTTTCCGCCTGAGTAGAGAATCTCGGACCTTGAATCACAACTACAGTTCCTTTGGGATGTATTGCAATACCCTGTTTTTGGCCTTCAATGATGGCAATTTGCCTAAGCTCACTGCAGTAAGGGTGGGCGGCACTGATATGGGTAGTGATGGGGCCGTCGAAAAATGTGTCTGCCCGTCCCCAAGTGCGGTTGACGAATTGATCAGTGACCACGAAGTCTCCCGGCTTGATGGAGGATTTTAGACTGCCTGCGGCACAAGGCCCAATAATCCTAGTTACCCCCAGTTTTTTCATTCCCCATAAATTCGCCCGATAGTTAATTTTATGCGGCGGCAAATGGTGTTCTTTGCCATGGCGGGGTAAAAACGCGACTTTTTTGCCATCTATGGTGGCAAGGGCATATTTATCACTGGGGGCACCGTAAGGGGTTTCAACCCAAACCTCTTCCACATCGGGAAGCAGTTCGTAAAAACCCGAACCACCGAAAATACCTATATCTGCTTTTGTCAAAGAAAGCCCTCCTTTTGTTTATCTTTAAAGCAGAGCCAAAATACAAAATGGGTGGTGAGAGCACCACCCATTGTATTCTATCTAAATGAACCAATCTCCTAGTTAGAATGCGGGAACAACTGCACCTTCATATTGCTCAAGGATAAAGTCTTTAACTTTTTCAGAAAGCAGTGCCTCGGAAAGCTTGGCCAAATCTTCTCGATCAACATCAGCAGTACGCACGGCCAAAACATTCACATAAGGCGACTGGCTGTCTTCGATGAACAGAGCATCTGTTAGCGGCGTTAGGCCTGCTTCCAGGGCGTAGTTGGTGTTGATAATAGCAAGTTCAACATCAGGCAAGATTCGGGGCAGCTGTGCAGCTTCCAGTTCACTGAATCTGAGATTCTTAGGATTATCCACAATATCAAGGATGGTGGCAGTGATACCGGCCGCGGGATCAAGTTCAAGCAGCCCGTTTCTTTCCAAAAGCATTAAGGCTCTGCCGCCGTTAACGGGATCGTTTGGCATAGCTACCCGGGCTCCGTCGGCCAAGTCTTTTAGATCCGTCAGTTTGTCTGAGTAACCACCCATGGGTTCAATGTGCACAGCGGTGATATGGGTGAGGTCCAGGCGGTGATCCGCGGAAAATGTCTCCAGGTACGGGATATGCTGGAAATAGTTGGCATCAAGCTCCCCTTCGGCTAAAGCCAAATTGGGCTGAATGTAATCCGTAAACTCGATCACGACGAGCTCAATGCCATCTGCTGCAAGATCATCTTTAATTAAATTCAAAACTTCAGCATGGGGAACCGGTGTGGCTCCAACTGTAAGGGTTTGGGCGTGTGCACCCAATGCACCGATACCAAGCAGTAAGACTAAAGTAAGGGTAATGGTAATTGCTCTTCTCAATTCAAAGCCCTCCTAAAATTTGATGTACTTATTTCTTGGATAACCGTTCGGCAGCCCAGTCTCCGAAAGACTGCATAATCTGCACAAGGACAATCAAAACAGCTACAGTTAACAGCATAATATCTCCCCGGAAGCGCTGGTATCCGTAGCGCACAGCCAAGTCTCCCAACCCACCCCCTCCCACAGCCCCCGCCATGGCGGAATAGCCGATTAAGTTAACTGCTGTAATGGTAAACCCCAACACCAAGGAAGGCAAAGCTTCCGGGATGAGGACCTTACATATAATTTGCAGTGGTGACGCACCCATGGCAAGAGCTGCCTCAACAACCCCGGCATCGACTTCTTTGAGTGCTGTCTCCACCAACCGAGCCACAAAAGGAATAGCTGCCACAGTTAACGGCACCATAGCTGCCGTGGTACCGATGGAGGTGCCCACAACTCGCCTGGTAAAGGGAATGATTGCAACCATGAGGATAATAAACGGAACAGAACGCCCGATATTAATTACGATACCCAGGATGCGATTGATTAAGGCGTTTGCCAGCACATGGCCCTTTTCTGTCACAACTAAGATAATACCTAAAGGTAGACCGATAAGTTCCGCCAAGACTACAGCTACACCCACCATATACAAAGTTTCACCGGTGGCCTGCCAAAGCAGGTGCTGAATTGTTGGGTTGAATGTCCTAATGCTCAAAAGCAGCACTGCTGTGGCAATGGCGATCATAACTCCTGCAGCCGATGTGCCGATAATGGAATGCACAATACTCCGCAGCGTTTGCCGAAAGCCGCACTCTGTCCTTTTAGTGTGCATATCACAGCACCTCCACCTGTAAATCTTGTTGGGTCAAAAACTGCCAAGCCTCTTGTAAAGCAGGAGCATCACCGGAAAGCTCTACTACAAGGGTGCCAAAGGGTGTATCTTTGATTTGATCAATCCGACCAAATAGGATGTTGACTGTGACGGGAAAACGCTGCATCAGCTCTGCCATGATAGGTTTGCCGGCAGAAGCACCGATAAATGATATCTTAAGCAAGTTTTGCTTTCCATTGGCACTGCGTTCCAATAACTCTTGGGGGATATCTATCTCGATAACACCCCGCACAAGGCGCCGGGCCTGACGAGTTTTTGGAGCAGTGAAAACCTGCAGCACCGGCCCATTCTCTACAATGGAGCCATCTTCAATCACAGCTACACGATCACAAATTTGCTGTATTACCGGCATTTCATGGGTGATCAATAAAATAGTCAATCCCATTTGTCGATTAATATCCTGCAAAAGATCCAACACCGCTGTAGTTGTTTCAGGGTCCAAAGCCGATGTAGCCTCATCACAAAGAAGCACCTGAGGTCGATTGGCCAATGCTCTTGCAATGCCTACCCGCTGTTTTTGTCCACCGCTCAACTGTGCCGGATAGCTGTCACTTCTATCTTCCAAACCTACCAGTTCTAAAAGCTCCAGTACCCTGGTTTTGATTTCTTGTTTAGGTGTATTGGTTATTTCCAAAGGAAAAGCCACATTATCAAATACTGTTCTGGAAGACAGTAAGTTAAAGTGCTGAAATATCATGCCGATGCGCTGCCGGGCCGTTCTTAAGGCCCTCCCCTTAAGTGATGTAATGTCGGTTCCATCTACTGTCACAACACCGGCCTGGGGCCGTTCCAACATGTTTATACATCTGACTAACGTGCTTTTGCCGGCCCCGCTTAATCCGATAATACCAAAGATCTCCCCTTGGTTGATCTCCAGATCTACATCATCTAAAGCCCGCACTTCTCGGTGTCCATCGGTAAAGATCTTAGTTAGATTGCGAATTTTAATCAATTACCCCACCCCCAAACCACCACTTAACATCCTGAAATCTAAAAAAATCCTCTTTCAAGATGAAAGAGGATTTAGATAACCTAACTCCGCCTCTCATCTTCCCGATACGAATTTGCATCGGCAGGATTTGGCACCTTGCGCAAAAGCGCCGGTTGCCGGGGTTCATCGGGCCAGTCCCTCCACCACTCTTGATAAGAGTAACAATGTACTTATGCAATTTTCTCGTTGGTCATAGTATAGCAGTGGAAAAATGCCTTGTCAACAATTATTTTCTGGTTGTGTTAAAAGCTTTTAGTCAACGCAGCATGAAGTCTTTGGTCGATTTCATTTATTTTGAATCTGACACTTAAGATATATGGTGTTTCACCTTTTATCCAGTGGCCGTAAGTAGTAGCTGCTATTGTACCGTCAGGGAGGACTTCAACTCCGGCATAAGCAGTATCCGCATCTTTATGGTTTTTTTTGAGCCGCATCCGATACTGCCCTTCCCGCCCTTGAACAATATCTTCATAGCGGCCCACCCAAGCTGCAAAATCACCCCAGGTGGGGCTTAGGTGGGCTGTGTCTCTAAAGACCACTATCAGCCTCCCATCGGGGAGGTAGCGGGCCACATGGCGATCACCTGTTAAAGCCCCCGGAAGCTCCCGGGGGTTGCTCCAGGTCTGTCCATAATCCCGACTAAAACTCACAAAAGAGTTGAATACCCGGCTGTTTTCCCGAAGCAGTATGGCCATTTCCCGTCCATCGGGTGACATGACCACCCCCGCCTCACAAAGGTGTGCCTGTGGATGATCCACAAGCACTCTGGGCAGACTCCAGGAAAGACCGCCGTCGGTGCTTACAACACCATAAATCCGCATATAGGGATCATCGGTTTTGGGGAATTTATCTTGCCCGCCTTCACCTTTTTCAAGCAGTCGGTTGTCATCGTGGAAAAAAGCCAGATAGTGCCCTTTTGGGGGCAGTTTGACTAAATCGCTCATGGCTACGATGCCGCCGAATTTTCCGATGGGTTCAAGCTCAGACCAGGTGTGTCCCTCATCTTCAGATACCGACATGCGGATGGGATAGATACCGGAAAATAGGATCAGCCGGTTTTTCCCTTGGGGATCGGTTGTTTTGTAGATAGTGGGCACTTCTTGGGATGAAGCCCAGTTTGGTGGTGTCGACAGGGGATTCGTCCAAGTCAGACCTCCGTCAAAACTCTTTTTCATGACAATAGCACCGCGGCCGTGCCCTTTGGGGTATACAGCGATCATAGTGCACCCATCATCCAATAAAACCGTTGTCACATGGCCCAGGTACTGGCCGGGCTCTTGATGGACAACAACCTGCTTGGATACTTCTTCATCAAGATCAAACAAAGGGATGGAATAACCCCGACGCAGTTTGAAACCTTTTGACATGTATTCACTTCCTGTTCTTCTCTTTAACACATCATCGTTGAAAAGGTGGGCCTTTACCGGCACCATCCCACTGCACACCTGATCTAATGCCTAGCAACAGCCAAGATCATTTTCCACAGTCTGCATATATGCTGTTATATCTTTGGCAGCTTCCCGATGGATTTCGGCTATAGGGCCCATAGGTGCTTTACATGTGCCAGCGGGAACGTTGTATAAGACAGTGATTTCTTTTAGAGTCTGATACAGGCCGGCCTTTAAAATGCGGCTGACAACCACATTGATATGATGCTGAATCTTGCGGGCCTTGGTGTAATCCCCCATATGAAAACTCTGCATTAAATGTTTGGCCCAATGTCCAATTACGTTGTAGGTGCTGCCTATGGCACCATCGACATCCAGTGCTAATGCTGATAGAAGCATTTCATCATATCCGGAGAAGATGAGTTTATCCGGTAGAGCAGACCGCAGCTGTTCCAGTAAGAAAAAGTTGCTGGAGGTGAATTTGAGGCCGATTACATTGGGAAGACGCAAAATTTCTTCGATATGAGTAAATTCAAGTTCCACACCTGTCAGACTCGGTATGTAGTAGGCAATCAGCGGTAAAGGGCTTGCCGATGCAATTTTTTGATAGTAGCCCTTGATTTCCGCAGCACTGAGTTTGTAGTAAAAAGGAGTTACGGCAGAAACTGCATCATACCCAAGCCGAGCGGTGTATTCTGCAAGTTCAATGCACTCTTCCAGCACGTTGGAACCGATTTGTGCAATCATGGAAACTTCCCCCCGGGCAGCTGCATGGACAAGGGAAAATATTTGTTTTTTGGCTTCTGTTGTCAAAAGAAAATTTTCTCCCGTAGAGCCGTTTACATAAAGCCCATCAACACGGCAGTGCCCGATATTGTGGCGCACCAATGCGTGTATTCCTTGTTCATCAACCCTGCCTTTGCTATCAAAAGCACCTAGAAGTGCTGAGAAAATACCCCGCATGACATGGCCTCCTTAAAATGCCGCTCCTTGATTATTTTGTTGTTTAACTGTTTGTTGGTCGCCAATTGCAGAATTCCTTCTCTTTTGTTTGTCCGACACGCTCAATCCGATAGTTCCGCTCTTCGGGAATGCCTGATTCAACATACCTTTTTTGCCCGGAGGCATTCTTTAAGCAGGATTTCAGCCTGCACCTATTTAATCTTTGCAGTAAGTAATGTGAAGATATAAGGAGGGCTTGACCATGATGGTAAAAACCCGTATGACGCCTGATCCCGTTACTGCCGCTCCGGATATGGGAGTGCTGGATGCTCTTAAACATATGCAGAGAAACAAGGTTAGGCGCTTACCAATCCTGGATAAAGACAGATTAGTTGGCATCGTGGTTGAATCCCAATTGCTTAAGGTGGCCCCTTCCCCGGCAACCACGTTGAGTGCTTTTGAGGTTAATTATTTGTTGTCGAAAATGACGCTCAAGGATGTTATGACTAGAAACCCTGTCACCGTAACTCCGGACACTCTCATCGAAGAAGCCGCTGTTTTAATGTGGGACAATGTAGTCAGCGGTCTGCCTGTTTTGGATGGCGATCAGCTGGTGGGGATCATCACAGAAACCAATATTTTCGATGCTTTCATAGACTCCATGGGTCTTAGGCAAAACGGCACCAGACTTGCCGTTGAGGCTGCGGATAAGGCCGGTGTGCTGGCAGATATTACTGCCATCATACGAGATCATGATATCAGTATCATCAGCCTTTCAACTTTTCATCAAAAGGATGCAAATAAACGCTCCATTGTCCTGCGGCTCGACACCACCGAGCTGGATGGTGTGGAGGAGGCCTTGGAAAGCAAAGGTTATGAAGTTGTGCATGTAGCCTATATGGCTAGCTGGAGTGAGAACAATCGCGGGTAGTTTCCCGAGCCTGATCTTCGGGGGATGCCGGGACCGCCAACCAAATAAAACAAGTACCCAAAAGAGCCACATACCCCGCGATGCGAAAGGCAGTGAAGATACCGGCTGCATCAAGCAGGCGGCCGACTATAACACCGCCTACAATTCCCGACAGACTCCAAGTGACGGTTGCCAAAATTGCTTGGCCGGTGGTGCGAAACTGTTTGGGAACTAGGGCATCGACCATCAAAACCGACGCAACTTGGAAAAAGGCGAAACCGATTCCGGTCAATGTCTGCAAGATGATGGCAATACCGGGGCTGGGATACAAGACATTCAAAAGCAGCTTTAACCCAAACAAACCTGTGCTGGCCACCAGTACAGGTTTGTGGCCGAAACGGTTAATCAGCTTCGGTGCCGCTAAAAATAAAGGGACTTCGACCACAGCTGTCAATCCAAACGCATAGCCTGTGTAGCTGGCCGGGACTCCTAAAGCATCGAAGTAAAGTGTCAGGAAATTGTCAGCTGCAGCGAAAGGCATCATCACAAGGAAGAGTCCAATCAACAGCATGACTAGCGGTGGATTGGCCAGTACAGCTCTAAGCGGCACGGTTGATGGTTTATCTGCCTCAGTTTTTCCATCCCTGTCAGGATGAATACCTAAAACAATGAACATACTCGCCATAGTAATGATGAAGTATGAGACAAACATACTGCCAAAACCGATGAGTTCGTAGACTTTGCCAAAGATCAGGCTCGTCAAAGCAAAACCAAAAGAACCCCACAACCGGTAGCTGCCGTATGTGTCTTTGGCATCACCTAAAACATCTAAGGTAATACCATCAAGCATTGGGTTTAGTGAACCGGCAAACACGGCGTGGGCTAATCTAATGATGCTAAACAATAAAAAACTGCCTGCAGCCAAAGGCTGCACTAAAGTAAGCAAAGCAGCGATGCCCAACGCAGCAGCAAGGATATGGCTTTTATTGGCAAGATCAGATACTCGGCCCCACACAGGTTGAGAAAGTAAGATGAGCAGACTGCCGAGGCTTGTCATTAAACCGATATTGGTCCCAGACCATCCTAAGGTTTTATTGAGATAAAGATTGAAAAAAGGAAACATCAGGCCTTGGGCCATATAAAGTGTACCAAATGCTAGGCCGACCAGCCTGTGCTTTGACAAAGCATTTCCTACTGACCCTTTTGTGTCAGGCGTATTTTTGATCAAACACTTCACCTCACCAGTAGATACATGAGATCAGAAGCACATTGAGGGCCTGAAGACAGCATCGATGGCAAGGAAAGTTGTTTGAATATCTGCTGCGATTAGATGATTAGACTAAGGGATATCCGCCCTCTTTCGAGATCTGCGTCTAAGATACGCACCTTTACTATATCTCCCACTGCGACGACATCCAGCGGGTGAGCTACATAACTTTGACTCATTTCCGAAATGTGAATCAACCCATCGCGATTTACTCCAATATCGACAAAAGCACCAAAATCGACTACATTGGTGATCGTACCTGTTAAAAGCATATCCGGGCGCAAATCCTCCATAGTGAGGACATCTTTGCGGAAAAGGGGCTTGGGCAGTTCTTCTCTGGGATCTCTGCCTGGTTTTTGCAGGGCATCGATAATATCTGCCACTGTGGGAAGCCCGGCGTTCAACTGTCGAGCTGTGGAGGCAGCCTCCAGCTCCGAAAGACTTGATTTCAAATCCGCGGTGTGGCTTGAGTCAAGGGAGAACTTCTCCAATGGGACCCCGGCAATAGTCAAGATGTTTTCAGCAAGAGCATAGGATTCGGGATGCACAGGGGTATTATCCAGTATGTTGACAGCCTGTCTGATGCGTAAAAAGCCCGCGCATTGAGTGAACGTTTTCGGGCCCAGCCCTTTAATATCCAAGAGCTCTTGTCTGGCGGTAAAAGGTCCCTGATCCTGACGATATTGAACAATGCGTCTGGCAAGAGTGTTTGAGATACCGGCTACATACTGAAGCAGTGTGGGGCTTGCTGTATTTAACTCAACTCCTACATGGTTGACACAGGATTCCACCACTCCCTCGAGTGTATCGGTCAACTGCCTTTGGTTGACATCATGCTGATATTGCCCGACTCCAATGGAACCCGGGTGGATTTTAACTAACTCAGCCAAAGGATCCTGCACTCTGCGCCCGATACTTACCGCCCCTCGCAAGGAAACATCAAGATCGGGAAGTTCTTCCCGGGCCAATTCGGACGCGGAGTAAACTGAAGCACCAGCTTCGTTTATAACTAAATACTGCACGCTTTTGGGGCTTTGTTCAATTACCTCGCTGATCAAAACTTCGGTCTCCCGGGAGGCAGTACCGTTGCCCACGGAAATTAAATCTATGCCGTAGGTGTCGATTAAGTGGAGCAATTCCGCTTTGGCTGCTTCCCACCTTCCCTGAGGGGCATGGGGGTAAATGGTTGCAGTGTGCAGTAAATCGCCTTGTTCGTCTAAAACAGCCACTTTACAACCGGTGCGGTAGGCGGGATCGACACCCATTACCCTATGCCCCGAGATTGGCGGCTGCAGCAAAAGCTGTCTTAAATTGGCAGCAAATACTTTAATGGCCTGTTCTTCCGCGGCCTCAGTCAGTTGCTTGCGAAGCTCCCGTTCTATACTGGGAGCCAAAAGTCTTTGATAGGCATCCTGACATGCTTCTTTAAGTAAAGACGCAAAAGGCCCGTGGGGTACACGGATAACTTGTTTTTGTATCATGGAAGTAATTTTCTCTACAGGTACATCTACATTAACTCGCAGGACCTCTTCCTTTTCCCCTCGGTTGATGGCTAAAGTGCGGTGGGATGGTATAGAAGTGACGGCTTCGGTATAGTCGTAGTAATGCTCAAATTTTGTTAGCGGTAGCTTTCCATCATCATCAGGCTCCAGGCGGCAGCTGGTTTTTAAAGTGCCGTTTTTTGTACTTAGGTCCCGCACAAGCCCGCGGATTTTGGCATCATCGGCAATCCACTGTGCGATGATGTCCAAAGCGCCGGTTTGGGCGTCTTCCCAGGTCTCAACACCTGCCTGGGGATTGACATATGAAGCTGAAATATCGGGCAGATTGCCTGTTTGGGATTCCTGTTTGAAAATCAACTCGGCCAAAGGTGTCAGCCCTTTTTCGGCAGCGACAACTGCTCGGGTGCGGCGCTTAGGCCGGTACGGCCGATACAAATCTTCCACTTCCTGCAGTTTGGCAGCTTTGGCAATGTCGTTTTCCAATTCAGGAGTCAATTGATCTTGTTCGCTGATCAAACGAAGAACTTCGGTTTTGCGTTTTTGTAGATTTTCATGATAGCTGAGTCTTTCGGCAGTATCTCTAAGCACAACTTCATCCAGCTCGCCGGTGGCTTCTTTGCGATAGCGTGCGATGAAAGGGATTGTGTTGCCGTCATCAAGGAGTTCTTTTACACTCTGCACTTGTTTTGGCTTAATACCGAGTTCATGGGCTATGAATTTAAAAATTTCAGCAGATATTGTCACTGGCATCTTCCTATTGTTTGTTAAATTGGGCGAAGGTCTTGGGCAGCTCTACAATATGAATGGATGTTAAAGGCCAATAACGCCAAATCGCCCGCCCTTCCACCAGTTTCATGGGCACAAATCCCACCAGCCGACTGCGGCTGTCGTGGCTGTTGGTGCGGTTGTCTCCCAGTACAAATACGGAGTTCTCCGGAATCTTCAGTGCCGGCAGATCACCTCGGCCTTTTTCTGTTAAGTAATCTTCATCAAGCTTTTTGCCGTTAATATACACATCCCCACTGTTTATGCTTACTACATCACCGGGGATGCCGATAACCCGCTTAATAAAATGCTCACGAGGGTTGGCAGGATATTTAAATACAATGACTTCTCCCCGCTCAGGCGGCCTAAACCTGTATGTGAGTTTGTCGATGAGCAGTTTCTCACCGGTATGAAGTGTGGGGAGCATAGAAGGACCATCTACAGTGAAGGCCCGGGCCACAAAAGCCATAATGAATAAGGCTAAAATTATGGCCCCTCCCACAGTTTCCGCCAACTCCCGCCACATGGGCTTCTCTGGGCCCGGAGTGCTGAATATAAACACAACATCATCCCCTTTAGCAACTTAAAATAAAGGCGTATCCACCTCTGTAAAACCGACGTGTGGCGGCGACAGATAGCTTCATCTGCCGGACACTTTCGGCTGGCAAGGTGGCATACGCCGTCGGTGGTCACACATGACCTTAATTCTGCTGTTGATTGCAAAATCCTGCCCTGACTCCCCTCCGGTTCCCCCGAGTCAATCAAATTCCCACAAACACCGTTCCCTCAATCTGTTGTATATCTTAACTACTTTTTGAAAACGCTGTGGTTGACGTTTAGCCAGGGCTTCATCGATCTCTTCCCTAAGCAAAATAATCCAGATGGCCAAATCCAACTGTTCCCGGAAAATATCGCTGGTTTCTTCCTCTTCCACAGGAGTCTCCACTTCCGATGGGCCGGCGGGACTGGGTTCCACTATTTGTGAGTACCACTCCGGTGTTTCCCCGGCAAAACAAAACTGAGTGTAAAGCTTGCCATCGAAATTTTCCAGTGCCGCCCAAGCCTCCATGGGATCGTTTAGACACATTCGACGGGTCCGCTTCACATGGCGCACCAAACGGCCGTTAACCAAGGAGACTTCTTCCTGCCGTCTTGCCCCCAGTTCTAGCTGAAAACTCATCCGTGAGCTCCCCAGTTCCGATACCAGCAAAGTATTGGCCAGCATTGTCTTATCTTCTACAAAGACAAGCTTTTCCATGAGTTCTTCGTTATGCATAAGACGATGCAAAAAAACCTTACTGGAAGGATTTTTTAACAACAGTTGGCTGAACTCCAGAATCGCACGTTGCTTGGCATCCACTTATCTCACCCCGGACTTTCCTAGTTTCTCTTCGGTCATTCCATACCTATGCCCTCACATGCGTTCCATACACTAGAACTAGGTCCTTATAAGCGCCGAACTCTCACTAGTTTATATTATTCAATAAGTATACCGTGAATCCCTTTCTTGTAAGTTAGCCCTTTGCAACCAGCTAATGGCATTTTCTCCTTACTCTACCGTCTTCACCACACAGCATATACGGGCCATATGATAAGACAAATACTGCACAATAGGAGGAACGTTAATGCTTCCATCCGGTCAACTAACATCTTTCATTGGGCCAAAGAGGCCCACCATCGGCCTGGCCCTTGGAGGCGGCGGTTTAAGGGGAGTCGCCCATATTGGTGTACTGGAAGTGCTGCAAAATCACGGACTGCAGATCGATATGATTGCCGGTACAAGTGCCGGCAGTATCGTTGCCATGCTGCATGCTTTAGGATGGCTTCCTCAAGATATGATCGATTTCGTGTTAGAGCTTAATGTCAGCGACTACGCCGATTATATCAACAACGTTTTAGCCTATATTTTAATGGGGCTGCACACTGTGTTAGATCAGTTGGCCTGGCCCCATCACTGGCTGCCTCCGGCTCCTATGGGCATTATTAAGGGCAAGCGCCTGGAGCGTTTGTTGGGTACATTAAGCGCCAGTAAGGACTTCTCCCAGGTAAAGATTCCGCTTTTTATCACGGCCACTGAAATCTGCAGCGGCAGACTGGTTTGTTTTTGTCCACCGGGATTTGTCGCCGGGTTAGACAGCTTAAGGCCGGAAATTATTTTTACAGGTGAAAGTTCTTTAGTTAAAGCTGTTCGGGCCAGTACGGCCATCCCGGGTGTTTTTCAACCGGCTCGATGGCAAAACCGGCTGCTTGTAGATGGAGGTGTTAAAAACAATGTCCCCTCTGATCTTTTACGCTGGGCCGGAGCAGATTTGGTCATTGCCGTTGACTTGGGGTTTGTATCTCAAGCCAACAATGACATCGATACCATTTTAGAAATCATTTTGCAGTCGTTGGACATTATGGGCCAAACAAATACCGAGATCCGCCTGGAACAAACAGCAGATATCATAATTCAACCCAAAACCGGATCTGCTTCCCTTTCTGAGGTACGCAAAATGCCCGCTATGATCGAAACTGGTCGTCAAGCTGCTGTTGATGTCTGGCCGCAGATTGATCTTTTAATGCGAAATTTTTGCAAAAGACGCCAAGGCACTTTCCTACAATCGTTTCAAACACTTGGTCACTGGTAAAAGATCACAGCCTGTTCCCCCTTGACACTTCCGCGGTGCCCGCGGTATACTTTTGATACGAACGGTTGTTTGCGGAATGCTTGTTCGGTTGATGGGAGGTAGGAATTGTGAACCCCTGCATAGCATACATCCAGCTGCACCATTTTTATGCATTATTGGAGGCAAAACACCAACCTGCACTTCGGGGCAAACCTTTTGCGATCGTCCGTTCCGGTAAGATCATTGACGCCTCTTTTCAGTGCGAACAATTTAACATTTACCCGGGTATGGGACTGCGCCAAGCCCATCTGGCCTGCCCATCGTTGAGGGTGGTAAACACTGAAAGCGATCCTGAGCCCCATTTGGAAAAATTCAAAGATATTTGTGCAAGCCTGACTCCAATTGTAGAGCCGGTGGGAGAGCCGGGAGTATTTTTAGATCTTTCAGGTTTTGGCAAACCTCACCTGGCAGTAAAGAAAGTAATTACAAAACTCATGAGGGAATGGCCGTTTCCATGGTATATGGGTACAGCATCCAGTAAGTTGGCAGCTAAAATTGCCTGTCGGGAAGCAGTTAACCAAGGAAAAAGCAGATCTAGATCTTATTTTTTATCAATAGAGCCTGCCCAAGAAAAAGCTTTCCTTGCACCTTTGAGTGTGGAGTGCTTATGGCCTTGGCCGCAGGTCCATAAAAAGCTGCAAAATCTTGGCGTATATACCATTGGGCAGCTGTTTGATGTACCCCGCAGGCAGCTTTGTCTGCAGTTGGGCGAAAAGATGGGAAATGCCTTATATGATGCAGCCCGGGGGGTTGACTCTACCCCTGTGCAAAGTCTTTATCCTCCCAAAACAGTGCAGGGTTATTTGCAATTGGCACCTGAAGAAAATGGTTGTACAAACCGGCAATCTTTAATCAGATCCTTGCTCCCCGCCTTACATGAAGCAGCAGCCCGGCTTGGGGCAAAAGGCAGCATCTGCACTCGTTTGAAGTTGTTTGTAGAGTATGATATTGATGGCGAACATGCTGTCCAAAGGGTTTTTGAACATCATCCTAAAGACGGTTTGCAAACTAAAACAGAGCTTTTGCACACAGTGGAAAAGATCATCATGGAAGAGCCTTGGCCCGGTCCCATCTTAGGGATGAGATTCATGCTTATGGGGCTAAAACCCTCAAAAATCCGACAGACCAATTTGATGCCGCGAATTTGGGGGCCAAAACAACCGACACAGTTTGTGCAAACTGTGGCTGCTTTGCAAAACAGATTTGGCAGCAAAAACATTTTCTTGGCTAAGGATATGGTTATTCCCCGGCGAGAACGTATGCTGCAGCTTTTAATAAAGTACTAAAACAGGAAGTAATCTGTTATGACCCGGCGCATCAATTTACCGATTCAAGTTACCTGTGCAGGAAAAAGACCCTTGACTTTCCTGTGGCAAGATAAAACCTATACAATTACAAAAATCATCAAGTATTGGCGAGAAAGCGGCGAATGGTGGGAAAAAGCCCCGGAGCTTGAAGTATATCATGTTCTTACCGACACTCAGGGGCTTTATGAACTCCATCATACCATAACCGGCCGATGGCTTTTGTACAGAATCTATGATTAGCTGTGGGTAAGCAGGCCCAATCGATCCCGAAAACGGTTTAAAGTAGGCAAAGCCAAAGGTTCTGCCTTTTTTCTGCCTTCGGCTAAAATTGCCTCGATCACACCGGGCTCGGAAAGCTCCGCAAACCGCTTTTGAATAGGGGTCAAGGTCTCTACAACTACTTCAGCTAGATCTTTTTTGAAGTCTCCGTAGCCGCTATCAGCATAATTACTTTGGATTTCATCTAAAGATTGTCCAGAACACAAAGAGTAAATAACCATCAAGTTCGATACAGCGGCTTTGTTCTCTTCATCATAATATATCTCTCGCCCGGAGTCTGTTACAGCAGAACGTATTTTCTTGCGGATTTCGTCAGGCGAATCTAAAATACCGATATTGCCCCGGGGGTTTTCAGTAGATTTACTCATTTTCTCGTAAGGGTCCTGGAGATTCATAATCCGTCCGCCTGCGGCCCTTGGTGGGATATAAGGTTTCGGCACCTTAAAGATTTCCTCATCAAAGCGATTGTTGACCCTCACTGCTATATCCCGGGCCAATTCCAAGTGCTGCTTTTGATCATCCCCTACAGGGACTTCATCAGATTGATAAAGCAGTATATCGGCAGCCATCAATACCGGGTAAGTAAGCAGCCCCGAGGTGACTACTTCTTGTCGGCTGGCTTTGTCTTTATATTGGGTCATGCGCCGCAGTTCGCCATCATAGGTAGTGCATTCCAAAAGCCAGCTCAGTTCCGAGTGGGCCGGCACATGGGACTGCACGAAAATTGTAGCCCTGTTTGGATCAATACCACTGGCTACAAAAATTCTGGCCACATCTAAAGTGCGTTGATGCAGTTCTTTCGGATCTTGCGGGACTGTCAGGGCATGTAAGTCAACTACACAAAACAGACAGTCTGCCTCATACTGCAGTTTTGCGAAATTTCGCAGGGCTCCCAGGTAATTACCGATGGTTAAAGAGCCGCTGGGTTGTACACCTGAGAAAACTCGTTTTGCCATATTGCGCGGTGCCGGTGGTTTTACCACTGCACCTTTTATCCCCTTTCAAAGCTCCTGTTCTGGTGTTTAGTCAATAGACAGGCAGATGCTTAAATTACTTGCCTTAATTAGCTTTGCTATAGAAGCAAGGAATCCTGCTTAAGCGAGTTTTAGACACAAAGAGGTGTGTTTATATTGTCCTTCGTTCACTTACATGTTCATTCGCCCTTTTCTTTTCTCGATGGAGCCAGCCCTTTAGAGGATTTGGTGCACCAAGCTGCTGAGTTTAATTTACCGGCTTTGGCGATCACAGATCACAACAATGTAAGTGCCGCTGTTCGATTTTATAATCTGGCTGTAGATGCCGGAATCAAACCTATTCAAGGAGCAGAACTTACTTTAGAAAACAGCCATCATTTAATAGTCCTTGCCCAAAATCCTCAAGGTTACGCCAATTTGTGCAGGCTTTTAACGGAAGCATATCAAAAAGGAGGCCGTTTGGACCCCCGAATATCTATTGATACCCTTGAAAAATACCGTGATCATCTGATCTTTTTATCCGGCTGCCGCCGAGGAGAAATCCCCTCTCTCGTTTTAAAAGGTGAATTTGTTCAAGCTAAACAGGTGGCACAATTTTACAGTGAACTTGCCGGACAGGGTAATTTTTATATGGAACTGATCTTCGACTTTTTACCTTACACCGCTGAGTTGAACAGCGCCTTAGCTGATCTGGCACAAGAACTTGGGCTTCCCATTGTGGCCACCAACAACGTCCACTACAGCCGTAAAGAACATTTTCCTTTACATGATACCTTAACCTGTATCCGCACAGCGACCAAAATCCACGATGTCCATGTGGAAAGACGATTAAATGCGGAAAACTATTTAAAATCTCCCCAAGAAATGGCGCGGCTGTTTGCTGATTACCCGTCCGCAGTCGAGGCTGCAAAGGAAATAGCCTCTCGCTGCCGGCCGGCTTTAGATTTAAAAAGACGCCTTTTCCCAGCGTTCCCCACCCCCAAAAACCAACCTCCACAAGCCTATTTAAAAAAACTTACTTACCAAGGCGCAAAAGAGCGCTACGGCACTATTACTCCTCAAATTCGGCAAAGGTTAGAGCATGAGCTGGCCATCATCACTGCTTTGCAGGTAGAAGACTATTTTTTGGTGATGTGGGATATTGCCTCCTTCGCCCGCAAACAAGGCATTCGATATGCGGGGCGGGGTTCAGCAGCAGATTCAGCTGTTGTTTACTGCTTAAAGATCACCGAGGTGGATGCTGTTGCCCGTGGTTTGCTGTTTGAGCGGTTCTTGAGTTTGGAAAGGGCTCAAAAACCCGATATTGATATTGATTTTGATGCCCGCTACCGAGATTATGTAGCCCAATATGTCTACAATAAATATGGTGATGAGCATGTAGCCTCTGTCTGCACTTTTAACACTTTCCGGGCTCGTTCGGCTTTAAGAGATTTTGGCAAAGCCTTGGGATTTCCCGCAGAGGAAATTGATCAGCTGGCCAAAAGATTTCCCCACATACCTGCTGATGCCATCCAAAAAGCCATTGGTCGATTTCCTGAGCTTAAAAAAAGCACTTTGCCTTTTTGGCGATACCAACAGCTGTTTGAGTTGTGTCGGCAAGCCGCGGGATTTCCTCGCTTCATCGGCACCCATTTAGGGGGACTTGTCATCTGCAGCCAACCATTAGAAACAGTCACTCCTCTGCAACCTGCAGCCAAAGGAGTTTTAATCACGCAGTTTGATAAACACGATGTAGAGGCACTTGGGCTTATAAAACTTGACCTTTTGTCTTTGCGCACCCTTTCTGCTGTAGAGGATACGGTTAAATCCATTAACGAAACAAAATCTGATGATGTTCCGTATGAGCACAACGAACATCCTGATGGCAGGTGCTCTGCATTTTCCTATGACAAAATCCCACTGGATGATGATTTAACATACAAGCGCTTAAATACAGGAAAGACTATCGGCGCCTTTCAGCTGGAAAGTCCCGCCCAAAGGGCTCTACAGGCCCGTTTAAATGCCTCAAACATTGAGGATATTGTGGCCAGTGTGGCCTTAATTCGGCCTGGTCCCATCCAGGGTGATATGGTGGAACCGTTTATTGCCCGCCGCCACGGTCAAGAAGCCCCGACTTATATACATCCGGCACTTGAGCCTATTTTGGCAAAAACGTATGGAGTTGTTTTGTACCAGGAACAAGTGATCGAAATTGCCACTGCTGTGGCGGGATTCACACCAGGGGAATCGGATCGGCTGCGGCGAGTGATGACAAGCTTTCGCTCTCAGGAGGAAATGGATGCCATTGGTCGGGAATTTGTCTCTAAGGCCATTGCTAAAGGCGTAGAACCCGAGATAGCGAAAACTATTTTCTCCTACATTCTTGGTTACGCGGGCTATGGTTTTTGCGAAGCTCATGCAGCTGCTTTTGGTGATACAGCCTATAAAACCAGCTACCTTTTAGAACATTATCCCGCCCATTTTTATGCTGCCATTTTAAACAATCAGCCGATGGGCTTTTATCCGCCCAATACTATTTGTCTTGAAGCCAGGCGGCGCAATATTCCCATACTGCCTTTGGATATAAATATCAGCGGTAGGGAGTTTGCTGTAGAAAAGATTGATTTAGATAAACCCCGCCAGAATCAGTTGGAGTGCCAAAGTCAGTTGGGGATCCGGGTGCCGTTATCTCAAACTGCCGGCATGGATCAAGCATCTTTAGAACAGATTCTCAATAATCGCCGGCGCTTTGGGCCTTATAAGTCGCTGGCAGATTTTTACCAACGCACTCAATCAGCTGTAGATATTGTCACCAACTTGATTCTCGGTGGGGCTTTTGAACGTTTGCACAGCAATCGGCGCCAGCTGCTTTGGGATCTAAAAAAGATCCGCACCATGTACAACCATCAAAACCAGACCAGCCTTTTTTCTTTTGATTCCCAACTGCTTTTAGATGGAGAAGAAAAACAATACCAGGTAACGGATTTCTCTGATAAAGAAAAATTCCTACAGGAGTATGCTTCTCTTGGGATCGGCATAGACACCCATTTGATGGCTTTTTTTCGCAAGAAGCTGACTTCACGCCGTGTATTAAGCAGTCTGGACTTGGAAGGGACGCCTGCCGGGCACACTGTAAGTGCCGCGGGTATTGTCATCAGACCCCACCGCCCTCCCACCAAAAGCGGGCGCACTGTGGTGTTTTTAACTTTGGAGGATGAATTCGGCATGATCGATGTGACTATCTTTGAAAACATATATAAGCGTTACGGGCACATTATCTTCACTGAACCGGCACTGCTTGTCAGGGGGAAATTGGAACAAAGGGGCAATGCCAAGAGCATCACTGCTCGAAAAATCGAGGCACTGCCCCTAACGAGGCTTTAACAGCTGTGTATTTTGCGGTTTATCGGTAAACACCGTAAGTTTCCGCCGTTTCCACTATGATTTCTGCACTGCGTAAGCTTGCATTGGCGGGATACTCACAGCCTGTTGCCAAAATAAAGCCTCCGCCTTTTTTATACCAATCCAACTGCTTTTGGCATTCTGCCCTTACTTCCGCTTCAGAGGCGCCAGCAACCCAAGTTGGATCAATATGTCCAATTAATGTGGTTGTGCGTCCGTATTTTTCTTTGAGCTGGCTAGGACTTACCACATCATCCGGTAGATGCAAAAACGAAATCGCTTCCGGCTGCATAGTCTCTATTTGGGCGTCAAAATAGTTGCCATTGCCGCAGTTGTGGACCATAACCATACAGTTTCGCCCATGGATATGGTTGGCCAGTTTTTTAACGTAAGCACCCTCAAATTCCAGCCACATGGACTTACCCATAATCGACTTTGAGGCAAACAGCGTGTCGAGCATGACAGCGTGAACCCCCGTATCTATCAAAGCATCGATATATTCCAAAAGAGTTTCCGTGATGGCGGCTGCAGCGTATTTAACTGGCTTTGGTTCCAGCATCAAATCCATAAACAAAGCCGCCTGACCCCTCAGCATACTTAAAATGCCCAAAGGACCAAACACGAAGGCTATAATCGGCAGAGTGTCGCCCTTCGCTTGAACGAGCCTTTGACACAGCTTAATATGTTCACCCATGCGTGTGCCTTGACGGGGATCGATGGGTCTAAGTCCTAGGTAATCGTCGGCAGTTTCCATTAGAGGCTTATCAAAGTTTGGATGGGCAGCCTCATTTTCCGGATAAACCAGCTCTGCGCCAAAATCTGCTGCTTCCACGGAAAGATCAATTAAAGTACAGATTGCATCTAGACGATATTGGTCTGCCGCCCTTATATACGCTTCAGCGGCAACATCTGCATTTGTGGCCCATTCATGATATGTTGCATTGACCAACTTTCGGGTAACTCCGGCCACCAACGGATATACAGGCACTCGATCCGGTTCTTCAAACTGCAGTGTCCGCATGACGCGTTCTAACGAATTCAACCTGCCACCTCCTGCTTAATTGACAACCTGAATCAGTACTTATCTCATTAACTATAGATATATTTCTGTTACCGGCCAATTTTCCCTGCTGATGGAATTTGCGGAAATAAAAGTTTGCAAAAGACGCGCATATTATGTTTTAGATGGGAGGAATTGGGGTACGGATGTTAATGGTAACTAATATTAATTGCAGGAGGTACAACATGAGTAACCGTATGCCTTTGATTGGAGATCGTTTTCCTGAACTGCGTGTCGAAACTACCCATGGTGCCATGAATTTGCCAGAGGACTATGCAGGCAAATGGTTTGTGCTTTTCAGCCACCCCGGCGATTTCACGCCGGTATGTACAACGGAGTTCATCGCTTTTGAGCGTCTGCGCCAAGAATTTGCTGATCTCAACTGCGACCTATTGGGATTATCGGTTGACCAGGTATTTTCCCATATCAAATGGGTAGAGTGGATTCGAGACAACCGCGATGTGGATGTGCAGTTCCCCATTATTGCCGATGAATTGGGCGTTGTCTCCAACGCTTTGGGTATGCTGCATCCAGGTAAAGGAACTAATACCGTCCGTTCGGTATTCATCATTGACGACAAAGGAGTTATCCGCATTATACTCCACTACCCACAAGAGATTGGGCGCAACATGGATGAGATCCTGCGGGCACTAAAGGCTTTGCAGACCCATGAAGAACACAAAGTGGCTTTACCGGCCAACTGGCCCAATAACGAGGATCTGGGAGATAAGGTTATAATCCCACCGCCAACTAATGTTAAAGACATTAAAACCCGCTTGGAAGGCGCTGAAGCCGGCAAATATAAATGCTGGGATTGGTGGTTCTGCTATAGGGATCTATAGATTTTAAATATTTCCACTTTCGAACAGGCGGATGTAAACAACTCGGCAGTTGTCTTAATCATACAGGCAGCTGCCGTTCTCATTCCGGTAATTTCACCAACCAATGCAGCCAATGGAGCATGGGCTTGGCAAGCCGTGCCGGTTCTTTACCCTGTTTGATAACCTCATCAAGCATTTTTTCTGCAGCTTTTATGCGGGCATTCAGCATTGCTTCGCCTGCGGCTGTTTTACCCTTTTTGGGATCCCCCATATAAGCCAGCATATCCTCATCGCTGATCCAAGCGAGCGTATTGGCCAAATGTTTTAGATCCTTGCCCCAACTGGTCTGATCAAAAGCCGCACCAACACGATAGAGTAATTTGGCAAAGCCTTTAGGCCGAGGCGGCAGTGAAGCCGCGATCACAGCAGTGTCTTTAACTAAATCAGGCCGAACAGCCAGAAGTAAAGCAGTCTCATTGGTGCCGGCATGGGCATCAGCATCATCTCCGCACTCTCCCGGGCCAAGGCCGGTTAAAGCCAGGAACTCTTCATCATGGTGCACCATAAGGCGAAATACTAGGTTAAAAGGAGCTATGATGGCAAAACGCCACCGTTTCCATGCCCGTGTACTGGCTCGATACAGTGCCATTTGGTCGCGGGGCCCACCGTGGTTGTCTGCCACAAGTAAATACTTAAACCCCTGCTTTGCCAGGCCTTGGGCGTAGTCTAAAAGCACAGCCTCCAGGGCCGTTGCCCGCACTGAAAGACTGCCGGTTACAGGTAATGCGTCACTGCCGCAGTAAAGATCCGGCAGTGTTAGACAAGTAAACCCGGGGTAGTGGCCGTTAATGATTTTCATATAACGCCGCTGCAGTTCCTGAGCTATGAATATATCTGTCCCTACCGGCAAATGGGGCCCATGGGCTTCAATGGGGCTGACGGTGATCAAGCAAATAGTTTTGTCTTTGTCCAATGCTTCCAGCTCCGGTAAAGTTAAATGCACATATTCCTTTCCTGCTGTCGTTGACTTAGACATCTGTTCACCTCCGATATTGTCAGTCAAATGCCTATCTATTTCCTAATCCTATATTCTCCCATCCTGTTTTTGTACCTTCCCTGCCGCAGTCCGGCACCGGTGTGCCAATGGTGTGCCTTATCTATATATCCCGGTTAAAACGCCAATACTAAGGAGAGTCAATTTAAGGTGCAAAACACGTGCCGGAGTGATGTCTGTGGTTTTTGGCCGATTAACAGGTAAATATCGCAAATGGCTTGTGGCATTGGCTGTTGTTTTCTTAGCTTTGCCGTTGGCTTTGTACGTGCGGGGCTGGTTTTTGCTGCGTGAGTTTGAAAACACCGGTCCTATGCATACCTCGAAACTTATCGCCGATAATGGTGAGATATTTGCAACATTGGGCAAAGGCCCTGCCCATTATATCCACTTCGAAGATATACCCAAAAACATGAAAAACGCCATCGTTGCCATTGAGGACAGGTGGTTTTACAAACACCCCGGATTCAATCCTATCGCAATACTCAGAGCCATTTACGTCGATTTCCGGGCCAGAAGAAAGGTGTTGGGAGCAAGCACCATCACACAACAGCTGGCGAAAAATCTTTTTCTCACCCATAAAAAGACTTTTACTCGCAAGGCAGAAGAGTTGATTTTGGCTCTGGTGTTGGAGCAGCGCTACACTAAGAATGAGATATTGGAACTGTACCTGAATCGCATTTATTTCGGCAAGGGAAGCTACGGTATCGAGGCGGCAGCCCGAACCTACTTAGGTAAACATGCCGGGGATCTCAGCTTGCCAGAATCTGCTTTACTTGCGGCTATTCCCCGCTCTCCTGCCAATTACGACCCTTATGTAAACCCCAAGCTTGCTTTGGAAAGACGGAACCTTGTGCTGGAAAGGATGCAGGTTTTAGGGATGATCACAAAAGAGGAGCTGAGCGCTGCAGCTGAAACTCCCCTAGAGCTTGACCGTTTGGAGCTGGGCTTTGCCCCATACTTTGTCGATTACGTGAGAAAACTTTTAGAGGACAAATATGGTACTTCCTTAGTCAACAAAGGAGGACTGAGGGTACATACAACTTTGAACATGGACTACCAGACCGCGGCCCAAAAAGCTTTCAGCAGCCAAGATCTCCAAGGTGCTTTAGTGGCCATTGACCCTGACAGTGGTGGTATCAAAGCTATGGTGGGTGGCCGTGATTACGCTGCTTCCCAATACAACCGTGCAACAAGGGCCTTTCGTCAGCCGGGTTCCGCGTTTAAGCCTTTCATCTATGCCGCGGCTTTAGAAGCGGGGTGGCAGCAAAATACCCTTGTGGAGGACACTCCCAAGGAATATGCCGGGTACGCGCCTACTAACTGGCAATCCCAATATTGGGGCCCGGTGATTATGAAACATGCAATGGCGGTTTCTTTAAACAACGCGGCAGTTTGGACCCTGAATTCTGTTGGTGTGGACAAAACCCTGAAACTGGCTAAAGACATGGGCATCTCTTCTCTTGTTCCGGAAGATCGAAATCTTTCATTGGCCTTGGGAGGTCTTACAAAAGGGGTATCGCCTTTGGAATTGGCCGGAGCTTTCGTGCCCTTTGCCAATGGAGGCCTTCGCTACGAAACCAAAGCAATTGAGCGGGTGTTGGATGCCGATGGCAGGGTTTTGGAAAGCAATCCATCTCAAGGGGTGCGGGTAATCACATCCAGTACAGCGTATTTGATTACTGATATGCTGAAAGCGGTTTTAGAATATGGGACAGGTAGAAACCTGCCGATCAACCGCCCGGCAGCAGGAAAAACCGGCACTACTGATGAGAAAGTCAGTGTCTGGTTCGCAGGGTATACCCCTAGTTTGGCGGCAGTCGTATATATTGGCAACGATCAGGGCGAACCTCTGCCCGGGTTTGGCAGTTCATTGGCCGGCCCGGTTTGGGCCGAGTTTTTAGAAACTGCCCTTGCTGAAGAACCGCCTTGGGATTTCGATGTGCCCCGACAGATTATTACAGGTGTACCAATTCATATTTTCTCAGGATTGTTGGCTGGGCCGGAGTGTGATTGGGTTGTCGATTGTGCGTTTATACAGGGAGCAGAGCCCAGGGAATATGCTCCCTGCGGTCCCGGACAAAGCCAAGCAGATGGCGCACCGGCGGAACACAAGCCCCTGCCTATACCCACACCCACCAGGCCAAATTCGGAAAGTGCGGGTGATGTGACACCTAGTACCCCAAGAAACGAAGCACCTGGTAGTGGTGCCGATTCTGCACCAAATCCCCATGTGGGGGAAAGGCCAAAGGACAGACCCAGCCTAAGACCAAGGCCCGATACAGTGCCTAATACCGAGCCCGGTACCGGGCAGCCGGATGTAGAACTTGATACCGAGCGAACAGAAAAACCGGCCCCAGGAGCAAACGACATTGAGCATGAACCTGGGCCCGGCGGCCCCCCCCGACGGGGGAGTTAGATGTTGACTGATATCAGCCAGTCGGCAATATCTTGAATTATGTGTTGTGCATTTTCTGTATCCAGATCCGGCAGATTGTTTAACCCATCCAAGGCTGCCTGCAAGGCATTCTTTTCCAGGGCCCTGCCTTCCATGGCCGGCCCGAGGGCCAATATTAGGTGGGGTTCCATGGCATCGGAAAAAATTGTCGCCTGTTCAATTTTCCCTCCGGCTAATTTGAGTCCCAGCTCTATCCCACCCCAAGGGAACCTGTGCTCAAGGGAAAGATCAAAAGCCGGTGTCTGACCAAACCTCCACTCCCAGGAAGCATACTTTTCGTAAAGCCCTTTTAAAACCGGATATTCCTGTTCTAAATTGTCATGAAAAGCAACTTCATCCCCTAGGGGGGTGTAGAGTTCTTTGAAACTGGCCACAAGTGCCTGCTTCATGGATTCCACATCAACACCGGGGTTCAATTCAGACAAGTTTACCACTCGGGATTGAACAGAACTGATCCCTTTGGTCGCCATTTTCTCTTTGGATACTTGAAGATAGCGACCCATTTTATCAAAGTCCGCGGCTATAAGAATTGTACCGTGGTGATAGGCCCGATCACCGTGCTTGTAAAAGGCATTGCCGGAAAATTTGCGGCCTTGGGCCAAAATATCATTGCGCCCTGAAAACTCGGCCGGAATACCGAGACTTGCAGCGGCGTTTAGGATTACCTGAAGCTGTTTGTCCAAGTTGTACGCCTTGCGACTTGTGATAAAGGTGAAGTTGAGGTTGCCAAGATCGTGATAGACCGCGCCACCTCCGGAAAGGCGCCGGGCCAGTTTACCGCCTTCCTCGGCAAGCAGTTCATGGCGGCATTCCTTCCACGCGTTTTGGTTGCGACCGATGACTACTGTGTTCTGATTCTGCCACAGGTATAAGATGGTGCCTTTTTGTTTGGTCCCCACAAGCAGCATCTCTTCCCACGCCAAGTTATACCATGGATCGACTGAATTTGAGAGCACAACGGCGGCATCCGCCCACCTGCCTAGAGACGCTTGATGAAGTCTTGTGTCACTAGTCTGCAAGGTGCAAAGCCCCGCTTCCTACATCCCATGCAGCTTCCATAATAGCTTCAGGCAGAGTGGGGTGGGCGTGGATAGTATCTGTGACATCATCGGCGGTCAGCCCGTGGCGAACAGCTAAAGTTATCTCACTAATTAGATCAGTGGCACCTGGGCCTACAACAGCACCGCCCAATAGAACGTTCGTTTTTTTATGGGCGATCAGTTTGACAAACCCGCGACTGTTGCCAAGAGCCAAGGCTTTACCATTGCCGGCAAAGGGAAACCGACCAACTCTAATGGGTATCTCGTTGTCATGGGCTTCTTGTTCGCTTAGTCCAACTGACGCGATCTCAGGATCAGTAAAAATGGCGTTGGGCACAGCCTTATAATCCATTTTGTGTTCCCTACCCATAATGTTGTTGACAGCGACAATTGCTTGATGGGAGGCGACATGGGCCAGCATCATACCTCCTGTGACATCCCCAATGGCATAGATATGCCTGATGTTTGTCTGCATTAGATCGTTGACTGCAATGGCGCCGCTTCTTGCCTGAAGTTCTATACCGATCTCCTCGGCCCCTAAGCCTTTTGAGAAAGGACGACGTCCGACTGCCATAAGCACTTTTTCCGCTTCAATACTGGGCATGGGTTCGCCGGAAGCAACATTTTTGAAGTGTATTAACGCACCGCCTTCTGCTGTTTTCTCCATGGCTGTGACCTGTGAGCCGGTATGGAGTTTCACTCCGGCCATGCGCAGGTTGCGTTCTACATCTTGTGTCAGATCTCTATCTAAAAGTGCCAGAACATCATCTAGATATTCAAGCAAGGTTACTTCTACGCCCAACCTTGCAAACATAGAGGCAAACTCCATGCCGATGACTCCTGCACCGATGATAGCAAGGCTTTTGGGTAGTTCTGTCATTGCCAGGGCTTCTTCGCTGCCCATGACAAAGCTTTCTTCTGCACCGGGTATAGGCAGTTCGGTGGGCTGGGAACCTGTGGCTGCAATTATATGTTTGGCCCGGATTTGGGTCTGGCTATCTGTTTGTTGGATTTTTATAGTATGTGCATCAACAAATTGTCCCAACCCCTTAAAGGTAGTTACACCGTTGTTCGTAAGAAGAGACTGCACTCCCCGCACCAAACCGGTAACGATTCTATCCTTGCGGCTGACCATGCGGGCGTAATCAAAGTCGATATTTTCTGCCGAACACGCATAGCGTCTGGCTTCCTGCATGGTTTTGTAGACTTCAGTTGTGCGGATCAAAGCCTTTGTCGGGATGCATCCCCGGTTGAGACAGGTACCTCCTTCTTTGTCTTTTTCAATCAGTGCGACTTTAGCACCCTGCCTGGCACCGTAAATGGCTGCCACATATCCCCCCGGACCCGCCCCGATAACAGCAATATCAAATTCCTGCATGATGAAATCATCCTTTCTTTTTTCAAAGGACGTCTGTCATAGATTTTCTCTGCCTTCAACACTGCCGACCAGCTGTTTTGCGGCTTTTTTGATTGCTCCATAGTCTTTATCGGCAACAGCTTGAGCAGGAACCAAAGAACCGCCTACACCCACAGCTGCAGAGCCGGCATCAAGATATGCTTTAGCATTTGCTTTGGAAATGCCGCCTGTTGCCATCAAAGGAATATGGCCCAAAGGACCTTTTAGGCTTTTGAAAAACCCTGGACCCAGCACATCGGCGGGAAATACTTTTACATAATCAGCACCTTGGGTATAAGCTGTGAGGATCTCTGTTGGTGTCATTGCCCCCGGTATTACCGGTTTGCCGTAACGCAGACAAACTTCCATAGTGCTTCGGTTCAAGGTGGGAGTGACGATGAAATCCGCACCCGCTAAAATCATGATGCGAGCCGTCTCCCCATCCAACACTGTTCCCACCCCCACAGCCACAGTGTCGGGAAGTTTGCTTTTTACATCTTCGATGATGGAGGCAATTTGCGGTGTCTCCGCAGTGAACTCCAAAACCTTAAGACCGCCTTCAACTAATGCATTGGCTGTGTGATAAGCAGAGTGTTTAGGCACCTTGCGCACAATGCCCACAATCTTCGTCTCTTCAATGAGTTTAAGCACACATTGCTTTTCCATATAGTATTACCCCCCTTTTCTATATGCAAACCCTAACAAAAAAGCGGCCCTCGCCTGTGGCTAAAGACCGCTGGATAACATGTAGTCTGATGATTATCGTTTGGAGAACTGAGGAGCCCGGCGTGCTTTTCTCAAGCCGTACTTATGACGCTCCTTCATTCTGGGATCCCTGGTCAAGTATCCGGCTCGTTTCAGCACAGAGCGCAGATCCGCGTCATATTCCAAAAGGGCTCTGGCTATACCGTGGCGAATGGCTCCGGCCTGTCCGGACTTTCCACCTCCGCCGACGTTCACCAAAATATCGAATTTACCCTCTGTTTCCGTTAAGGCTAACGGCTGACGACAAATGGTTTTCAAGACGTCACGGTCGAAATATTCGTCCATGGTCCGTTTGTTTATATTAAAGTTGCCGGTCCCCGGTCTGAGGTAAACACGGGCAACAGAGTGCTTTCTTCTACCTGTACCATAATACTGATTTAATTCTCTGGCCACCTATCTGTCCCTCCTTTCAGCTGTTTTGAGTTTATCTTTAACCAAATCAACCCAGCCAATCTTTGGGCAATTTATTTGACAGCTTCCTCAACCTCGAGAGGCTCGGGCATTTGCGCTGCGTGGGGATGATCCGGTCCGGCGTAGACTTTTAACTTAGTCAGCTGTTGTCTGGACAACTTGTTTTTGGGCAGCATGCCCCAAACAGTTTTGCGGATGACCTCTTCCGGTCTGGTTTCAAGCATTCTGTCAACTGAAGTGACGCGCAGGCCACCGGGGTAACCGGTATGCCGGCGATATACCTTCTGTTCCCGTTTTTTACCGGTAAGCAGTACCTTTTCGGCATTCACCACTATGACAAAATCCCCAGTATCCATATGGGGTGTAAATTGCGGTTTGTGTTTACCGCGCAAGATATTGGCGATCTGGCCGGCAAGCCGACCCAACACCTTATCTTTCGCATCGATAACAACCCACTTTCTATCGATGTTACTGGGTTTAGCCATATATGTTTTTCCATCTTTCATTGCCTTTCCCCCCTTTGCGAACACAGTTATCTAATACCCAGTCTCGAACTGTGACGCAGCGGCCGGGGCTGGTACCGCAGCGAGAAGTCAAGAACCGGTGATTATTCAAGTTTACCGTATCCAATTCTAATACAGGCCATTAGCAGTGTCAAGCATTTCCGAAAAGCCGTTCATCATCATAATAGACTTCCAGTAGATAAAGTCCGTGGGCCGGTGCTGTGGGCCCGGCTTTTGTCCGATCCCGGGCCTTTAGGATATCTGCCACACAGCCAGGCTGCCGTTTCCCCCTGCCGACCTCTACCAATGTCCCCACTATGTTGCGCACCATATTGTACAAAAACCCGTCAGCCTTTATGGTAATTGTAATGCTGCTGCCTGAAGCGATGACATCCAGTTGAAAAACAGTTCTCACCGATGTGCGGGCAGAACTGCCGCTGGTGCGAAAAGAGGCAAAATCATGGGTACCCACCAACGCCGCGGCCGCTTTTTGCATTTTCGCTGTATCCAAGTCATGGGGTACATGGTAGGCATAACAGCGCCTGAATACACTGGGTGTTGGTTGATTATCGATCACATACTGGTAGGTCTTGGCAACGGCATCATAACAAGCATGGAAATCGGTCTGCACGTATTCTGCCTCTTGGATGCGAATATCCCGAGGCAGTGCACTATTTAGTGCTTTTGGCAGTTTGTCTATGGGTATGCGGCTGGAGGTCTGGAAGTTTATAACCTGTCCCAGTGCATGGGTACCGGCATCAGTACGGCCAGAACCCGTAACCCGAACTTTCTCTTGGCAAATGCGCCAAACTGCCTCTTCCAACTTACTTTGGATAGTGGGCAAATGCGGATCTTCTTGTGTTTGGAAGCCGTGGTATGCCGTACCATCATATTCAACTAAAAGCCGCACATTCTTCTTGTTGCCATCCATAGTTACAGCCACCGCCACAGGGAGTTTTCTAAGCCGGGCTGTGTTGTTTAGAATGCCCATGCTAAATAGATAATTAAAAGACCGCTGCCGCTTAAGATGAGATAGTCTGCAGGCCGAAACAGCAGTAAGTTCATTTTTGTGCGCCCTTCACCGCCCCGATAACACCTAGCCTCCATGGCGATTGCCAATTCATCCGCCCGCCGGAAAGCGCTGACAAACAGCGGGACTAGAAGCGGCAGTAGACTTTTGGCTCGCTGAATCAAATTGCCGGATTCAAAATCTGCGCCCCTGGCCATCTGTGCTTTCATGATCTTTTCCGCTTCTTCCAATAGCGTGGGGATAAACCTTAACGCTATAGTCATCATCATGGCCAGCTCATGGGCGGGAACACCAATCTTTTTACCGGGCTTGAGTAAACTCTCCAATCCATCTGTCAAGGCGATGGGTGACGTAGTTAAAGTTAGAACAGAAGTACCTACAATTAGAAGAATAAGCCTAAGCGCAAGCATGCTTCCTCTAAAAAGCCCTTCTTTTGTGAGTACAAGGAAGCCAAGCTGCCAAATGGGATCTCCTTCTGTCATAAAAGAATTTAAGACAAATGTTAAGATTACGATTGCGATCACCGGTCGCAAACCCCTAAATATAAACCGGGGTGAGATTGTGGATGTAGCTATGGCAAGCCCGATCAAGACAGCTGCAATTCCGTAGCCTGAGAAACTATCAATAAAAAACAAACCGACAACTAAAAAGAGTGTGACCAGAATTTTTGTGCGGGGATCAAGCCGATGCACAAGGGAATCTCCCGGGACATACTGGCCAATGGTGATGTTTCTAAACACAGCCATCACTTATACACCCCTTTGCTCGATCCCTTGCCTGCCCCACTGCTTTTGGCGCCTGTTTCTTTTGATGCCAGGGCTTCAAGGATAGCAGCTTCCGCCGCTTCGATAGTTAATACACTGGCCGGCAGTGACCAGCCTCTTTCCCTTAATCGCTGCATCAATAGGGTCATATCCGGCACCCCCAGGCCGATACCCTGCAGTTTTTCACTATCTACAAAGATCTTTTCCGGGGAGCCTTCCATGGCTATACCACCATTTTCCATAACCACAAGCCGCTTTGCTATTTTTGCCACCTCGGCCATGTTGTGAGACACAAAAACCACGGTGAGGGCCCGCTCTTTGTGCAGTCTGAGAATTTGCCCCAATAGGTCTTCTCTGCTGCGGGGATCCAAACCGGCTGTAGGCTCATCTAAAACAATCACCGATGGTTCCATTGCCAACACACCGGCAATGGCCACTCGCCTTTTTTCACCACCGCTCAATTCAAAGGGAGAGCGGTCAGCAAAGCCTTCGTCTAAATCAACGCTTTTTAGCGCCCGTCTCACACGGTCTTCCAATTCTTCCCCTGTGATTCCGGCGTTGCGGGGCCCAAATGCCACGTCTTCCCAGACAGTTTCTTCAAACAGCTGGTGCTCAGGATATTGAAAGACAAGCCCCACCTTGCGTCTTACGTCTCTAAGGCTGACTCCTTTTTGGCTTAGATCTACACCATCAATTCTAACGGTGCCTTTAGTAGGACGCAAAAGGCCGTTGAAGTGCTGGACAAGGGTGGATTTTCCTGACCCTGTGTGGCCAATAATGGCGATAATCTCCCCATCTTCAATAGTGAGATTAATGTTTTTGAGTGCATCTTGAGCAAAGGGAGTACCGGCATTATAGATATGGGTTAAATCCCTGATCTCAATTGACATAAAGCTGTCACCATCTCATCTACAGTTAATAAGTCACCGGGGAATTCCCGCAATCTGGACCTGAGCCTGGCGGCCAACTCCACAATCGGCGGTACATCCAACCGCAATTTTCGCAGAAGTTCCATCTTTTGGAAGACATCTGCCGGTGGACCCTGCAAAACGATCCTGCCTTCATCCATAACGACTACGCGTTTGGCTCTGACTGCTTCATCCATGAAATGAGTTATTAAAATAACGGTTATCCCTTCGGTTTCGTTTAACATTTGAACTGTATCCAAAACTTCTTGACGTCCGATAGGATCCAGCATAGCGGTGGGTTCATCTAGTACCAGGCATTTGGGCCGCATGGCGATTACTCCGGCAATGGCCACCCTTTGCTTTTGCCCTCCGGACAAGTTGTGAGGAGCCGCCTTGGCATATTCAGACATCCCTACGATACCAAGGGCTTCATCAACTCGCTCCCTAATCACATGCTGTTTGAGACCGAGGTTTTCCGGTCCAAAAGCGACATCTTCTTCAACAGTTGTAGCTACAATCTGGTTATCCGGATTCTGGAAGACCATGCCGACCATCTGTCGTATTTTCCAAAAGTTTTCTTCTTCATGAGTGTTCATATCTGCGATCCACACATCACCGACAGAAGGCAGCAAAAGGCCGTTTAGGTGCTTGGCTAAAGTAGATTTACCGGAGCCGTTGTGGCCTAAAACAGCCACAAACTCACCCTCAGCAATCGTCAAATCCACTTCAGTTAATGCAGCCTCTTCTTGTCCTTGTCCTTTTGGATAAGAGTAAGACACCTTTTCAACTTCTATAAAACTCCTTTGCCCCACCTGGCATTCCCTCCCCGTCGCGGCCAACCCAGTCAAATATGACGGCAGGCCAATTGGCAGGTCTCCCAACCTGCCCCAAGGAACGAAAAAGCGACGCAGAGGATAGCTCCTCTGCGACCTCTATCTGCCCACCACTATACCACTATGCAGACTATACAAGATTTCATTAGACCAATGCCACAATACTTAGAGGTGCCCCGTCACCCCGCCTGGGTCCCACTTTGACAATGCGGGTATATCCGCCATTGCGGTCATTGTATCGAGGAGCAATATCGGCGAAGAGTTTCTGCACGGCTTCCGGCCGCCCCAGGAAGGATGCAGCTTGTCGCCTGGCGTGCAGGTCGCCCTGTTTGCCCAGGGTAATCATTTGATCTACCAGGGGCTTAACTGCCTTTGCTTTTGTATCTGTTGTTTGGATTTCTTCTTCCAATATTACAGCCGCTACCAAGTTGCGCAGCATGGCTCGCCTGTGGTCGGCAGACCGCCCAAACTTTGCCTTCTTCATGCCCACACCTTCTTTCTCTTCCGGAACATAAACCTATCTATCTTGCTTAATCTTCGGATTCACGCAAGGTTAAACCCAAAGTGGCTAATTTGTCTTTAACTTCTTGGAGAGATTTTTTGCCGAGGTTTCTGACTTTCATCATATCCTCTTCTGTCTTGCGAGTTAATTCTTCGACACTGTCGACACCCGCCCGCTTAAGACAGTTGTATGACCGCACAGAAAGATCCAATTCTTCAATGGCCATTTCAAGCACACGATCTTTCTCTTCCTCTTCTTTCTCCACCATAATCTCCAAATCATGGCCGCCATCTGTCAGCTCAATAAACAGCTTCAGATGCTCAGTCACAATTTTTGCAGCTAGGGTAATGGCCTCATCCGGGGATATGCTGCCGTCTGTCCAAATCTCTAAAATCAGCCGATCATAGTCGGTAACCTGACCAACCCTGGTGTCCTCCACCGTGTAGTTCACCCGATGAACCGGTGTGAAAATTGAATCCACTGGGATGGAACCGATTGGGTTATTGGGATCTTTGTTGCGTTCGGCAGGAACATAGCCCCGTCCCTTGGCCAGTTCTATTTCCATCATCAGACGTCCATTTGCATCAAGTGTAGCTATGTGCAAATCCGGATTCACGATCTCCACATCTGCACCATGAATGATGTCTTTGGCCAGGACTTCGCCTTCCCCTTCGGCTTCGATCCTAACGGTCATCGACTCATCCGTGTGCATCCTAACCACCAATTCCTTGAGATTAAGGACTATATCTGTAGTGTCTTCCACTACCCCTTCCACGGTGGAGAATTCGTGCAACACTCCGTCGATCTTGATAGAGGTCACAGCCGCACCCGGTAAAGATGACAGCAAAACTCGGCGCAATGAGTTCCCTAGGGTAATTCCGTATCCTCTTTCCAGTGGTTCTACTACATATTTGCCATAAGATTCACTGGAATCGACACACTCAATTTTGGGCCTTTCTATCTCGATCATGTGCAAAACCCTCCTTCACAGGAAGCAGCCAAGCTGATTTATCGGGAGTAAAACTCAACAATTAAGTGCTCCTGTATGGAAATATCCATCTGTTCACGGGTAGGCACAGCAAGGATTCTACCTTCCATTTGCTCAAGATTTGCATCAAGCCATTCAGGAAAAGTTCGTCCTTCAGCAGCCTCAATGTTGGCTCGCACGAGCTGCATATCTCGGCTATTCTCCCGTACAGTAATAACGTCGCCTACCTTCACCTCAAATGAGGGTATATCAGTCTTTTGTCCGTTAACAGCAAAATGTCCGTGCATGACTAACTGCCTGGCTTGGGCCCTAGAGGATGCAAAACCCATCCGATAAACTATATTATCCAGCCTCAGTTCCAAAAGCCGCAGCAAGTTTTCGCCTGTGATCCCGGACTGCCGGGACGCACGGTCATAATATCTTCTGAATTGACGCTCCAAAACTCCGTAAATACGGCGCAGCTTCTGCTTTTCACGCAAGTGAAGCCCGTATTCCGATTCCTTTTGCCGTCCCTGACCGTGTTGGCCGGGAGGGTAGGAACGTCTTTCTATTGCGCATTTATCAGTATAACACCGGTCGCCCTTAAGGAAGAGCTTCTCGCCTTCCCGTCGGCACAACCGGCAAACAGGTCCGGTATACCTGGCCATAGAATGCCAACACCTCCACTATTAAATAAACACCATGTCCTGTATAGTTTTCCTAATTGTACCAAATTCATGCATTACACTCGGCGACGCTTCGGCGGGCGGCAGCCGTTGTGGGGAATGGGGGTCACATCCCTGATCATGTTCACATCCAACCCTGCCCCCTGCAGTGAACGAATAGCTGCCTCCCGTCCGGCACCCGGCCCTTTTACGAAAACTTCCACTTCCCGCATTCCGTGCTCCATGGCAGCTTTAGCTGCGCTCTCGGCAGCCAGGCCTGCGGCAAAAGGAGTGCTTTTGCGAGAGCCTTTAAAGCCCATGTGGCCGGAACTGGCCCAAGACACCACATTACCGTGTCTATCACAGATAGTTACGATTGTATTATTAAAAGTGGAGCGAATATGGGCAACCCCACTGGGAATGTTCTTGCGCTCACGTCTGCGAGCTCTTGCACCTCGTCTGGGTCTAGCCATAAATCCCTACCTCCTTCCTTCCTATCGCCTTCTACTGGCAGCGCCACGCTTCGGTCCTTTGCGGGTCCGGGCGTTGGTTCTTGTCCGTTGCCCTCTCACAGGCAAACCGCGGCGATGTCTATAACCTCTGTATGATCCAATATCCATCAGACGTTTGATGTTTTGAGCAGTTTCCCGTCTTAAGTCGCCTTCTACCGTATATTCTCTATCGATGGTTTCCCGCAGGCGATTGACCTCTTCCTCGGTCAGGTCTCTCACTCTGGTATCGGGATTCACATTAGCTTTAGCAAGAATTTCCAAGGAGCAGGAACGACCAATCCCATAGATATAGGTTAGAGCCACTTCCACCCGCTTGTCTCTTGGAATATCTACACCGGCAATACGAGCCATCCAATTACACCTCCTACCTTACCCCTGTCTTTGCTTATGCTTCGGATTCTCACAAATCACCACGACACGGCCCCTACGCCGGATGACTTTGCACTTTTCGCAAATAGGCTTTACAGATGGTCTGACTTTTATCGCCAGCACCCCCTCTATCTTTTTCGATACACTATGCGGCCCCTAGTCAAGTCATATGGTGATAGTTCCACCGTCACTTTATCACCGGCCAGGATGCGGATGAAGTTCATGCGCATCTTACCGGAGATATGAGCCAAAACCTTATGGCCGTTTTCAAGCTCTACTTGAAACATAGCGTTGGGTAAGGCCTCTACTACCGTACCCTCAACTTCGATTACATCTTGTTTGGACATTATCGGTCAACCCCCCTAACATCGTCTTGCAGTTTCTCCAACGCTTCTCGGATGTCGGCATTGCTTACCGAAACGCTGCCCAATAATTTCGCCCGGATATCCTCGGCCCACATATCCTGCGGACACAAGTGTTTCGGGTTTTTCCTTTTAGGGCACTCTACCCGCCGAGTTTCCCCGTCTGTCACCAGTACTCTATTTTCAGTAAAACCAATAACTAGAAACTGTTGACCGGCATCTCGCCCGGCTATGGATGTAGCGAGTTGGCCCACCTGAACATCCACAAACTCCCCTCCCCAACCTGCATCTAGAGTATACTAGATTTTTGTTAAGATGCGGGGACCAGTCTCCGTGACAGCAATCGTGTCTTCAAAATGCGCAGATAGACTTTGATCAGCTGTGACAACGGTCCAATTATCAGAGAGGATTTTAACTTCCCAGCCTCCCATATTCACCATGGGCTCGATTGCTAGAGCCATACCCGGCTGCAAGCGAGGGCCTCTGCCCGGCCTGCCGAAATTGGGAATTTGAGGTGGTTCGTGCATATCTCGACCAATCCCATGTCCTACGAAATCTCTAACGACTGACAGACTTTGGTCCTCAACAAAGCTTTGTACAGCGTGGCCTATATCAGAAAGCCTATTGCCAACTGTGGCCGCGGAAATACCGTGTTCCAAAGCCTTTTGGGTCACCCAAAGCAGCCGCTCTGCCTCATTGGAAATCTCACCAACCGGATAAGTTCGGGCCATATCGCCGTGAAACCCCTCGAGTATAGCGCCGATATCAATACCAATGATGTCACCAGCTTGTAAAACTTGGGATCCTGGAATACCATGCACAACAACTTCATTGATTGATGCACAAATGCTGGCAGGGAAACCTTGATAGCCTTTAAAGCTGGGAATCCCACCGTGCGAACGAATATATTCCTCTGCTAGGGCATCCAGGGATCCGGTTGTAATCCCCGGTTTGATGGCGTCGGCCACTGCGGCATGGGTCTTTGCTACCAGTTGGCCGGCAGCAGCCATAAGCTCTAATTCCCTGTCAGATTTCAGAATAATCATGTTGGCCTCCGTATCTAAATCCCACTCAAACGAAGCGAGGAATCCTACTTAATAAAGCCTTCATAATGCCGCATGAGCAGTTGGGCTTCGATTTGTTTCATGGTGTCTAGAGCCACACCAACCATGATTAGAAGTCCGGTACCACCAAAATATAGGATACTGCTGGGCATCCTGGTTACTGTGGCCATAATATACGGTAAGACCGCAATTACAGCCAAAAACACAGCACCAGCCAGGGTAATCCTGGTTAAGACACGATCCAAATATTGTGCAGTAGGCCGCCCGGGTCTGAGCCCCGGAATAAATCCGCCGTGTTTTCTCATGTTATCCGACACTTCCATGGGGTTGAAGGTAACCGCCGTGTAGAAGTACGTAAAGAACATGACCAATAGCACATAAAGCAGGTTATACCCAATAGAGCCGTAACCCAGAAATCGGTTGATGCCTGCAATCCCCGGGATAAACTGTGCTAGTGTCAAAGGAAAACTGAGTACAGAAGATGCAAAGATAACTGGAATAACTCCTGCTTGGTTAACCTGCATCGGTATGTGGCTTGTTTGTCCCCCGTACATGCGCCGACCAACTACACGCTTCGCGTATTGGACCGGGATGCGCCGCTGTCCCTGCTGCACCATGATGATGCCGGCTACAACGACTACAGATAAGGCAACAAATGCCACCAAACTAAAGATGCTGATTCCGCCGGCTCCAACAGCACGTACTGCACTCCACCCTTGACCGGGAAGCCTGGCGACAATACCGGTGAAAATCAAGAGAGAGATACCGTTGCCGATTCCGTTCTCTGTCATCTTTTCACCAAGCCACATTAAAAAGGCACTTCCCGCAGTCAAAGTAGTTACAATCAAAACAGTGTTAAATACACCGGGATCGCTAACTACACCATATCCCTTTGCTGTGGCAGTAATGGCAAAGCCTTGCACCACAGCTAAAAGAACTGTTCCATATCTAGTATATTGCTGAAGTCGCTGGCGCCCATCCACACTTTCTTTGGACATCTCTTCCCAAGCAGGGATTACAATGGTCAAAAGCTGGACTATAATGGACGCTGTAATATAAGGGTTGACTCCCATAGCAAACACTGAAAAACGTGTTAGGGCTCCCCCGGCGAACAGATCCAAAAATCCGAAAATGTTGCCGCCAGTGGTACCCAACTGCTGGGCTAAAAGTTCTGCGTCGACCCCTGGCACAGGTACATAAGAACCTAACCGAAATACAACCAATAAGGCCGCCGTGTACAAAAGTCTGCGGCGCAGATCAGGGATCCGGAAGGCATTGCGCACTGCCTGCAGCAACTAGATCACCTCTACTTTGCCGCCGGCGGCTTCTATCTTGGCAGCGGCAGATTTTGTAAATCCATGGGCCTTGACCGTCAACGCCTTTTCTAGATCTCCATTACCTAAAACCTTAACTCCGTTCTGGGCAAGTTTTCGCACAAGCCCTTGCTCAACCATCATTTCCGGAGTGACTACACTACCCGCTTCAAAGCAATTCAGATCCTCCAACTTAACTTCGCTGTAGTTTTTAGCAAAGATGTTGGTAAACCCTCGCTTAGGCAGCCGGCGTATCAAAGGGGTTTGACCGCCCTCGAAGTGGGGGCCTTTGCCACCGCCGGAGCGTGATTTTTGTCCCTTATGACCTCGTCCCGAGGTCTTGCCGAGACCTGAGCCAATCCCACGACCTGCTCTTCTTCTCGTTTTCCGGGATCCCGGTGCGGGACTCAACTCATGCAGTTTCATATTTGGGCACCTCCCCCACACTACTCAATTTCCGTAACTTCCACAAGATGCTTTACCTTAAAGATCATACCTCGGATTACTGGGTTGTCATCGTGAATCACCTGGCTGTTTAGCTTCCGGAAGCCCAAAGCTCGAATTGTGGCTTTCTGATCTTTGGGGCTGCCGATGGCACTGCGTTTCCAGGTAATTTTCAATCTTTTAGCACCCATGTCCTGCCCCCCTCTGTCCAACCTGCTAGGCCAAAATTTCCTCTGGAGACTTACCCCGGATCCGGGCAACTTCTTCGACTGTTTTCATCGATTGTAAGCCTTTCACAGTTGCCGCCACCACGTTAATGGGATTTGAGGAACCCAATGATTTCGTTAAAACGTCCCTGTAGCCGGCAGCTTCCATGACGGCACGTACCGGTCCCCCGGCGATCACTCCTGTACCTTCGGCCGCAGGTTTTAAGAAAACCCGGGCGCCACTGAACTTAGTGGTAAGTTCGTGGGGAATGGTTGTGCCAACCATCGGGACAGAGATAATGTTTTTCTTTGCTTCATCTACGCCTTTGCGGATAGCACCCGCTACATCCTTGGCTTTACCTAGGCCTGACCCCACATGACCATTGCCATCGCCTACAACGACTAAGGCACTGAAACTGCGGGTACGGCCGCCTTTGACTACTTTGGAAACAGGATTAATGCTGACGACACGCTCTTCTAGGTCGCCCAAACTGTTTGGATCGATCATCCGCCGTCGATTTAATACCACTGTCACACCCCCTGTCTGTTAAAAGTCCAGCCCAGCTTCGCGGGCTCCTTCAGCTAAAGCTTTGATTCTTCCGGCGTATTGGTTTCCGCCTCGATCAAATGTCACTTGCTTGACACCGTTTTCCAACGCTCTTTTTCCGACCAATTCTCCTACTGCCTTGGCCGCCTCTTGGTTTGCCGTGTGTTCCAACCGATCCTTAAGTTCCGGATCGAGTGTGGAAGCGGCGGCTAATGTCCGACCGGCAGTATCATCAATCACTTGAGCGTATATATGATTTAAGCTGCGGTAGACGTTGAGGCGGGGCCGCTCGGGTGTGCCCACAACCCGGTTGCGCAATCGCATATGGCGTTTGCGTCGGGCGGCTTTGCGTTCAACTCTTGGCATATACCTTCACCTCTTTTTAGACTCTGCCTGCTTTGCCCGCCTTGCGTATAATCTGCTCTCCGGCATACCGGATACCTTTGCCTAGGTATGGCTCCGGCGGCCGTACGGCTCTGATTTTGGCTGCGGTCTCACCCACCAACTGCTTGTCGATACCGCTGACGGAAATCCGAGTGGGTGACGGTACTTCAAACTGTATTCCCTCTTCAGGGTCAATCTCAACTAAATGAGAGAAACCCATATTCAACACTAGTTTATTGCCCTGCATCTGGGCTCTGTAGCCCACACCTGTTATTTCCAGATCCCTTTTGTAGCCTTTGACAACGCCTTCGATCATGTTGTTCAAAAGGCTGCGGGTCAGGCCGTGCAGCGACTTGTAGAATTTCTTTTCATTTGGTCGCTCAACCAGCAGGGTATTGTCTTCTAGGGCAATGATCATATCCGGATGAAATTGCTGCGTTAAAGCGCCTTTCGGTCCCCGGACTGTCACGGTTTGGCCGTTGATTTCCACTTCTACACCAGATGGAATTTCCACCGGCATTCTGCCGATCCTGGACACGATTGCCCCTCCTCTCTCCTATTTGGAACAAATGTCATTACCATACATAGCACAGTACTTCGCCGCCGACACGGGCCTGGCGGGCCTGTTTGTCTGTCATCACCCCGTGGGAGGTAGACAGTACTGCTATACCCAAACCACCCAATACTCGAGGTATCTCGTCTCTTTTGGCGTACACCCTCAATCCGGGCTTACTGATGCGCTTGATGCCGGAGATAGTCAGCTGCTTGTTGGCTCCGTATCTGAGATAAACTCGCAAAAAGCCGTGTTTACCGTCATCAATCACTTTATAATCCCGAACATATCCTTCATCTTTAAGGATCCGCGCCACTTCAACTTTTAGTTTAGAGACGGGGATATCCACACTATCATGCTTGGCGCTGTTAGCATTGCGAATGCGAGTCAGCATATCCGCAATTGGGTCTGTCATTACCATTGGGCAACCCCCTTCCTCATGACTTCCTTACCAGCTGGCCTTAGTAATCCCGGGCAACTCGCCTCGAGAGGCCAATTCCCGAAAACAAATCCGGCATAACTGGAATTTACGCATATAGCCTCGAGGGCGTCCGCAGACGCGGCAGCGATTAACCCGACGTGTGGAGAACTTGGGAGTCCTCTTGGCCCGGACAACCATTGCTTTTCTTGCCACACTATCACTCCTTCACAAATTATACCTGACTTTTCCTGGGATATCTGCACTGCTACTGCTCCCTGAAAGGCATTCCCAGGCTTCTTAACATTTCCAAGCCTTCTTCATCTGTTTCTGCAGTAGTTCTAATTACGATATTCATGCCCTGGACCCGTTCCACGTCATCATAACTGATTTCCGGGAAAATGATCTGCTCACGAATTCCAAGGGTATAATTGCCTCTTCCGTCAAAGGATCGGGGAGAAAGGCCTCGAAAGTCTCTCACTCTTGGCAAAGTAGCATTGATCAGCTTATCTAGGAAATCGTACATCCGATCTCCCCTGAGGGTCACCATACAACCCACCGGCATGCCTTCCCGCACCTTAAACGCTGCTACAGACTTTTTAGCCCGAGTAATTATAGGTTTTTGCCCTGTAATCAAGGACAAGTCTTTTACCGCAGCATCCATAGCCTTCGCATCGTCAACTGCCGCTCCAACTCCCATGTTGACGGTAATCTTATCGACTTTAGGCACCATCATTATATTTTTGTAATTGAACTTTTCCATTAAGGCAGGAACAGCTTCGTTTCTATATTTTTCTTTCAGCCGTGACATCATGCTGCCCTCCTTCCACACCGTTAATCTATGGGACGACCACAGTTTTCATTTTTACATATCCTTACAAGCCCATTGGGACCCCTTTGCCTGCTTACCCGTGTGCGCTTCTCACAGTGTGGGCATATCAGCATCACATTAGAGGCATCCATGGGAGCAGGGCTATCGATAATGCCGCCTTGGGTATTTGTTTGAGTAGGGCGGGTGTGTTTTTTCACCATATTAAGGCCATCGACAATTACGCGATTTTCCTTGGGTAGAACCCGCAAAATGCGCCCGGATTTGCCTTTCTCTTCGCCCCTAAGGACATAAACCCGGTCACCTCTTTTAACGTGTACCTTGGCCACTGGCTCCAACCTCCTTCCCATGGTAACTAAAGCACTTCCGGTGCAAGAGATACAATTCTCATAAAGTTCGCGTCACGCAATTCCCGGGCAACGGGCCCGAAGATGCGCGTGCCACGGGGATTATTTTGGTTATCTATAATGACCGCCGCATTCTCATCAAAGCGAATATAAGTTCCGTCATTGCGACCGGTTGCTTGTTTTGTGCGAACAATTACTGCGGTTACAATTTCGCCTTTCTTGACCACGCCACCGGGCGTTGCTTCTTTGACAGTTGCCACTATGACGTCGCCTATGCGAGCATACCTCCGCCCGGTGCCTCCGGGGACCCTAATGCACTGTATCTCTCTAGCTCCTGAATTGTCGGCTACTTTTACCAGCGATTCTTGTTGAATCACGACCCGTACCTCCTTCCACCACAACTCAATAACGATTCTCCCGTTTTAAGGGGAGGATGGCTATTACCTAGCCTTTTCTAAGATCTCGACTAGACGCCACCGTTTGTCTTTGGAAAGCGGCCTAGTTTCCATGATTCGCACCCGATCGCCAACTTTGGCACTGCTGTGTTCGTCATGGGCCTTAAATTTGCTGGTGCGCTTAATATATTTCCCGTAGAGCGAATGCTTAACACGGCGCTCTACTTCCACTACAACAGTTTTGTTCATTTTGTCGGAGACTACTGTCCCCACGCGGCTCTTGCGCGCGTTGCGCTCAACCACGTTCACACCCCCTTCGCCATAGGGATATTGTTATCGGGCTATACCTAGCTCCCGTTCTCTAATAATGGTTTTCACCCGGGCAATGTCGCGGCGCACACTTCGCACCCGCATGGGATTATCAAGTTGGGCTGTAACCATTTGGAATCGCAAATTAAACAGTTCTTCTTTAAGATCGTCTAAAGTCTTCTCCAGTTCCTCTGTTGTCATTGCTCTGATTTCCTCAGCCTTCATGCGCCTCACCACCTGCCTGTTCACGCGTGATGAACTTCGTTTTAAGGGGCAGCTTATGGGCCGCCAGCCGCATGGCCTCCTGGGCCATTTCTTCCGAAACGCCGGCGATTTCAAACATGATTCGTCCCGGCTTCACCACTGCCACCCAGTGATCCGGAGCCCCTTTACCTTTACCCATGCGAGTTTCGGCGGGCCGGGCAGTCACTGGTTTATCTGGGAAGATTTTCACCCAGACTTTCCCACCTCGGCGAATATACCGGGTCATGGCGATTCGTGCAGATTCAATCTGTGCACTGGTAATCCAACCAGGTTCCATGGCCTGTAACCCGTAATCTCCGAAGGTGACAGTGGATCCCCTGTGTGCGAAACCTCTCATTCGCCCACGCTGCTGTTTGCGATACTTAACTCTTCTGGGGATCAGCATTCTTATTCCCCTCCCTTTACCGTCTTCTCCTTATCAGGGAGGACCTCTCCCTTGTAAATCCAAACCTTGACACCAATACGGCCGTAGGTTGTAGCAGCTTCCGTGAAACCATAGTCAATGTCGGCTCTTAGGGTGTGCAGGGGAATACTACCTTCCGGTGTCCATTCCATCCTGGCGATCTCCGCCCCACCGAGGCGCCCGGATACCGCAATTTTGATACCTTCGGCTCCAAAACGCATGGCTCGCTGCTGGGCCTGCCGCATGGCTCTTCTAAAAGACACTCGGCGCTCCAGTTGAAATGCAATGTTTTCCGCTACCAGCTGTGCGTCTATTTCAGGAACTTTGACTTCCACAATATTTATTTGACACTGTCTGCCGGTTTCTGCTTCAATCTCTTTACGCAAGCTGTCTACTTCTGCACCGCCTCGCCCGATGACCATACCGGGCCGGGCTGTGTGCACCGTAATCTTTAGGCGGTTTGCAGCTCGTTCAATTTCCACGCTGGATATGCCGGCTGTGTAAAACCGTTCCTTAATCTTTTCTCTTAGGGCCAGATCCTCGTGGAGAAACTCAGCGTAATTTCGGTTGTCAGCATACCATCTACTCTCCCAGTCGCGAATTATGCCAACCCGCAGACTGATAGGGTTTATCTTTTGCCCCACGCATCTATGCCTCCTTTTCCGCCACGACCACAGTGATATGACTGATCCGCTTGCGAATCCTGTATGCCATTCCACGGGCTCGAGGCCTAATTCTTTTCATCGTCGGGCCTTCATCTACATAGGCCCTGCGCACGTATAAGCTTTCTCCATCCATATCGTAATTGTTTTCAGCATTAGCTATAGCCGAAAGTAATGCCTTTTCTATTACGCCGGAAGCAGCTTTTGGGGTATGGCGCAGTATGACCATCGCTTCCCCCACATCTTTGCCCCGGATGAGGTCGATTACTTGTCGGGCCTTACGGGGCGACATTCGTACATGACGTGCTACTGCCTTGGCTTCCATCTTCTTTACCCCCTAAACCGGTCACACATCACCGGCTACAGCACTCTTGATGTTCGCTCAGTTGCCGCGCTCCGGGAATGATTCCGAAACAACCGGGTGGGAGCGAACTCGCCTAGTTTGTGACCCACCATATCCTCTGAAATATAGACCGGAACGTGTCTGCGCCCGTCATGGACTGCAATCGTATGACCTACTAGCTCTGGAAATATTGTCGAGCGTCTGGACCAGGTCCGGATCACTCGCTTTTCGCCCTTTTCGTTCATCTCTTTAACCTTCTTAAGCAGATGATCGTCGATAAAAGGACCCTTTTTTAGAGATCTAGCCATTTATTCAAGCCTCCCTTCCCGTCAAGGCAGCCGGCCCGTTTGACCGGCCTATTACCCTTTCTGGGACCTAAATCTCATCTTACCGCTTCCGTCTCCGCACAATGTATCGATCCGAAAGCTTTCTCTTGCGAGTTTTTGCCCCTAAGGTAGGCTTACCCCAGGGTGTAAGCGGTGTCGGCATACCGATAGGAGCCAAGCCCTCACCACCACCGTGGGGGTGATCAGTAGCATTCATGGCAATACCTCGGGTTTGCGGACGAACGCCCAACCAGCGCTTCCGTCCGGCCTTGCCGATAGTAATATTCTCGTGATTGACATTCCCTACCTGACCAATAGTGGCTCGACATGCAAGCAGTACCATGCGGAATTCCCCGGATGGCAGCCGCAGGGTGGCGTATTTACCTTCTTTAGCCATAACCTGTGCCGACGCACCGGCTGATCGAACCATTTGCCCGCCTTTGCCGGGGTGCAGTTCAATATTGTGCACCATAGTACCGGTGGGGATGTCTTGCAGCCTTAAAGCATTTCCAGGCTTGATATCTGCCTCAGGACCGGACATGACTGTATCACCGGGCTGCAGGCCAACAGGAGCTAGAATGTAGCGTTTCTCACCATCGGCATAATGCAGCAGTGCAATGCGAGCAGAACGATTGGGATCATATTCAATACCGGCCACTTTTGCCGGAATCCCATCTTTATCACGGCGAAAGTCAATGATACGATATCTGCGCTTATGCCCACCGCCGCGATGGCGGGAGGTTTTTCGACCGCGATTGTTGCGCCCTCCGGTTCCAGACAGGGGAGCCAGCAGCGACTTCTCCGGCTCGGTTTTGGTGATTTCGTCAAAACTGTATCCTGTCATACTGCGACGGCCCGGTGAAGTCGGTTTAAACTTCTTAATCGCCACTTGTTTTCCCCTCCTCATTTACATACTTCCCTTTAAATAGAGAGTTCATTGTGTTAGATTCCTTCAAAAAGTTCTATGGTATCGCCGTCGCGCAGGGTGACGATGGCCTTTTTCCAATCGGGACGCCGACCTTCATGTTGGCCCATGCGTCTGACCTTGCCCCGCACACGCATAGTGTTAACCTTCTCAACTTTGACGTCGAAAATCTGTTCAACGGCTTCTCGAATTTGCGGTTTCGTAGCTTTCAAATCTACTGCAAAAGTATATTTGTTATCTTCCATTAAAGCCATGGTCTTTTCACTGACGACTGGCCGACGGATGATGCTGCGCAAATCTCCCACTATGACAGCACCTCCTCGATGGACTCAATAGCCTTTTTGGTCAAAACCAAGTTATCGCAGTGCAGCACCTGATAAACGTTGAGATCTTGGGCGCGGGCCGTGTTTACTCCGGCAATGTTCCGTGCAGATAAATATACATTGCGCCCTCCATCAGCAGTAACAACCAAAGATTTACCTGCTGCTTTGAGGTTATTTAGAATATTGACCATCTGCTTGGTTTTCGGTTCATTTAGCTGCAGATCGTCAAGGACAATCAAATTCCCAGAAGCAACTTTTGCTGATAAAGCCGATCTTAACGCCTGCCTGCGAGCCTTTTTGGGCATAGACTTTCTGTAGCTCCGCGGCGTTGGCCCGAAGGTGACGCCGCCGCCTACCCAGATGGGTGATCGGATGCTGCCGTGTCTGGCCCTTCCTGTGCCTTTTTGTCGCCAGGGCTTGCGACCACCGCCTCGAACCGCGGCCCTATTTTTGGTGGCTGCGGTACCTTGTCGCTGGTTGGCCAAAAACATTACCACCGCCTGATGCATCAGTGACTTGTTGATGGTTGCGGCAAAAATGTCTGAATTGAGCTCAAGCTCATCTATGGCCTTACCTTCTACATCATAGACAGCGACTTTTGGCATGGGTTCTGCCCCCTTTCCACAAATTGCATTGACTTTATTTTCATTTCACAACTCAGGCCTTGACTGCTGCCTGAACTTTAACCAGACTGCCCCGAACACCAGGGACGCCGCCTCTAATCAATAGCAAGTTTCGATCGGCATCCACGCGCACCACTTCCAGGTTTTGGATAGTACGGCGCACATTACCCATTCTACCGGGGAGTTTTCTGCCTTTAAACACCCGGGACTGTCCGGCGGCACCTGAGGATCCAACACCACGGTGAAACTGTGAACCGTGGCTTGAAGGCCCTCGACTGAAACCCCAGCGCTTTACAACACCGGCTGTTCCCTTACCCTTTGTAGTCCCTGTGACATCAACCAAATCCCCGGCTGCAAAAATATCCACACTAATGGTATCCCCGGGCTGCAAATCCTTAAATTCTTCTATACTTTCTGTGCGGAATTCCCGCAAATATCGCAAGTTCGCCACATTCGCCTTGGCCAAATGGCCCCGCTGCCCTTTAGAAAGCAGTTTCTCGCGAACTTCCCCGAATCCGACCTGCACCGCTTCGTAACCGTCCACTTCTTGGTTCTTAACTTGAACCACTACATTGGGACTGGCTTCAATCACGGTCACGGGCACCAATTCCCCGTTTTCTGTAAAGACCTGGGTCATGCCGACCTTGCGTCCTAATAACCCCTTTGGCATCTGCTGCACCCCCTTATACCGCTTAAAACGATTTCATAGTTATTCTTAGAGCCTGATCTCTATATCGACTGCTGCCGGCAGATCCAAACGCATTAGAGCATCTACCGTTTTGGGTGTTGGCTCCAGAATATCGATAAGTCGCTTATGAGTCCGCATCTCGAATTGCTCTCGGGCATCTTTATGAATATGCACTGAGCGCAACACTGTATAGATATTGCGTTCGGTCGGCAGCGGAATCGGACCTGAAGTCACTGCACCTGTTCTTTGGGCAGTATCGACGATTTTCGTTGCCGCGGCATCTAAGAGTTTGTGGTCATATGCCTTAAGGCGGATGCGTATTCGTTGTTTAGCCACAAGTTTCCCTCCTTCTACGCCTGATCTTCAGACATGCTCCGCGAAAATTCCCCGGCACCTGCTGCCTGCCGCACCTGTTTGGGCAGAGGAGGTAGGGCCAGCAACCTCTCGCTTCATCGCTCTCTCTAATTTTGCATAATCGAGGGGGATTCTGTATCCCTGAATCCCCCTATCCAGAGCAATGCAGTTAATTCTTCTTGCCCACTGTCTATGGCTGTGATCACCATTTATTAGGCTAGGATTTTAGTTACAACTCCGGCTCCTACAGTGCGGCCACCCTCACGGATAGCAAAACGGAGACCTTCTTCCATAGCGATAGGGGTGATCAGTTCGCCGTTTACTCGAACGTTGTCACCAGGCATGATCATTTCAATGCCTTCCGGCAAATGCACAACACCGGTGACGTCGGTTGTTCTAAAGTAGAACTGGGGGCGGTAGCCGGTGAAAAACGGCGTGTGACGTCCGCCTTCTTCTTTAGACAGAATATAGACTTCACCCTCAAATTTTGTATGAGGTGTGATGCTGCCGGGCTTGGCCAAAACTTGGCCACGCTCGATATCTTCGCGATCCACGCCTCTTAGGAGCACACCAACGTTGTCTCCAGCTTGGGCCTGATCGAGCAGCTTACGGAACATTTCTACTCCTGTGGCAACGGTCTTGCGGCTGGAATCAGTGAGACCAACAATCTCCACTTCGTCTCCGACTTTAACGATACCGCGCTCAACCCTACCGGTAGCCACTGTACCACGACCGGTAATGGAAAAGACGTCTTCCACCGGCATGAGGAACGGACGGTCTACATCACGGGCAGGTGTTGGAATATATTCGTCAACAGCATCCATCAAAAGCTGCAGTTTCTCACACCACTCACATTCACCACAACCGCCGCACTCAAGCACTTTGAGTCCGGAGCCGGACAATACAGGAATCTCGTCGCCGGGGAACTCATACTCGTTAAGCAGGTCTCTAACTTCCATCTCAACCAGCTCCATGAGCTCCTCGTCATCGACCATGTCAGATTTGTTGAGCCAAACAACGATAGCCGGCACGCCTACCTGGCGGGCGAGCAAGATATGCTCTCGGGTCTGCGGCATGGGGCCGTCAGCAGCAGATACTACTAAGATAGCACCATCCATCTGTGCAGCACCGGTAATCATATTTTTCACGTAGTCCGCGTGACCTGGGCAATCCACGTGGGCATAGTGCCGCTCATCGGTCTCATACTCAACGTGGGAGGTATTAATAGTAATACCACGTTCTCTTTCTTCAGGGGCCTTATCGATCTCATCAAATTTCCGGGCCTCTGCAGTCCCTTTCTGTGAAAGCAATAGGGTAATAGCCGCGGTCGTGGTAGTCTTGCCATGGTCAACGTGACCGATGGTTCCAATATTTACGTGAGGCTTGGTCCTTTCAAACTTCTCTTTAGCCAATGCTCATATCCTCCTTCTCAAACAGCTTAATGAATTTAGCACACAATACTTTTTTTATCAGCTGCAGCGAAAAGTCGTTTGCGGCTCTTCGCTGCCCAGCCTTCCAAGGAATTATAGCAGAGATTTAGATTGTAGTCATCAGTTCTTCGGCGATGCTGACGGGAACATTATCATAATGGCTGAATGTCATCACATAAGTGGCACGCCCTTGGGTCATGGAACGCAGATCAGTTGCATACCCAAACATTTCTCTAAGGGGCACCATAGCCTGTATCAACTGTGCCGGTCCCCGGGCTTCCATGCCTTCAACTTTACCGCGACGGGCATTCAGATTCCCCAACACATCACCGAGGAATTCCTCCGGTGTGACTACTTCCACCTTCATGATGGGCTCCAATAAAACCGGTTCAGCTTTTCTAATACCCTCTCTGACACCGAGAGAGCCGGCAATTTTAAACGCAATCTCCGAGGAGTCCACTTCATGGTAAGAACCATCTACAGCAGCTACCTTTACATCTACAACCGGGTAGCCTGCCAGGACACCGCTCATAACAGCTTCTTTTACTCCGGCTTCAACAGCAGGTATAAATTCCCGCGGGATTACGCCGCCGACTATCTTGCTTTCGAATTCAAAGCCGGAACCTCGTTCACCGGGCTCGATTTCCAAAACCACATGCCCATACTGGCCGCGGCCGCCGCTTTGGCGAACAAATCGGCCTTCTGAACGAACAGCTTTTGTGATGCTTTCTCTGTAAGCAACTTGAGGCTGACCAACATTAGCCTGGACGTTAAATTCCCGAAGCATGCGATCAACAATAACCTCTAGATGCAGTTCTCCCATTCCCGAGATAATAGTTTGGCCGGTTTCCTCATCGCTTCGCACCTGAAACGTGGGATCTTCCTCTGCCAATCTCTGCAGCCCAATGGTCAGTCGATCCTGATCAGCTTTGGTTTTGGGTTCAATTGCCCTGTCAATGACAGGCTCGGGAAATACTAGAGATTCCAGTACAACGGGCTCTTCCTCTGTGCAGAGAGTGTCACCGGTTACGGTATTCCTCAACCCGACAGCAGCCGCTATTTCACCACTGTATACAACATCACGTTCTTCACGGTGGTTGGCATGCATCTGCAAAATGCGCCCCACACGTTCTCTTCTGCCCTTGGTAGAGTTGTATACATAAGAGCCAGCCTTTAAAGTACCTGAATACACCCTAAAAAACGCCAATTTCCCGACATACGGGTCTGTCATGATCTTAAAAGCCAAAGCACTAAATGGAGCATCATCAGTCAACTCCCTGGAAATCGGCTCTTCCGTTTCAAGGTGGGTTCCTGTAACCGGCGGCAAATCGCTGGGGGCGGGCAGATACCGCACCACAGCATCCAGCAGTGGCTGAACTCCTTTGTTTTTAAAGGAGGAGCCGCACAATACAGGTACGATTTTAGCTGATACAGTGCCCTTCCGCAAGATCGAATGTATCTCTTCGGTGGAAATCTCTTCACCCTCAAGATACTTCATCATAAAATCTTCGTCAATCTCCGCCAAGGCTTCGATTAATTCTTCTCTGGCAGCTTCAACCTCATCCATCATCTCAGATGGAATCTCAGTATTCTCTCCATGGGTCCCCAGATCATCGATATAGCGGATTGCTTCCAGCTCCACCAAATCCACCATACCGATGAACTGATCCTCCGCGCCGATGGGCAACTGGATGGGAAGTGCGCTTGCACCCAAACGCTCCCGCATCATTTTCACCACTAGGGCAAAATTGGCTCCGGTCCGATCCATTTTATTTACATAAGCAATGCGCGGCACTTTATAACCGTCCGCCTGTCGCCACACGGTCTCCGACTGCGGCTCAACGCCCCCTACGGAGCAGAAAACAGATACCGCACCATCCAAAACTCGCAAAGACCGCTCTACCTCAACTGTGAAGTCCACGTGTCCAGGCGTATCAATAATATTAATACGATGTTCTTTCCAATGACACGTAGTAGCAGCTGAAGTAATAGTAATACCCCGCTCCCGTTCTTGGACCATCCAGTCCATGGTAGCGGCACCATCATGGACCTCACCGATTTTATGGACACGACCTGTGTAAAACAAAATACGCTCTGTCGTTGTGGTCTTGCCCGCGTCAATGTGAGCCATTATTCCTATATTTCTTGTCTTGTCTATGGGATAATCCCGAGCCACTCTATAAGCCTCCCAACCGGTTCGTACGGCAATCTTAGATCCCATCGTTCCATGGAGTTACCAGATTATCGTTAAAATAACATTTACCAGCGATAATGTGCAAACGCCTTATTGGCTTCTGCCATTCGATGCAAATCTTCTTTTCTTCTGACGGCACCACCCGTATTGTTGGCGGCGTCCATCAGTTCGGCGGCCAATCTGTTGGCCATAGTTTTCTCTCCACGCTCCCTAGCAAACAGCACAAGCCATCTTAAAGCCAGGGAACGGCGCCGCTCAGGCCTTACTTCTACCGGCACCTGGTAGGTGGCACCTCCTACTCGGCGGGCCCTTACCTCCAGCACCGGCATGATGTTTTTGAGCGCCTCTTCCAAAACTTCCATTGGGTCCTTGTCGGCCTTTGCTCTGACCTCATCAAGGGCACCATAGACAATTCGTTCAGCCACGCTCTTCTTGCCGTCCAACATGACTGTATTAGTTAAGCGAGCTACCAATTCACTTTCATACATTGGGTCTGCTAGAATATCCCGCTTAGGCACGTAACCTCTTCTTGGCATTAGTTCCCCCCCTTTGCCGTTGGGTAATGGTATGGATATAAATTCTCAAATTCTATGAAGGCCGCTTAGTTCCATACTTAGAGCGAGCCTGTCTGCGATCTTCTACCCCGGCCGCGTCCAAAGTCCCTCTGATGACGTGGTATCTAACACCGGGCAAGTCCTTAATCTTGCCGCCACGGATCAATACCACCGAGTGCTCTTGGAGGTTGTGACCTTCACCAGGTATATAAGATGTGACCTCTATGCCGTTTGTGAGGCGCACACGTGCAACCTTCCGCAAGGCTGAGTTGGGTTTTTTTGGTGTATGAGTGTACACTCTGGTACATACACCCCGTTTTTGCGGTGAGCCGGGAATCCTTACTCGTTCATTTCTCAACGAATTGTGCACATAGCGCAATGCCCGCGCACCCGTCTTTTTTTGGACCCGTTGCCGTCCTCTGCGGACCAACTGATTAATTGTTGGCACTTCGCTCCCCCCTTCATTATCTATTTCAGGACAGCAGCAGCTGCCGCCCCTACATCAATACTGCAATATCTGCCCAGCTGTTTCATAGAATCAATGTAAACTGTTTCTACTGCTTGCTTTTTGCAAAGTGATTCTAAGGGTTCAAGTATTCTTGGCTCAGCGTCTTGGGCAAGATAACAGACCAAAACATCGTCTTCTTTTAAAGCCCTTAATGTGCGCTTGGTGCCAACTAATTTCCGCTTTGACACTCTTAATCTATCGGGCACCAAAACATACCTCCACTTATGGTTCATCGTGGTTTGCCTTCATAATATGCACACACACCAACACATTTTAGCACCGCTGCATGCGGCTGTCAAGGGGTCAGACCGGAAGAATCCCGATCTTTCCCCTTGCTAGTATTTAACTGGTGGCTATTTCAACTTCATCTGTCTCTTTGGCGCCGTTTAGAGGCTCGGCATTTTCACCTGGGGCCACCTGGATGGAGTGGTACAGCGACATACCTGTGCCTGCAGGCACCAACTTCCCAATAATCACGTTTTCTTTGAGACCCAGTAAGGGATCGTATTTACCCTTAATGGCGGCATCTGTCAAGACCCGAGTCGTCTCTTGGAAAGAGGCCGCAGACAGGAAGCTTTCGGTAGCTAATGCCGCTTTGGTGATACCTAGAAGAATTGGTGTAGCTGTTGCAGGTTCGCCTCCATCTTCAACAACACGGGCGTTTTCGGTTTCAAACTCGAAATAGTCTACTAAGCCGCCTGGCAAAAGATCCGTGTCTCCGGATTTCTCGATCTTAACTTTCCGCAGCATCTGCCGGATAATCACTTCGATGTGCTTGTCGTTGATATCTACACCCTGAGAGCGGTAAACATCTTGGACTTCTCGGACCAGGTAAGCCTGGACTGCCCGCACCCCTTTGACTTTCAAAATGTCGTGGGGATTAACAGATCCCTCTGTCAATTGATCTCCTGCTTCCACATGCCCACCGTCTTTGATCTTGAGACGGGAACCATATGGAACAGTGTAGTTCTTTTCTTCACCTTCATCGGTGACAACGACAACCTTCCGCACACCCTTATTTTCCACGATGGATGTTCGCCCTGAAACCTCACTGATAATGGCCTGGCCTTTTGGTTTGCGAGCTTCAAACAGCTCTTCGACTCTGGGCAAACCGGCAGTAATGTCATCACCGGCAACACCCCCGGTGTGGAACGTTCTCATCGTAAGCTGTGTTCCGGGTTCACCGATGGACTGGGCTGCAATTGTACCAACTGCTTCGCCCACCTCAACGAGCTTGCCTGTAGCAAGGTTGCGTCCGTAGCAGTAAGCACAGACACCATGGGGGGTACTGCATGTTAGGACAGAACGGATTTCCGCCTTTTCAATACCCAATTGCTCAATGGTTTCTGCTAATTCTTCATCTATGATCTGGTTGGGTTCAATTAACACTTCGCCGGTTTCCGGATGCAAAATAGTCTCTGCCGCCATTCGACCAGTAAGCCGTTCGCTCAAAGGCTCAATGACTTCTTCCGTATCACGGCCTACATCTTTAATAGCTTCCATGATTACGCCATGATCGGTACCACAGTCAACTTCTCTGACGATTACATCCTGTGACACGTCTACCAAGCGTCTTGTCAAATAGCCTGAGTCAGCTGTTCTTAGTGCAGTGTCAGCCAAACCTTTGCGTGTACCGTGGGTGGAGTTAAAGTACTCCAAAACTGTGAGCCCTTCACGGAAGTTTGCCTTAATGGGAATCTCGATGGTCTTACCGGTAGGATCAGCTACCAATCCCCGCATACCGGCCAACTGGCTCAGCTGTGATTCGTTGCCCCGTGCACCGGAACGTGCCATCATCCATATGGGGTTAAAGTCATCACTGTGCTCACGCATGGCTTTGGTCACTTCGTCTTTAGCTCTAGTCCAAATATCACAGATGCGCTGGTAGCGCTCTTCTGCAGTTAAAAGACCCCGCCGATGCTGCTGTTCTACAATGTCTACTTGTTCTTCCGCAGCTTTAATTAATTCATCTTTTTCGGGCGGGCTGGTGACATCTTCAAGGGCTACGGTCGTTCCGGAAATAGTGGCATAGTGAAAACCTAAGAACTTAACTTGGTCTAAAACCTCAGCAGTGCGCGTATTGCCGAATGCCCGGTAAAGCCGCCCCACCAGTCTTGCCAGTTCCTTGCTATCGACGATCTCATTATAAAATTCCATTTCACTGGGCAAGATCTCATTGAAGAACACTCTGCCCACTGTGGTTTCCACCGACTTACCGTTCCAGCGCACTTTAATTTTTGCGTGGATATCAACTTGACCATCGGCATAAGCCATGTGTACTTCCTCAGGTGATGCAAATCTGCGACCTTCCCCGCGGGCACCTTCCCGCTGTTGAGTAAGATAATAGCACCCAATGACCATATCTTGAGTTGGGGTCGTTACAGGACGTCCACTTGCCGGCAGCAAAATATTGTTGGTTGACAGCATCAACAGCCTGGCTTCTGCCTGCGCTTCTGCAGAAAGAGGCACATGAACAGCCATCTGGTCCCCATCAAAGTCCGCGTTGTACGCCGTACAGACCAGCGGGTGAATTTGAATTGCCCGTCCTTCCACCAACACCGGTTCAAAGGCCTGAATACCCAAACGGTGCAAAGTTGGTGCCCGATTGAGTAAGACCGGATGTTCTTTGATTACTTCCTCTAAAACATCCCAAACTTCGGGCCGGACCCGCTCCACCATACGTTTGGCACTTTTAATGTTGTGTGCATGTTCCTGGTCCACCAAACGCTTCATGACAAAAGGTTTGAACAATTCCAAAGCCATTTCCTTAGGCAATCCGCATTGATGCATCTTAAGTTCCGGTCCCACTACAATAACCGAGCGACCGGAGTAATCCACACGTTTGCCCAGTAAATTTTGACGGAATCTTCCCTGCTTGCCTTTGAGCATATCGGAAAGGGATTTAAGCGGCCGATTACCGGGCCCGGTTACCGGTCTGCCTCTGCGGCCGTTATCAATTAAAGCATCAACGGCCTCCTGCAGCATGCGTTTTTCGTTGCGCACAATGATATCCGGAGCACCAAGCTCCAAAAGGCGCTTGAGTCGGTTGTTTCTATTGATTACCCGACGGTACAAGTCATTTAGATCTGAAGTGGCGAATCGACCTCCATCAAGCTGCACCATGGGTCGAAGCTCAGGTGGAATAACAGGAATAACGTCCATAATCATCCACTCAGGCCGGTTTCCGGATTTGCGGAAAGCCTCCACGACCTCCAAACGGCGGATGGCTCGGTTGCGCCGCTGCCCGGTTGTATCCTTAATCTCCTGGCGCAGTTCTTTGGACAAAGCGGGAAGATCGATATCTTCCAGTAAGCGCTTCACAGCTTCAGCGCCCATTCCCGCCTGGAAATCGGAGCCCTCTTTGCTGCGCATGTCTCGATACTCTTGTTCTGTTAAAAGTTGTTTTGCAGTGAGATTTTTAGAATCACCGGGATCAGTTACAACATAGGAAGCAAAATAAAGTACTCTTTCAAGCGTTCTGGGGGACATGTCCAAAATCAGGCCCATGCGGCTGGGGATACCTTTGAAATACCAGATATGGGATACAGATGCCGCAAGCTCTATATGGCCCATCCGTTCTCTGCGCACTTTTGCCCGCGTAACTTCCACACCACAGCGATCGCAAACAATGCCCTTGTAGCGCACTCGCTTGTATTTGCCGCAGTGGCACTCCCAGTCCTTAGTCGGACCGAAAATCTTCTCACAAAACAGGCCCTCGCGTTCTGGCTTGAGTGTGCGATAGTTGATGGTCTCCGGCTTTTTGACCTCCCCACTGGACCAGCCCCTGATTTGTTCAGGGGAGGCTAGACCAATGCGAATTGCATCAAAATTATTGACATCTATCATGAAGCAACCACTCCTCTTGTCTAAACCCTCGGGAACAAAAGGTGACGAAGCCCGGTACACTCCCGTAAAACATTCATTCTACACATCGTCATCATCGTCATCTGTGCCGCTGTACTTCCTTGTCCGGCTAAAAAGACTGTCATCATCTTCCCGGCCGTCCTCGGGTTCTCCATTATACCCGATTTGGTCATATTCATCAAAGTCATCTGCTAGATCATCTTCTTCAGGATCGGTTTCCTCTGCATCGTCAGCATCATCGACATCATCAAACTCATCTTCAAATTCCTCATTTGAGCCGAGAGCTGTGTCACTAACTTGACCATTGTTTTCCCATGCCCCCGGTGCTATTTTGCCATTACTCTCTTCCCGGACTGCCTGGGCTTTTTGACGCACGCGGCCGGCTTCAGGAGTTTCTATATCGATACCCAACTCTTTGGCCATCTCGCTTATGTCTTCATCGTCTTCTTTAATTTGCACCTCTTCGGCTGCACTAAATACCCGCACATCTAAACTCAGGCTCTGCAGTTCTTTGATAAGCACCTTAAAGGACTCCGGTACGCCCGGCTCGGGGATGTTTTCGCCTTTGACAATAGATTCATAGGTTTTGACCCGTCCTACTACATCATCAGATTTGACTGTAAGCAATTCCTGTAAAGTATAGGCTGCACCATAGGCTTCCAGTGCCCAGACTTCCATTTCACCAAACCGCTGTCCGCCAAATTGAGCCTTGCCCCCTAGAGGTTGCTGTGTCACTAAAGAATACGGACCTGTTGAGCGGGCATGGATTTTATCGTCTACTAGATGGGCTAGTTTCAACATATAAATATAGCCGACTGTGATATCATTTTCAAACGGCTCACCAGTGCGCCCATCATATAGGTGCAGTTTGCCGCTTTCCGGCAGATTCATTTCTCTAAGCATAGCCACAATATCATCTTCATGGGCACCGTCAAATACAGGTGTATATGCTTGCATTCCCAGATGTGCCGCAGCCCAACCCAAATGGGTTTCCAGTACTTGACCGATATTCATACGGGAAGGTACTCCCAATGGGTTTAACACGATATCGACTGCCCGGCCATCCGGCAAAAACGGCATATCTTCTTCAGCCATGATGCGGGCTATTACACCCTTATTTCCATGGCGGCCGGCCATTTTGTCACCTTCAGAAAGTTTGCGTTTTTGTGCAACATAAACCCTGACCAAGCGGTTAACTCCCGGGGAGAGCTCATCATCATTTTCCCGAGAGAACACTTTTACATCGACGACAGTGCCCCCTTCGCCGTGGGGAACACGCAAAGAAGTATCCCGTACCTCTCTGGCTTTTTCGCCGAAAATGGCCCTTAAAAGGCGTTCTTCTGCTGTAAGTTCTGTTTCACCTTTGGGTGTGACTTTCCCAACCAAGATGTCACCCGGGCGCACTTCAGCCCCGATACGGATAATACCTCTGGCATCGAGGTCTTTAAGCACATCTTCCCCTACGTTAGGGATATCTCTGGTTATATCTTCAGCACCGAGTTTGGTGTCTCTGGCCTGGGCCTCGTATTCTTCAATATGAATCGATGTGAAGATATCGTTTTTCACCAGGCTTTCGTTTACCAAAATAGCATCTTCATAGTTGTAGCCTTCCCAAGGCATGAACGCAACCAAAACATTGCGCCCCAACGCCAATTCACCTCTATCAGTAGAGGGGCCGTCAGCGATAACCTCACCGGCAGCAACCCGCTGCCCTATCCTAACGAGTGGTTTTTGATTTATACAAGTGCCTTGATTGGAGCGTTCAAACTTTTTCAAAGCGTAACCATCGCGGGAACCGCCATCGGTGCGGACAACAATCTCATTGGCTGTGACTTTATCAACAACCCCATCACGCTCTGCTATGACCAACACTCCGGAATCTAAGGCAGTTCTGAATTCTATTCCGGTTCCAACCAACGCTGCTTCTGTACGCAGTAGTGGTACAGCCTGACGCTGCATGTTGGCACCCATTAACGCCCGTGAGGCGTCGTCATTTTCCAAAAATGGAATTAAGGCGGTTGCCACACTGACCAACTGTTTCGGTGAGACATCCATAAAATCCACTTGATCAGCCGGAACCAATAGAATGCGATCCATATACCGCACTGTCACCCGTTCTTGGAGAAACCGACCCTCATCGTCAAGGGGCTCATTGGCCTGGGCCACCGCGTAGTTATCTTCTTCATCAGCAGTCAGATAGGAGACCTCACTGCTGACTCGCCCATCCTCGACCCGGCGATAGGGTGTCTCTAAAAAACCATACTCATTGACCCTTGCGTAAGTGCAAAGAGAGCCGATCAAACCGATGTTGGGCCCTTCCGGGGTCTCAATCGGGCACATCCTGCCGTAGTGAGAGTGGTGTACATCCCTAACTTCAAACCCCGCTCTTTCTCGGCTGAGACCGCCGGGGCCTAAAGCAGACAAGCGACGTTTGTGGGTCAGCTCTGCTAAAGGATTGGTCTGATCCATAAACTGCGACAGCTGGCTGCTGCCAAAAAACTCTTTAATAGCTGCTACTACCGGCCTGATGTTAATTAAAAGCTGTGGGGTAATAATATCCATGTCTTGGATGGTCATGCGTTCCCGCACAACGCGCTCCATCCGAGATAAACCAATCCTAAATTGGTTTTGCAACAGCTCGCCAACAGCCTTGAGCCGACGGTTGCCGAGATGGTCAATATCATCGACGGTTCCAACACCATCCATGAGATTGAGCAAATATCCCACTACAGCCACAAGATCATCGGAGGTAATGGCACGGGCCTCGCCATGAGGCTGACCGTTTCCGATTACTTTCAGCTCTTCATCATCCCTGCCTTTGATAAAGACAGTATTCACACCGGCCTCTGCAAGCATCTCAGCAGTGCGGCGGGTAATGCGTGAGTTGGCCTCTATTAGTATTTCGCCTGTTTTGGGGTCAACTGCGGGCCGAGTCGTGGTTTTGCCTGTGATTCGATCTGTTATATTCAGCTTTTTATTGACTTTATAGCGACCCACCGCGGCCAAATCATATCGCCTGCGCTCATAGAATAGAGTTTCGAAAAGAGTGCGGGCTGATTCTTCCACAGGAGGTTCCCCTGGTCTTAAGCGTTTATAAATTTCGATTAATCCTTCACTCTCGCTTGTGAGAGTATCTTTGTCTAGTGTAGGGGCAAGCTTGGATGAATTGTTGTACAGCTCCATTATTTGAGCATTGGTGCCGTAACCGATGGCACGCAGAAGTACGGAAGCTGGCAATTTGCGGGTTCGATCCACCCGCATCCAAATGATCTCATTGGAGTCCGTTTCAAATTCCAGCCACGCGCCTCGATTGGGAATTACACTTATATTGTAGATATCTTGACCGTTTGTGTCCAATTCATGCCCGTAGTAAACCCCCGGGGATCTAACCAACTGGCTGACGACTACCCGTTCTGCACCGTTAATGATGAAGGTGCCCTGTTCCGTCATCAAAGGAAAATCTCCCATGAAAACTTCCTGCTCTTTTACTTCACCCGTTTCCCTGTTTATTAGACGGGCTCGCACTTTCATGGGAGCTGCATATGTTACATCTCTGTCTTTGCATTCTTCTACACTGTATTTCGGCTCTCCAAAGGAATGAGCCAAAAGCTCCAAAACCAGATTGCCGGTGAAATCCTCGATGGGGGAAATGTCTATAAACATCTCTTGCAGACCTTCATTAAGAAACCATTGATATGACTGACGCTGGATGTCAATCAGATTCGGCATATCCATTACTTCTTTAATTTTGCCGAAATTCCGCCAACGCCTTTCATCAACCACTTGGGTCACCGCAGCCAAAGCGCCCACCTCTCCTTCAAGTTCACTTTTCCCATAGCGTGAATCGAAGCTTACCGGGAGTTCAACAACCCCTACAGCAAGAAATGGGAGACTGTATCTACACCGAAGCATAGACCTCTCCCTTTGTTTTCCAGTCGGCCTTGCCTATTAATATAATAGACTGCAAAGCACATCTTTTAGCATTCGTCTCTTTCCCTGGAAATATGCATTGAATTAGTAAAATGCGCCAGCTGCTTTTTGAATCCTAGTAGAATGACACAATACGCCGATTATAATTCATTATGCTCCGCCATCTTATCATGGTCAATGGGCTCTGTCAAGTAAGTTAAAGGTGGATAACCTGAAAGTGTCTCTAAAAAGACCCGGCTGTTTGGCAGATTAAATGGGGCGGTACAACCCGCCCCATTGAAGGTTCTTGCTATTTAAGCTCAACAATACCGCCAACTTCTTCAAGTTTGGCTTTAACTTCTTCGGCCTCTTCTTTAGATACACCCTCTTTAATGGGCTGGGGCGCATCGTCAACAACGGCTTTAGCTTCTTTAAGACCCAAACCGGTGATCTCGCGGACGGCTTTGATGACCTGGATCTTTTTGTCGCCAGGGCCGGTCAAAATTACATCAAATTCGGTTTGCTCGGCTTCTTCTGCATCAGCCTGAGCACCGGGCATAGCTGCCATTGCAACCGGAGCAGCAGCAGAAACACCAAACCGTTCCTCAATAGCTTTAACAAGTTCCGATAACTCCAACACAGTCATATTTTCAATAGCGGTTAATAGATCTTCCTTCGTCACTATAATTGCCTCCTTAACTTATAAACCCAATCTAAAACTTTATTTAACTATGCTCCAGCTGCCTCTTTTTGTTCTCGGACAGCCTCTAAAGCGTATGCCAATTTGCTGATCGTTCCCTGCAGTGCAACAGCCAACCCACTGATTGGGCCCTGCGCTGCTCTCAGCACCATAGCCAAAAGTGCCTCCCGGGACGGCAAATCTGCTAATGCTTGAATCTGGGCAGCCCCGATAACATCACCCTGCAGGACTCCACCTTTAATCTCCAAGTCCCTATGCTTGCGGGCAAACTCACTGATAATCTTGGCAGCGGCAACGGGTTCATCATACCCGAAGGCCAGGGCAGTCGGCCCGACTAGATATTCTGCAAGTTCAGCTAGATCGGTTTCCCGAGCTGCAATGGTAGTGAGGGTGTTTTTGGTCACTTTATACTCTATACCGGCTTCATGCAGCTGCCTGCGAAGTTCAGTAATCTCAGCCACATCAAGACCGCGATAATCTGTGAGAACAACACTTTCCGCCTTGCCAAATTTCTCTTTTAATTCTTCTACAACAGCGACTTTCTCTGGTCTAGCCACCGTTTTCACCTCCTCACAAAACCTCAAGCAACAAAAAAGACCCCACAGACATTGTCTAGAGGGCCTTAGAGCACCGTGCATAATAATGCAGGGTCTGCCTCTAGCCTCGGTTGGCGAGTAATCCATTAAGTCCGACAAGGACACCGACTGTCTTTGGCTTGGCTAAGGGTATTTAGTTTTACTCGCTCTTACTCGTCATCTTCGTCATCAGTCAAAGCATTGATTATATCCTGGGGATTAATCCTAATCCCGGGGCCCATAGTAGAGGCAATGGCAACTTTCCGCAAATACTGACCTCTAGCTGCTGGTGGGCGAGCCCGCAGAATCGCATCCATCAGGGTGCGCAGATTTTCTGTCAGTGCTTTCCTGCTGAAAGATGCTTTACCGATGGGCACATGCATCCCGGATGCTCGATCGACTCTGTATTCAATCTTACCGGCTTTTAGTTCTTCCACTGCCGTTCCGACCTCAAAAGTAACAGTACCAGCTCTGGGATTTGGCATTAGTCCTCGAGGACCAAGAATACGTCCCAAACGACCGACAACACCCATCATATCCGGAGTGGCTACTGCTATGTCAAAATCCAAAAATCCGCCTTCTACTCTTTCAGCAAGCTCCTCAGCACCTACTATATCGGCGCCTGCGGCTTCTGCGGCCTGGGCATGCTCACCTTTGGCAAACACGGCCACCCGCACATCTTTCCCTGTTCCGTGGGGCAAAACGACAGTACCCCTTACCTGCTGATCAGCACGAGTAGGATCAACGCCCAACTTCAGCGCTACCTCCACAGTCTCGTCAAATTTAGCTGTAGCGGTTTGACGCACAAGCTCGACGGCTTCTCGGGGGGAATACAGTGTTTCCGAATCAACGAGTTTGGCAATTTCTCGGAACCTTTTACCTCGTTTAGCCATGACAATTTTCCTCCTTTGTGGTGCTAGCGGAATATCCTCCCACAATTTAACACAATGGATCTGGGCAAAATTTAATTTGCTTCTACTAAGATACCCATGCTGCGGGCAGTTCCTTCAACCATACGCATGGCTGCTTCCACATCATTGGCATTCAGATCCGGCATTTTCAGCTCTGCAATTTCTTTTACCTGCTCTTTAGTCACTGTACCTACTTTTTCAAGGTTGGGCGTACCTGAAGCCCTATCCAAGCCGGCAGCCTGCTTCAACAACACCGCAGCCGGTGGGGTTTTAGTGATAAAGGTAAAAGACCGATCCTCATAAACAGTTATCTCAACAGGAATAATCATTCCGGCTTGGTTGGCAGTCCGCTCATTGAAAGTTTTACAAAACTCCATGATGTTGACACCATGTTGACCCAGTGCCGGACCTACCGGTGGTGCCGGATTGGCTTTGCCTGCCGGAACCTGTAATTTAATAAGGGCAGCTACTTTTCTGGCCACAATTACCCACCTCCTTCACACTTTTGGCGAAATTACACTTTTTCCACCTGACCGAAATTGAGCTCTACCGGCGTGTCTCGTCCAAACACCGATACAATCACCCTAAGTTTACCCCGTTCTAGATTTACCTCTTCAATAGTGCCGGTAAAATTTAAAAAGGGACCATCGATGACTTGAACGTTATCGCCCGCCGAATAAGCAACCTTGGGCTGGTCGTGTTCAAGGCCCATCTGATCTTGGATGGCCTGCATCTCATGCAGCATCAAAGGAATGGGCTTATTGCCAGAGCCCACAAAACCGGTGACACCGGGGGTGTTCCGTACAACATACCAGGAGTCATCGCTCATCTCCATTTGCACCAGAACATAGCCGGGGAAGATTTTTTTCTTCACAATGCGTTTTTTCCCATCCTTGAAGTCGATTTCTTCCTCGGTAGGGACAAGCACATTGAATATTTTATCTTCCATGGCCATGGACTCGACACGGCGTTCTAGATTAGTTTTGACTTTATTCTCATAGCCCGAATAGGTATGGATAACATACCATTGGGCGTCCTGAGCCTGGATATCATCCATGATTGAAGGGAGCACAGGCTAGCGCCGGCCCCCTCACCCCCTTAGTCTGCGCAATAGGATGAGAAGTTGACCAAAAGTAATGTCCGCCAAACTTATAAACACTGAAACAACTGCCACAGTGGCAATTACTACGATAGTATATGTGGTCAGCTCTTTGCGATTGGGCCAAGCGACTTTTCTAAGCTCCGCCCGCACCTCTTTAAGAAAGCGGATAATCCGCTCTTTTAGTGGTTTACTCGCAGTCTTACTGGTTGGTGCTGCCATCTGATTCACTTCCTTACACGGGGCGAGTCACAGCCCAACCGCCTTCAAACATACTGTTACCCGCCGAGTTGGAAAGTATGGGGTTAACGCGTTTCTCTGTGAGTGGTGTGCTCTTTGCAGAACTTGCAGTATTTTTTGAGCTCAAGGCGCTCTGGATCATTGCGTCGGTTCTTGTTGCTCCGATAATTTCGGTTCTTGCACTCAACACACTCCAATGTTATGCCTACCCGCATCCCGTACACCTCCAGGCCTTTTGCGATTACTCCCTGAATCTATCACATAAGATATAGCCTGTCAATATAGGGAATTACCCTTAGACTAAGCCTAAGATGTGATTAGTCAGTTCTAGACATCCCCTACCGACTGACAATATATGCAAATATCGTCAAAATCAACCGGTAGCTTTTTCATCGCGCTTTTGCAGATAACGCTCCAGTTTGCGCTTTACCCTCTGCAGCGCATTGTCAATGGACTTCACATGTCTGCCGAGATTATCGGCAATTTCCTGGTAAGATTTCCCTTCCAGATAAAACATGAGCACACGCCATTCTAAATCACTGAGCAGCTCATTCATTTTTCGTTCAATATGAATAAACTCTTCCTGACTGATTACAAGCTCCTCTGGGTCAGTTACCTTACTGCCCGAAAGGACATCAAGCAGGGTGCGATCCGACTCTTCATCGTAAATTGGCTTATTAAGAGATACATAGGAATTTAGAGGAATATGTTTTTGGCGGGTGGCTGTCTTGATGGCAGTGATCATTTGTCTGGTAACACACAACTCTGCAAAGGCTCGAAAGGAAGCTAGTTTGTCCGAGCGAAAATCCCGAATAGCTTTATAAAGTCCAATCATACCCTCTTGGATGATGTCTTCTCTATCAGCACCAATCAGGAAATAAGAGCGGGCTTTGGCTCTGACGAAATTCTTGTACTTATCAATCATATATTCTAGTGCTATCTCATCACCCTCGCGCACAAGCGCTACCAGCTGCTCGTCATCGAGGTTGATGTAACTTTGATAAAAATTCCGCTGCGCCTGACTACTCAACCATATCGCCTCCACAAGGCTGCTTGTGTCTGACAGAGAGCCTTTTACCTGGGCATCACCCAAGGTCAGCTTGTCCATTGCCAGCACATCGCCATTATACAACAGCCCACCAAGAGCGTCAAGAAAACCGTTTCCCGCAAAAGTTCACATATTTGCAACTAGCGAGAGCCGGTGCTCACCCTTTGTCTTACTGCTTCATACATCAAGATAGCCCCGGCAACTGCCGCATTCAAAGAGTTAATTTGGCCGAGCATAGGCAGCTGCACTAAAAAATCACATCGTGCTTTTGTGAGCCGTGCCAATCCTTTACCTTCACCGCCTATAACTAGAGCAATTGGCCCTGTTAAATCAACCTCAAAATACAGATTCTCACCGCCCATGTCCGCCCCCGCCACCCAAAATCCTGCATCTTTCAACTCAGCAATGGATCGGGCAAGATTTGTAACTTGGGCCACCGGCACATACTCCAAAGCACCGGCAGAAACCTTAGCTACCGCGGGGGTGATACCGCAGGCTCTATGTTTGGGGATAATCACACCTGCCGCGCCGGCAGCTTCTGCAGTGCGCAATACTGAACCAAAATTGTGTGGATCCTGGATTCCATCCAAAACTACTACTAAAGGATCCGGGGATTTTGCCAAAGCCGCAGCAATTAATTCTGAAAGCGCAACATACTCAACAGGTGGACGCCAAGCCATCACACCTTGGTGGGCGTTAGTTCGGCTTCGGGCATCCAACCAGTTCCGCTCCTGCCGCTCCACAAGTATATCGGCAGCATTGGCCATGGAAATTATGTCCTTCAAACCCCGTTCAGAACCTCGGGCAATGACTATCTTGTTGAGTTTGCCCCCGGCCCTTAAGGCTTCTCTAACAGGGTTGCGTCCTTCGATCTGTTCCACAGTCATGCCCAGTCACTGCTCCTTTTCAACAAGGTTGTCCATATCCTGCCGTGCCTTGAAAGCTAAAGAAAACAGTTGTGCCAACCGTCCTTTTTCCCCGGCTAAATACAGATAGCCCACAAGTGCCTCCAGGCCGGTACTTAAACGATAATCAGACACTTTGGCACCGCGGGGCACTCCGCTTTTAGTATTGCGACCCCTTTTAACGATATTCATCTCTGCTTCATTTAGATGGGGTGCCCATGTTTTCAAAATGTCAGCCTGGCTGCCGGCATTAACTAAACCTACAGCCTGCTGATGCAGACTGCACATCCTGCGGCCCCCGCTTTGCACTAAATGACCCCGCACCCACAGCTCAAAAACGGCATCACCTATATAGGCTAAAACCAACGGGGACAGGCTCTGCGGATCGCCTTCAAACAGCCCCTCACAATCTGTTGTCATGCATTACACCTCACAACTTCCAGCGAGTCCCTAAAGGGGAATCCTCAAGTTTGATCCCAAGATCTTCCAGCTGATCTCGAATGAAATCAGCCATTGCCCAGTCCCTAGCTTCCCTGGCTTGGCCCCGGACATCGATTAAAAGCTCCACTAAATCATCTACTAATCCTTCTCCCGGCACTGTGGTGTCTTTGCTCCCAATGATCCCCAGGATGCCGCCTCCCAATTCAATAAAAACCTCATAGGTCTTTTTCAAGGCCGGAAGGCTCTCAAACCTTTGATTCTCGGTCATATCCGACATCTTGTTTGTAAAGCCATGAACATCCCGGGCCAGTTCAAACAAAGCACCAACAGCTGCCGCTGTGTTAAAATCATCCCGCATGGCAGATAGGAATTTACTATGGGCTTGTTTTGCGTCTTGTATCAATTTTTGAGTGTCTGATGATATGGCTTTGGCCTCTCCTGCCGCATCTCCATCATCACTGTTGGAAATGGCTTTCTCGATTGAGCTTATCAGGCTTTTCAAGTTGCTCACGGCCGCCGCTAGACGCCGCCAACCTCGATCAGCTTCAGCCATTTTTGCTTCGCTAAACTGCAGTGGGCTGCGATAGTGACTTGACAGAAGATAAAACCTGATTGCTTCTGCAGTGTACTGTTTCAATAAAACCTGAAGCGGTGTGAAATTGCCCAAAGACTTTGACATCTTTTCATTTTGAGTTTGAAGCAGCCCATTGTGCACCCAGTATCTGACAAACGGCGGTTCCCCGGTGTAGGCATCAGACTGGGCGATCTCGTTTTCATGATGGGGGAAAATTAAGTCAGCACCTCCCCCGTGCAGATCTAATTGGTTGCCTAAATATTTCAAGGCCATTGCCGAGCACTCTATGTGCCAGCCGGGTCGACCTCTGCCCCAGGGACTTTCCCAGGATGGCTCCCCCGGTTTTGCACTTTTCCATAAAGCAAAATCCATGGCACTGCGCTTGCGCTCATCAGGCTGCAGCCGAGCCCCTGCCTCCAGCTCCTCGATCACTTGGCCGGAAAGCTGCCCATATTGGGGAAATGAACTTACGTCAAAATAGACGTCACCATCAACCACATACGCGTGACCTTTGTTTACTAACCCTTCCACTAATTCAATAATGGCAGGGATCTCCTGGCTGACCCTGGGATATACTTCAGCCCGTTTGACACCCAAAGCATCCATTTCCCGCAGGTATTCCTCTGCATAGCGATTTGATATATCTAAGGCCTCTTCACCGGTGGCTTGAGCCCGCTGGATAACTTTATCATCAATATCCGTAAAATTTTGTACCAGTCGCACTGTGTAGCCCTCGTATTCGAGGAAGCGGCGAATGGCATCCCAAATAACGGAAGGAACAGCATGACCCAGATGGCTTTGATCATACGGTGTTATGCCGCAGACATAAACAGACACATGATCTGGCTTTCGAGGCACAAAAGGTTCTTTTTCTCTGGTAAGAGTGTTGTAAATCTGAATTGCCACTGCTCTCCCTCTTTCTAGCGGCACAGCCGCTGACATTTTCAATTACTTGGCTCTAAATTGTTTTAGACAAATATGGACCTGTACTGATCATATAGTTCCTGCATGACGTATGTCAACGCGTTCTTCATATTATCACGGTGACCAATAGGACCCCCGCATCATATGTTAAAGCAGCGCTATAAGTCTGGAGGGATGTAATAGTGGAATATCATCTGCAAAGCCCTTGGAATCAGTACTTGAAACCGCCGTGGCCGGGGCGTCAACCAAAGCCGCGGCAAGGTGGGCTGACAATGATCATTGACAAGGGACTGGACTTAGATACTACCTTGCAGTGGCTTTCGTTAAATGCCGATCATGTGGATTTCGTCAAGTTGGGGTTCGGCACCGCCCCCTTATATCCAACAGAACAGCTTTTGAAAAAGATTTCACTGGTCAAATCTTTCGGTGTAGATATCTACCCCGGCGGTACTTTGCTGGAGATTGCTTTTCATCAAAAGCAAACAGAACCTTTTTTAGATCTCGTGCAGGAAATGGGGTTCACTTATGTCGAGGTCTCATCAGGTACCATTGAAATCGAGTCTAAAGCCAGGGAACAAATTATTACACAGGCCCAAACCTTGGGTCTTGGTGTCCTGACAGAAGTGGGCAAAAAAGACAACCACGCACCTTTTGACCCCAAAACCATTGCCCGCCAAATCGAAGCAGATCTCGCCTCCGGTGCCTATCAGGTCATAGTGGAGGCGCGGGAATCCGGACGCAGCATAGGTATCTATGACGCCACAGGCAGTGTGCGGGAAGGAGTGCTTCAGTCTATTTTGGACCATACAACCCACCCCGAACACATCATGTGGGAGGCCCCCCAAGTGTTTCAGCAGCAAAAACTGCTGGCCAGATTGGGTCCCAACGCCAATCTCGGCAACATTCAACCCGGTGATGTGCTGGCTTTAGAGGCAACCCGTATCGGCATGCGCTCAGATACTTTTAGGTTAAGCATTCAGGAGGTGAGCAGTGATGGGTAGAAAACCCCTATCTTTAGAATGGGTGGCAGTGCTGGCAGCCTTAATGCTGGCGGCTTTGGTGAAATTTCAAGTAATCAGCCATGTCCCTTGGTAGGGACCACCTTTTTCGGTGCTGGAGGTAATGTGGTATGAATCAATCGCTTCGCGACTCAAGTCACAAACAGTCAAATACCCTCACTGCCGCATTAGGCAAAGGTTTGAGGCTTGTGCCGGGGATTGGACTGTTGCTGTTCATCGGTATTTTGGGTAAGATCGCCACTGTTTACGTCCCCCATATGGAATATGTTATTTTCGCTATAGCATTTGGTGCTTTGGCTGCCAACGTGCTCCCCGTCCATCGAGTGTTTGCTCCGGGCATACGTACCTATGATTTCTGGCTTAAAATAGGCATTGTGTTGATGGGTGCCAAATTTGCCATGACCAATGTGATCAGTATCGGCACTTCGGGAATCATTTTGGTTGTGGCCGAAATTGCGTTGGCGATCATCTCTGCCCGCTTCTTGGGTCGGCTGGCCGGCCTATCAGAAGAATTGAGCAGCCTATTGGGTGTCGGTATCGGTATTTGCGGTGTTTCAGCCATCATCGGCGCCACCGGTGCCATCAACGCCCGTGAGGAGGATGCCAGCTATGCCATTGCTACCATTCTCATCTTTGGTGCGATTATGCTGGCAGTTTATCCTTTTATCGGCCATTGGGCCGGAATGTCCCACGAAATGTACGGGTTTTGGACGGGATTGTCAATTGACAATACGGCAGAAGCCGTAGCCACCGGGATGGCTTTTTCTCCGGAAGCCGCGGAAGTAGCCACTGTCGTAAAACTTTCCCGCAATGCTTTGATGGGCTTTGTTATCCTGTTGTTTGCGTTAATCCACGCCAATCGCGGGTTGACTAAACATATTGAACACAAATGGGCCTTCATCTGGTCCAGGTTTCCCAAATTCGTTTTGGGATTTCTGCTGCTTTCGGGCCTAAATACTGTAGGATTTTTTAATCCCGCCCAAACCAAAGCTTTAGTTAACATATCTAATTGGGCGTTTTTGCTGACCTTCGCCGGGGTGGGCCTTTCACTGCAAAGATCCCGCCTTAAAGCAGGCTTTAAACCGTTTATAGTAGGGTTTGGCGTGGAAACCATTGTGTCTGTAGTTACTTTTGCCATGGTTTATGTTTTGTTGAAATAACATAAAACACTAACTTAACAGCGGCTCCCGGGTGTGTTGATCCGGAGCCGCTGCCGTTTTATAAAACAGCCCTACAATCCGCGGGCAAAACTGATGAATGGAAGCGGTATGACAAAGAGAGGAGGCGAATATGCTGTGTAGGGGTGGTAATGGTGTTTCATGATCTTTGCTTGTTGGCGATGCTTTTTTTGGGAGTAGTCGGGAATAACTACCTTGTCTCTATCTCGGCAGCCCTACTTTTGCTTCTTAGGCTGCTTGGCTTGAACGCCTTACTGCCCTATCTGGAAGGCCCGGGACTTAGAGTAGGCTTAACGCTTTTGATTCTTTCCATTCTAACTCCCTTTGCCCAAGGACACATCTCCTTGGATGACATTTGGGGAGCCGTGGCAAAACCCCGTGGTGCCACAGCCATCCTGGGCGGTATAGCCGGAGCATATCTGGGAGCACGGGGTCTGGCTCTTCTAGATGCATACCCTGAAAGTATTACCGGTCTTGTCTTGGGCACTTTAATTGGCTCCACCTTTTTTAAAGGTATTCCCGTAGGCCCTTTAGTCGCGGCGGGTATGGCAGCCTTACTTGCAGATTTAATCCTGCGGTTTTAATCTGCAATCCCCGTGCACCTGAGACTCCAGGGAAATTAGATAACTCTGCCCGGTCCACAGACTTCGAGTTTAACACTGCCTATACCCTGTTGTTTAAGTTCTAAAGCCGCAGCCGCGGCAGAAGATAAATCTATTGTTCTTCCGGCAACATATGGTCCCCGATCATTAATAGTCACCATTATGCTCTTACCGTTGTGCAGATTTGTCACCTTTACTTTGGTACCAAAAGGCAAATAGCGGTGGGCGGCTGTCAGCGCCCTTTCATCAAAGGTCTCACCATTGGCTGTGGAACGTCCGTGGAATTGATTGCCATACCACGATGCTACACAAAAAGCTGTTGCCACCTCGGTGTCGCTGTCTGCGGTTGTTAACACATATTCCAATGGTACCGCAGGACCGCCGGCGGCGCGGCGAATATTGTTGGCCCATACTTTGGCTAAACCGTGGGGATTTGTATTGTTGAGTGAAGCATGGGCGGCATCAACAGTCACCACCAGCTCCCCATGCCAACTGACAACAATGGAGCCATTTTGGGCATCGGGAAAAATAGTAGCGGGATCAGCGCCGCTTTGCAGACGGTCCGCTAACCGATGGGCCACCACAACCGCCCGCTCAAAGGGGTCAATACCACCGGCACTTGTGCGGATTCTGAGCACAACCTGACGATGGAGCAAAACTTCGCCCACTTCTCTGCCCATGATTCGAGCTTGACGGGCCCCCACCCCCTCTCCAGCCATTACCGTCTGCTGTATGGAGTACCATGGGTTAGCTGTCCACTGGCCAAAGGAGAAGGCCAACCCCAAGATTACCACAGCTGCAATAAACGTCCTTTTCATGGAAAACCCTCCTAATAACCCATCTATTACCATGCAGCTTTAGTATGGGCTATAAAGAGGATATACATACGTTCTTAGGCTAAAACTGTCGCAGTCACTTGTGCAGCGATCCCCTCTTGCCTGCCCACCGGGCCCAGTCCTTCCGAAGTTGTAGCTTTAATGCTGACTCGACTACCGGGGATCTTTAGGGTTTTGGCGATATTGTTCCGCATCTGATCGATATAGGGGGCTAATTTGGGCCGTTCAGCGATAATCAAAGAGTCTATGTGGGTTATGCTGGGGTCGCCCGAAGTGCCGGGGAAAAACTGTTCCTGCACCAGGCCGAGCAGCCCCAAGCTGTCTGCACCCTTCCACTTGGCATCAGTATCAGGAAAATGGGTACCGATATCTCCTCTAGCCAAAGCACCTAAAAGGGCATCTATCACAGCATGCACCAACACATCGGCATCAGAATGGCCCAACAAACCCTTACCATAGGGAATTGTTACGCCTCCCAGGATCAGCTGCCTGCCTTCCACCAGCTGGTGTATATCATAACCGATGCCCACCCGTGTCAAGACGACTTTATTTTCCGACTGCTTCCCGCTTTTTTTCTCACTGAGTAAGCCTTCTGCCAAGATGAGGTCTTCTTGGGTGGTCAGCTTAATATTTTCATATGACCCCTCCAAAAGCTGTACTGGCTTCCCCACTTCTTCCACTAGCATGCAGTCATCGGTCCCCATAATGTCTTTTTTGAGTGCTTCTGTATGCGCTTTCCACAAGATCTCAAATTGGAAAACTTGCGGGGTCTGGATAGCCCACAGACTTTCCCTGGGTGGTGTGGAAATGACAAAACCGGCTGCATCTGTGACCTTTATAGTATCCTTGACAGGGACTGCAACCCCCACTGCTCCATATTTTCGCGCTGCTCTTACTGCTTTATCTACTAATGCAGACTGTATTAAAGGCCTTGCAGCATCGTGAACAACGACGATCTCAAACTCACCCATGGACGCGGCTTTATTCAGCCCCGCCCAAACGGAGGCTTGGCGGGAATCCCCTCCGGCGGTTACTGACTTTACTTTCCCGATTTCATAATCCCGCACTACCTGCCAACCTTTATGTATTTGATCCTTTCCGGTGACAAGTACGATCACGTCAATTTCATCGGCAGCAGCAAGGGCTTTAAGAGTGTGGACTAATACAGGCAGGCCCAACAAATCCATAAACTGCTTGCCACCCGCCGCACCCATACGTTCACCTTTGCCGGCCGCCGGAACAACAGCCACAACTTGTCCCATATGTCAAACCCTCCCGTGCAAATTAAAAGAGCCTCGCCTTAAATGGCCAGGCTCTTGGATAGTTTAAAATCGCTAAAAACTACAATGCCCGTTCCATGGCTTTTGGTTTGGCGAAAATCATACGGCCTGCAGCCGTCTGCAAAACACTTGTAACCATAACCCCTATGTCTTCCCCAATATATTTGCGGCCGCCGTCTACAACGATCATGGTGCCATCATCTAAGTAAGCGACCCCTTGACCCTGTTCTTTACCGTCTTTGATTACGTGCACTACCATTTCTTCTCCAGGCAAGACAATCGGCTTGACAGCGTTGGCCAACTCGTTAATATTCAGCACTGCCACACCCTGCAGTTCAGCTACTTTATTCAAATTGTAATCATTAGTGACAATCTTGGCGTTTAGTGTTTTTGCCAAGCGCACCAGTTTAGTGTCTACTTCTGAGACATCATCAAAATTGTGATCGTGAATTTTAACCTGCACATGGGGTTCTTTCTGCATTTTATTTAGTATATCCAGGCCGCGCCTGCCTCGATTGCGTTTAAGTACATCAGAGGAATCTGCGATATGCTGCAGTTCTTCTAAAACAAAAGCCGGTACAACAAGTACACCTTCTATAAATTGGGTTCTACAAATATCGGCGATGCGTCCATCAATAATTACACTGGTGTCTAAAATCTTACAAGGCACCTTTTGACTGAATGTGCGGCGATCCCGCCCGGGCGATTTATCAACTGAGCGGGGGAATATGCTGAACAAATACAATAATTCCTCTTTCTTTTTTAAAGATACGGCCATTGCAATATAGCCCATCGACAAAGTGGCAATCAATGGAACATAATCTCCAACAACTGGGATATGTCTTGGTATGGGGACGGTAGCTAAAATACCGATGAGAAGCCCAATCACCAAACCGACGGCACCGATAACCAAATCATAGGGGGATGTGCGGTTTAGACTGGCAATCAGGCGGGAAATAAAGCGCTCTACTTTGCTGATAATCCAAGGACCGACCATGAGTCCCAAAAGTGCTCCTACCACGGCGGCTCCAGGCAAAATCCGGCCATCAAAAGATGCGGCTTCTGATAAAAGTCCCACTTTAAAAGCATAAACTGCCCCTTGATACACGATTCCTGCGCCCATGAAAACAAAGACCAGCTTCAAGATTAAACTATACATAATTTGTCACCTCCTTTAGACAGTCTGCCCCAAATGATTAGAAACATTACTAACTCGGAGCAAAACGCGTCAGGTTAGACCTGACGCTTATCTTATCCGAGGCACTCACTTAAAAGCTCTTCAATTTTCTCTTCAGTGCTGTCCTGGGCCAGCACAAGCTCGCTAATTAGAATCTGGCGAGCGTTGTCAAGCATTTTCCTTTCACCGGTAGACAAGCCTTTTTCCGCGTCCCGAATTGCCAGATTACGAACAACTTCAGCTACTTCAAAAATGTCACCGCTGCGGATCTTCTCCATGTTGGCCCTGAAACGTCGATTCCAGTTGGTTGACATCTTAGATTTATCTTCTTTGAGCACTTCTATTACTTTGTTTACCCCATCATCGTCAATGATACTCCGCAATCCCACTTCATCCGCGTTGTCCATGGGAACCATCACTTTCATCTCACCGATAGGCAATTTCATGATATAATATTTTTGTCTTTCACCTAGAACTTCCTTCTCTTCAATGGCCTCTATAACACCGGCTCCATGCATAGGATAAACAACCTTATCACCAATACTGAACATGCTAGGGACCTCCATTCCATAGCCTTTTGGCTACACGTACCCTAGTTTATATTATCATATAAGCCCTTTAACTGTCAATCTCGCCGCAGAGCGAGGTTTTTCGAGCAAATACGCTCTAAGACACGCAATAGCGCTTGTTTTTGCAATCTAAATGTGCCGATCCAAAAGCACTTGTTCTCGCAGCCGTCTCAAGCCATCCTGGATTGCCTTGGCTCGAACCTCACCGATCCCTTCCACATCATCGAGTTCGTTGGTATTAGCTGACAGCACTGCAGGGAATTTCTCAAATGTTTGGATTAAATTTTCAATGACCGGCATAGGCAGGCGGGGAATCTTCGTCAAAATGCGATAACCCCTTGGGGTCACAGGATTATCCAAACTGGCTGTACCACCGCTGTAGCCCAAGGCCCGTGCGATTAAGGATAAATCCAATAAATCCTCTGCACTCCACTGAGATAGTGTCTCCCAAACTTCCTCTGCTGTTTCCTCTTTGCTGAGAGACATGTAGTCATTTACAACCAAAAGGCCTTGATCGGAAATCCCCACCATGAGCTCTTCCAGCTGCATATTCATGAGGCGCCCCTCTGCACCGAGTTCAGAAACATACCTCTCAATTTCACTGGCAATTCTTTCCACCATTTGCGCCCTTTGCAGCACCTGAGTGACGTCAGTCAGTGTCACAAGATCCTCAAACTCCAAGGCACTTATATTGGTCAGCACCTGTTCCATTACACTTTTGTACTTCTCCAGCGTCTGCAGAGCCTGGTTGGCCTTGGCCAAAATCACACTCACATCACGGAGTACATACTTAAAATTGCTTTTATAAAGGGTGATCACATTGCGGCGCTGGGAAATGGAAATAACCAATTCACCGGTTTGTCTGGCCACACGCTCCGCCGTACGATGCCTTGTGCCGGTTTCAAATGTGGGAATTAAAGGATCCGGATTTAGTTGGGCATTGGCAAATAAAATACGCTTAGCTTCCGAACTAAGCACAATGGCGCCGTCCATCTTTGCAAGCTCATACAAAGATGTAGGGCGCATCTCGCAATCGATGTGAAAACCGCCATCCACTAGATCCAGGACCTGCTGACTGTCACCGACGACAATCAAAGCACCGGTGCGGGCTCGCAAAATATTCTCCAAACCCTCATACAGCATTGTACCCGGTGCCAGCATCGCAACTGTTTTCATCATTTGTTCATCCAATTTAGGGCTGGTGTCTTTCATTTGGTACCCCCTCTCCAAGTGAGCAATTCAGCGCTTGTCGCAGGGAACGGACAGGTACAACTTCCATATCAAGCCCCTCCACATCCAAGTCCTTATGGGCACTTTGGGGTACTATGCACTTACGAAACCCCAGTTTGGCTGCTTCCATAAGTCTGCGCTGGGCTTGAGGAACACCTCTGACTTCCCCGGCCAAGCCGATTTCCCCCATAATTAGTATATCACCAACTGCGGCACGGTTAGACAAACTACTGGCCACAGCAACTGCTGTCGCTAAATCCACGCTTGGCTCTTCAACTCTGACACCACCTGCGGCATTCACATATACATCCTGGGTCTGCAGGTGCAGGCCACACCGCTTTTCTAAAACTGCCAAAATCATGGCAAGCCGACCGGAGTCGATGCCGTTGGATTGGCGCCTGGGAGTGCCGCCGAAAGGGCTGGGACTGACTAAAGCTTGAATCTCTACTAAAAGGGGCCGGGTCCCTTCCAGGCAAGCCGTTACCACAGAACCTGAAACTCCTGCAGGCCTTTGTGCCAAAAAGAACGATGAAGGGTTTTGCACTTCGGCAAGCCCCCGTTCCCCCATCTCAAACACACCTATCTCATTGGTAGAACCAAACCGGTTTTTGGCAGCTCGCAAAATACGAAAGTTTGCGTGGTTGTCACCTTCAAAATACAGCACGGTGTCTACAGCATGTTCCAATACCTTTGGACCGGCAATGGAACCGGATTTATTCACATGTCCCACCAAAAACACCGGTATCTCTAACTCTTTGGCCGTTTGTGTAATTTGAGCGGCACACTCCCGCACTTGTGTGATACTGCCCGGTGTTTGAGAAAGGTCAGGGGCGTTCATGGTTTGAATAGAATCAATGATACATAAAGCAGGCGACAGTTCCGCCATGCAGGCAATAATATCAGCCACATTTGTTTCCGTTAATATAAGCAGCGACTCTTCACTCACACCCAGCCGCTGGGCCCTAAGTCGCAGTTGTCCTTTGGACTCCTCTCCGGAAACGTAGAGAACCGTTTGTCTTTGTCCGGCCAAAAAGCCGGCCACCTGCAGCAGCAGTGTGGATTTACCCGCACCCGGTTCACCTGCAACTAAAATTAGGGCCCCGGGCACTATGCCTCCACCCAGAACCCTATCCAACTCATAAAATCCGGTGGATTGGCGACCACCAGAAACAGTATTAATGTCCAGAAGAGAGACTGGTTTGGCTGAGCTTTTGCGGGTTCCACCAAGCCCACCGGCAGTCGATGGACCAGCAGGTGTGCTCTTCTGTTCCACAAGGGTATTCCATTCGCTACAGCCGGGACATCTGCCAAACCACTGCAGAGTCTCATGGCCGCAAGATCGACAAACGAATTTCCGCTTTACTCGAGCCATATGTGTCCCCCAAAATCTTTGCAATGATACAATATAAGTATAGCATTCTTGTGAACATATATCAATTTGATGTTTTTTTCCCAGTATAGGGAAGAGGGGCGTTTTGCTCCCGGCCCCTCTTCCCGAAACTTACCCCGATTAGGTGTTTATCAAACCGTGGCAACTTCCTCCTGTTTCAAAAATACCAGCTCACCGTCTTTAGCTCCGACCGTGATCCGATCGCCTTCAGTAAAAGTGCCTTTTAGGATCTCTTCAGACAACGGATTTTCCACAAGCCTTTGAATAGCTCGGCGCAGCGGTCTGGCGCCAAAGTCGGGATCAAACCCTTTGTCCACCAATATTTCCTTGGCCTCGTCCTGTACCATGATGGACAAATCCCGCTCGGCAAGCAGGCCTTCGAGATCCTCCAGCATGATATCCACGATTTCGGTAATATGCTTCTTACTTAGAGCATGGAAAACCATGGTTTCGTCGATCCGATTTAGAAATTCCGGGCGAAATGTTTTTCGAAGTTCATCTGTCACCATTCTTTTCATGTCTTGGTAGTCAGCCTCGGAATCATCAGTAAGCCTGAAACCAATTCCACCGGTAGACCGCTGAATCTGATGTGCCCCCACGTTGGATGTCATAATGAGCACTGTGTTGCGGAAATCTACGGTGCGGCCTTTGGCATCTGTCAAACGCCCATCCTCCAAGACTTGCAGCAGCACGTTAAATACTTCAGGATGCGCTTTCTCAACTTCATCAAACAGTACAACCGAATACGGTCGGCGGCGAACCTTTTCCGTCAGCTGCCCTGCTTCTTCATATCCTACATATCCCGGAGGTGCACCCACCAGGCGAGAAACTGTATGCCGTTCCATATACTCAGACATATCCAGCCGAATCATAGCATCTTCATCACCGAACAATGCTTCGGCCAACGCCCGACCAAGTTCGGTCTTGCCGACCCCGGTAGGGCCCAGGAAAATAAATGAACCCACAGGTCTTTTTGGATCTTTAAGCCCTGCATATGCCCGTCTGATTGCCTTTGCAATAGCAGTTACAGCCTCTTCCTGCCCGATGACCCGTTCATGGATAACATCTTCCAAGTTGAGCAGGCGATCCATTTCCTCTTGTGCCAGTTTGTTTACGGGAATACCTGTCCAACTTGATACGACGTCGGCAATATCGTGTTCATCAACAGTCCCCTGCCGACGGACCCGATCAGTTTGCCATTCTTCCCGCTTTTCCTCCAGTTCCTCCCTGTACTGCTGTTCTTTATCTCTTAGGGAGGCAGCTTTCTCGAATTCTTCATTTTTGATAGCTGATTCCTTCTCTATTCTCAGCTCTTCTATCTTTGCTTCCAATTCCTTCAGCTCAGGAGGGGCTGTTAGCCCTGAAAGCCTGACTTTGGATGCTGCCTCATCGATGAGGTCGATAGCCTTATCCGGCAGGAAGCGATCAGTTACATATCTGTCGGCAAGCTTTGCTGCTGCTTCCAAAGCCTCATCAGTAATCTCGACTCTGTGGTGCGCTTCATAGCGGTCCCTCAACCCGGCCAATATGGCGATACTTTCTTCAACACTGGGCTCATCAACTTGCACCGGCTGGAATCTTCGTTCCAGCGCAGCATCTCTTTCTACATACCGTCTATATTCATCAAGGGTTGTAGCACCGATGGCCTGCAGTTCTCCCCGGGACAAAGCCGGTTTTAGGATGTTGCTGGCATCGATTGCTCCCTCTGCGGCACCGGCGCCAATAATAGTGTGCATCTCGTCGATGAACAAGATCACATCGCCGGATTCATAGATTTCCTCCATGACTTTTTTAAGCCGCTCTTCGAATTCTCCTCTGAATTTTGAGCCGGCCACCAAGGCACCTAAATCCAAGGTGACTACCCGTTTGCCGAGCAGGGTTTCAGGTATATCGCCGGATACTATTTTTTGAGCGAGGCCCTCTGCAATGGCGGTTTTACCAACACCGGGCTCGCCGATTAAACAAGGATTATTTTTAGTGCGCCTGCTCAATACTTGAATAACCCGCTGGATCTCCATTTCCCTGCCGATCACCGGATCCAGCTTGCTTTCCTTGGCCATTTCCGTGAGATCCCGGCCAAACTGATCAAGTGTAGGGGTTTTGCGAGCCCGGCCCTGTTTGCCGCTGCCGGTGGGCCCGGCACCTTCACCTAAAAGCTCCAGCACTTTTTTCCTAACTCGTTCCAAATCAGCGCCTACATTGCTTAGAACTTTAGCGGCTACTCCTTCTCCCTCACGAATAAGACCAAGCAAGATATGCTCAGTGCCGATATATGTGTGACTGAGCTGCCTGGCCTCGTCAAAAGCCAGTTCCAACACGCGCTTGGCTCTGGGGGTAAATCCAATTTGGCCTGTTGTGATACCCTCACCTTTGCCAATTACTTTTTCTACTTCTGAACGAATCTTATCTAAGCTGCCCCATTCTTCAAGGACTTTGGCTGCTACCCCATGGGCTTCAGCAACCAACCCCAAAAGAATGTGCTCTGTCCCCACTACATTGTGACCTAAGCGTCGAGCTTCTTCTTGAGAAAGTACGATCACACGCTGTGCTCGCTCAGTAAATCTACCAAACATTTGTTCTCACCTTCCTTTTACTAAGCATCAATATCCATTAGGGCGCTGCGAATATATTCCCGCACAAGTTCAGCTCTATATACATCCCGTTCCTCAGTGTCCATTGTTTTGCCACCGACTTTTTGTAGATGGGCTGCTCTGGTAAGGACGACCAGTGATTTTAGGATTTGTGCATCCAGCTCTTTAATCAGGCCCAGATCAACTCCCAGCCAGACTTCACTCAAAAGCTGCATTGCTTCTTGGCTGGATAGAACCCTAGCTTGACTCAGCACTCCCAAAGCACGATATGTCCTATCCTCCAACCTTGCTTTACCCATAGTTAAAATCTGCTGTCTTGCTTCCTTTTCCTGTTCTATAATTCGTCTGGCAACCGTCTCCAGGTGAGCAATGATCTCCTGCTCGGAGTGGCCTAAAGTCAGCTGATTGCTGACTTGGTAAATGCTTCCGACAGCCTCTGTGCCTTCGCCATACAAGCCCCTTACTGCCAACCCCAGTTTGTTAACTGCCGGTATGACCCTTTGCATCTGTTTGGTAATGCTCAACACCGGCAAATGCATCATTACAGATGCCCTAAGTCCGGTGCCGACGTTTGTTGGACATGCAGTCAAATAACCAAGTCCTTGTGAAAAGGCATATTCCAGACGTTCACTAATGACATCGTCTACCTGATCACATTGTTCCCAAGCTGAATCTAGTTGAAACCCCGGATAGATAGATTGAATACGCAGATGGTCCTCTTCATTGACCATGATGCTGACAAGTTCGTCTTTGCGTAAGATTACAGCTTTATGATGGACATTTTGTATTTGCTGGGGACTGACAAGATGCTTTTCCACCAACAGTTCCCTTTCCAGCTGGGGGATATGTGCCATAGCAAAATAATCCAAATTGAACTTATTATCAGCAGTCGCTGATTTTGCAATCTCACAAACATGACCGAGCTGTTCCTCGGTTGCCGCGGCGGGAAACGGAACTTTTGTCACATTTCTGGCCAAACGAATACGGCTTCCCAGTACAATTTCGTCATCAGGCCCGCGGCCTTTCATCCACTTAGCCACGACATTATTGACCGCTTCCGGTACAGACATCTTCATCGACCCCCTTCACCGACTCACCCTTGATTTTGTCTCTTCGATTCTTTGAGCCGCTTTTCCAAACCCCGAATTTCGTCCCGGAGCTTTGCGGCTTCTTCATATTTTTCTTGACTGATGGCCGCCCGCTGTTTGTCCCTGAGTGCATCGATTTGGCGGCGCTGCTCCAAAGCAGCCCCTTCAACCCCGGGCAGTTTGCCGGCATGGGACGTAGTCCCTTGGATGCGCCTCAATAATGGCTGAATTTGGTCTTTAAAATGATCGTAACATACGCTGCAGCCGAGCTGCCCTTTTTCTCTGATCTGATTAAAAGTTCGACCGCAATTAGGGCAATCCGCCGGCAGCGCTGTTTGGCCCACACTTGGCGACGGTGCTGCCACTTGCTGAAGCATACCTGTCAAAAATTCTTGGAAAGTAAATGCTCCCGGAGAAATCACTCCAAGCTCACCTTTCGCCTGGGCACAGTGTTGACACAGATGCATCTCAGTTTTTGCATTGTTGACGATCTTGGTAATATGCACTGTAGCCGGACGTTTACGACACTCTTCACACAGCATCTCCCGCTACCTCCTACCGAAGACTCTTTTGAAGATTAATCACCATGAAGCAGCAACAAAAGCATAGAACGCAGTAAAACTGCTACAGCCCGTTCTATATAAGCCTTATCTATTTTTTGGGCTTCCTGCCGCAGCAAAGCCCACACAAGCATTGCTTCGTCACGACCCAAATAGTCTTGATCGACGAGCCTAACCAATAAAGCTTCCGCTTCCTCTAACTCCAGTCGTTCACCGACCGTTTCGTATATCCAAGCATAAAGATCCTGCCTATGCCCGGGTTCCAAGCGAAATATGCGAATATACCCACCACCACCGCGCCGGCTTTCCACAATATACCCCCGCTGACTGTTAAAACGGGTCTTTAGAACATAGTTGATCTGGGATGGCACACATTCAAATAGCTTTGCCAACTCAACGCGGCGTATTTCTAAACTGGGTTGTTCTGATTGGTCAAGTAGGGCTTTGATATAGCGCTCAATATGGTCAGCTAAGCTGCTGATGGGCATCACCCCCCCTTAACCTGAGGCGTCTGACCTTCTTTGACCTTCCGTGATCATAATACCCTTTCCCGCAGGCAAATTCAACCTTCAGTAAATGCTTATATAGGCTAAATCAGCCCCCAAATTAGCATTTCCCTATATTCTATGGATTACTGCACACGTTCTCTGCATATTCCTTGACTTCTTGGTCAGGGAAGGTCAAAACAGCTGCAGGTTAAGATGCTTCATGTTTTGGCGGCATCAGCATAGATATTTAACAGCGGTGTTTTGGGGGTGGTGTTTTGATCAATTGGATCTGGTTTTTCTTTTTAGGAGGCGGCATTTTGCTTGCCGCAACAGCAAACAAAGGTGCAGAGGTAACTGCTGCGGTGTTGGCAGCTTCCCAAGACGGGATAACGCTTGTGATCGGTCTTGCGGGGCTTATGGCCTTTTGGGCGGGTTTGATGGAAATTGCCGAGGCATCCGGTTTGACTAAAGTGTTGGCCGGACTCTTGCGGCCAATAACAAGCCGCCTGTTTCCCGACATTCCTCCAGATCATGAAGCCATGGGGGCGATTATTTTAAGTATGGCCGCCAATATTTTGGGTATCGGCAATGCTGCAACACCGTTGGGCATAAGAGCCATGGAGAAACTTGAAGAACTGAACAACAATCCCGGTACAGCCACAGATTCAATGTGTACTTTTGTGGCCATCACAACCTCTTCTCTTACTATTATACCAGTAACAGTCATCGGCATGAGATTGGCAGCGGGTTCAGCAGCTCCTGCCGATATTATACCACCGACACTTATTGCCACGGGAGCATCTACACTGGCTGCTGTCATAATTGATCTGATGTGGCGCAAATTGGGTCAGCACAGCGGAGGACAAGAGTGATGACCGTATTTTTGCAGGCAATGGAGTCAATCGGCAGCTGGGCAATCCCCGCTGTGGTTCTATTCATCCCACTTTGGGGTTTGATCAAAGGTATAAAAGTCTATGAGGTATTCATTGAAGGAGCCAAGAAGGGGCTTGCCGCCACTTTGAGGATCACCCCTTACTTAATAGCTATGCTGGTTTCTATCCGAGTGTTTAACGCGGCTGGAGGTCTCGACATCTTGACCGAGGCTCTTGCGCCTATCAGCAAACGCCTAGCTATCCCCCAGGCGGTCATACCTATGTTCTTGATCCGCCCTCTTTCCGGTTCCGGAGCTTTGGCGATGCTGGGGGATATTCTGAAAACCCAAGGCCCCGATACGTTAGCAGGGTTCATGGCTTCGGTTGTGCAGGGAAGTACTGAAACAACCCTGTATGTGCTTACAGTCTATTTTGGTGCTGTGAACGTTTTTCGAGTGCGCCGCTCTTTGACGATCGGCCTGTGGGCGGACCTTGTGGGATTTGTCGCGGCGGTTTGTGCGTGCAGTTGGTTCTTTAAGGGTTGAGGCTTTACATATTTTACCAGACTTTGACACATACTGTAAGTAAAAGGTATGGGAGGGTGTGTAATGTACAACCGCAGATGCAATACTGTCGGGCAAGATGAGCGGATCAAGGTGCTCAAGGAGGCGATTAAGGCCATTGCTGAGCACCCAACCCTGGAGGTGAAGGCCAAACGGCGGGGCATTGAACCGCTGCAGTTTGCCTTAGATAAACTGCTGCACCAAACTGATTTGAAAACTGCGCAATAAGTGTTTCTAAAACCCCATCTGTTTTCTTAAGTAGCTGCGGGCTTTAACAGCATATTCCAACGGTGGGGCAACAGCCGGATCTTGCTCTGCTTCAACCATGATCCAACCTTTGTAGGCTGCTTCATCTAAGGCCCGAATAACAGGGCCAAAATCAATCATGCCATCGCCGGGTACTGTAAATACCCCTTGCTTGACAGATTCCAGAAAACTCCAGCCCTCTTGAGACGACTGCTCCATGATGGATTTTCTTAGATCTTTAAAGTGAACATGCCTGATGCGTTTGCCAAAATCCTTCACCATCTGCACAGGGTCGCCACCGGCAAACACGATGTGACCGGTATCTAAAAGAAGATGAACCAACTTGGGATCTGACCGCTCCATCAATGTTTCCACTTCAGAATACGTTTGAACCCCTGTGCCCATATGATGGTGATATACAATCTGCATGTTCTTTGCCTGAGCCAAGCGCCCCAACTCTTCCAGCCCGTCAATGAGTTGATCCCACTCTACTGCGGTGAAACTCGGCTTGTTCCCGTGCAAAGCCACATCCATTCGGCCTTGAATTGATTTCCCCTGTTCTGAAACAACGATGACCTTTGCCCCGCAGGCATGCAGGAAATCTCGATGCTTGACAAACGCATCAAAAGTTTCTTTGGGGGTTTTCGTGGTGAAAAAACTGCTGAACCAAGCACTGGCAATAGACAGCTTTAAAGGTTCTAAAGCTGCAAGCAGAGTTTTTGGGTCTTTGGGGTATTTGTTGCCTACTTCACAACCCTCGAATCCTGCCTTTGCCATTTCATAAATGCATTGTTCGAAAGGAATATCCCCACCAAGTTCCGGCATATCGTCATTTGTCCACGCAATAGGAGCGATCCCTAACCTCACTTCGCCTTTTTTAAACATTTCCACACCTCCTTGATGCTACCAATCCCTTGCCTTTTGAGCCGCTTCCTCATGCTGGTTTCTAGCAGCCAGTGTTTCCGGGTTTTCGGAAACTTCTGCTGCTCCCACCCGCCAATAAGACTCATATCCGCCGGAATGAGTGCCTGGAACAACCTTGATATCGATCAAGGTTGCTGTTTTTTCTGCTTGGGCCTTTTCAATTACCCCCGACAAATCCTTTAAGTCTGTGACTGTATAGGCTTTGGCTCCCAAGCTTCTCGCAATTCCCGCAAAATCAATTGTCATATAATCTCCATCAAGCCTATCTGTTTGTGTGCGGTAGCGCAGTTCATTTCCAAATCCTTCCCGGCTGCCGTGCTCTTTTTGCAGAGACTGGATGCATTGAAAGCCTCCGTTATCAAACATGACTATAGTTATCTTTATATTTTCTTGAACAGCTGTCAAAAGCTCTGAATGGAGCATCAGAAAGCTACCGTCGCTGACCAATGCGTAGGCATCCATATCCGGTTCCGCCATTTTGGCTCCCAAAGCACCGGCAATCTCATATCCCATACAGGAAAACCCATATTCCATATGATAGGTATTTGGCCCCCTGCACCGCCAAAGTCTTTGTAAGTCCCCGGGTAAACTGCCGGATGCAGCGACAATGATATCGTTTTCTGTCAGATGCTCGTTAACTGTACCCAATGCCGCTGTTTGCGTGATGCCGGCCTGGGATTCCAAGGTATAGAGGCGATCGATTTCTCGATTCCATTTGTCTTTTAATCCTGCCAAATAACCGGACATATAGTCGCTTCTGTAACCTGTTGATTTGAGAGCTTCAGTCAGGGAAGCCAAAGCCAGTTTTGCATCTGCCGGTAAAAATGTGGAAGACATTTTATGTCCATCTAAAGCCGCTACATTAATATTTAAGATGTCAACAGCGGGATTTTGAAAGGCAGTTTTGGAGGCTGTGGTGAAATCGGTTAAACGGGTACCAACAGCTATGATCAGATCGGCATCTCGAGCTAAACGATTGGCTGCAATTGTACCGGTTGCACCAATGCCCCCCATATTGAGAGGGTGCTCCCATGTTAACACGCTTTTCCCGGCCTGGGTCACAGTGATGGGAATATTGAAGGTTTCCGCAAATTCACTGAGCTCATCATGGGCCAGGGAATAACGGACACCGCCACCGGCAATTATCAGTGGGCGTTTTTTCCCTTGAAAAAGCTTGACGGCTCTTTCAAGGCTGGTTTTTGCCGCCGGCCTGCGATCAATGTGAAAAACGCGTTTGGCAAAGAACTCTTCCGGGTACGGGTATGCCTCCCCCTGCACATCTTGGGGCAAAGCCAGTGTTACTGCACCGGTTTCGGCAGGATCAGTCAAAACCCGCATGGCATTCAAAGCTGCACTCATCAACTGTTCGGGCCTTTGGATGCGATCCCAATATTTACTTACAGCTTGGAATGAATCGTTAACTGTCACACCGTAACTGTGCGGCATTTCCAACTGCTGAAGCACTGGATCCGGCTGCCGATCGCTGAAGGTATCACCGGGCAAAAGCAGTACAGGTAGTCGATTGATTGTAGCAGTAGCCGCACCGGTGATCATATTGAGAGCCCCGGGGCCAATTGAGCTTGTGCAGGCCATGATACCTAGACGATGTTTTTGTTTTGCAAAAGCAGTCGCGGCGTGGACGGCACCTTGCTCATTGTGGGCTTGATAATATTTTAATGAAAGGTCTCCTACATTCTCCAATGCTTCCCCGATACCCAGCAGGTTGCCGTGGCCGAAAATGCCGTAGACTCCGTGTACAAATTTGTATTCTACACCATCCATCTCCACATACTGTGCATCTAAAAACTTAAGCAGTGCCTGGGCAGTTGTCAATTTTATTCTACCCACGCTTGTGCCCCCTTTCAGGAAAAATCACCGCATCCCGAGCCATTACCCACTCATGTTCCGGAACAAATGTGGGTATTCCGTACGGTGCATCCTCCAGGTGTCTGATCACCCAAATATAGTACATTGCATAACCAGGAGCTGTTACTTGTGGGTGTATCCGACCATCTAATATTTTAACAGAATCGCGGTGGTTCACTACAAAAGCTTCATCCCCCACGATACTGACGCCGAACCCACCGCTTGGTAAGAATCGGTAGTGATAGATCTCCGGCTGAGGATGGTGATGAGGCGAGTAACTCGACCATTTGCCGGGGAAGTTGACGACCTCACCGACGACTAAGTTGGCATCTGGTGCATTGGTTTTATCAAAAACAGTCCTGACGATTCTTGTTGAAGTTTCCTGCATTGTGCCTTTGCCCCGTTCTTCACTTCTGACATCAGAAGTGCCGTAAAATTTGGGTGGGAAACTGCCTTTTTGGCTGGTGCGGGTGATATTCAGCTCTACATCGGTGTGTGCCGTAAGAGTAAGCTGTGTGTCGGGCGGCAAATGAAGACAGCTGGCATTTTCGTGGAATAAAGATTCGCGCTTTGCCCGAACTTTCTCTGATGCAAATTCGAAAGTGATGTCACCGCTCATAAGCAGATACGCACTCTCTTTGGGGCTTTTCTCTTGATAAGTTTCGCCGGCTTCTAGAATCAAAAATCCAAAATCCATCATGGTATTGGCATGTGCTTCATCTTCTGTCGCAACTGTTGTATAACCCCGTTTAAAGGGACCATCAGCTCTTAAGTGATACACGTTTGACCCTCCTGTTTCAAAAGATATTCAGCAGGACGATTAAATTGTCATTCTAACCGGCCGGTGTTTGAGGTTTTCACTTTAGGCAAAGTGGATGCGCCGTAAGGAAATATGCCGTAAAGAGGTTCACCGCCTAAAAGTGCAAATCCGGCCTTGACTGCCGATTCCACGTTTGGGTAAGACTTGATTCCAACCAGCCCGTCATCGGTGAGTGCGGATGCAAGTAAGATTTTGTGCCTGAGGGCGATTTTACCAATTGCTGCCGCCTTATGGCCTCCTAAGATGAATTTTTGTCTAAGATCGCTCAGCAAATCGTTTGGACTCTTACCCGATGTCATCCACTGTTTAAAGGTTTCGTTGCCATATCCTTCGGAACACTCGGCAGCCAGGACTATTACACCCCCACTTCGCACGGCCCGGGCGCAGTTGTCCAACGCCTTTTGTGCTTGATACAGATTAATATCTTTGGGAGCCCCGCCGGGACTGACTATGGCCAAATCTAAGACTTGGGGCACATCCACGATACCGGTGTTTTCAAGATGCTCGCAAAGGAGGCGGTGGGCCTGTTTGCTGTTTCCTGCCGCAGCTTTTATAACTTTGTGATCTTCATCAACAATCACATTTAAAATAAAGTCCACTCCCACCATTGCTGCCGCTTCTTCAAGATCTTGACGCACAGGGTTGTTTTGTAAGCTGCCTGCTGATGCCGCATGTTCCACCATGTGACTGTGATTTCTATTGATTGTAAGGGGTGAGGCAACCCCGGGTATTAATGCTTTAACCCCACCGGAAAACCCGGCAAAATAGTGAAACTCTACATTGCCAACACAAATGCGAAAATCGGCCTTTTCCACGGGCTGAAACACTTCAACAGGTGTACCAAGCCGGGTGGAACCAACTCTTACCACTTTGTTGATGTCATGATTAACTACATTTACACGATTGAATATTTCCTGACCTACAGAGTCCTTAAGCTCAGAGTCACTCATGGCCCGATGCAAACCCAAAGCTATCACCACGGTGATGTTTTCATCCGGCACACCTCCAGCATTCAACCGATTCAGCACAGGCGGCAGCAGTACCGAGTTGGGGCAGGGCCTGGTGTTGTCGCTGGTGATGATCACAACCCCCATGGCGGGCGTTACTTTCTGCTCCAAGGGGAAAGACGCAATCGGGGCATCCAAGGCCCTTTCAATAAGTTCAGTTTCACTTGCATGGGGAGGAAGCGTTGTTGGCTGAAATGTCCCCACATAGCCTTTTTCGGGAAGTTTGAGCCCAATATGTTTTTTACCATAAGGTAAAAATATCTCCAAGTTGCTACACCTTCCTGTAGGCTTCTTTTAAAGCCTTAATCAGCGGCAGTTCCATCCCTGACAAATACCGCACCAATGCTCCGCCGGCAGTGCAAATGTAGCTGAAGCGGTTTTCGGCATCATCGACTAAAGAAACCGCCGCGTTAACACTGTCGCCTCCACCAACCACACTATATCCCGATGAATCAGCAGCGGCCTTCCATACTTCTTTAGTGCCCTGGGAAAATAAGGGGTCTTCATACACCCCCATAGGACCGTTGATAAAAATACTGCCCGCCTCATTTAGCATCCGGCGGTAAACCTGAATAGTCTTTTCCCCTATATCCATCAGCAGCCCGCAAGCTTTTAGCAAATCTTTGCTGTCAACCTCTCGACGCATTGGGCCGTCCCTAAAGGCAAAGTCTTTGGGATTGACAAAGCGGTCGCCGTAATCCCTTAAATACCTTTCGGCAGGCTTTAGAAAAGTACCCAAACCCCGTTCATACACAAAGCGTGTCTGTTCCCGGGAGAACTCCGTACCCCCGGCCATGAGCATAACAATACCAAGCACACCTCCGGTCAATATTGAATCAGCGCTGCCGTTCTTTAATACCCCTTCAATCATGCCAAAAGCATCGGCTATTTTAAGTCCGCCCAGTACAAAAACCGCGGGGGAGGCAGGGGTTTTCATAATTTTCTCCAGGGCGCTAACTTCCTTGACAAGCTGCCGGCCTGCAGCAGTGGGCAGCACTGCAGTAAACCCCACCATGGAGGGTGCGTTGCGATGAGCGGCTGAGAAAGCATCATTTACATAGTAATCGGCTAGGGGCGCCAGCCTGCGGATGAGATAGCATTCAGCCATCTCGGAAACCGATAAACTGACTGAGTCCTCAAAAGTTGATACTTCCTCGGTCAAATACCGTACATTACCCAATAGGACCGCTTCCCCCGGTTTTAGGGCTTGAACAGCGGCCTCAGCCGCGGGCCCAGCCGCATCGTCAATATAATCTATGTGCTGTCCCACCTTCTTGGACAGCTTTTGGGCATGTTCTGTTAGAGGAATCAAGTTGTGGTAATCTAAAGTATCGCCTTGGTGAGCCAAAAGGACAATTTTAGCCCCCTGCTCCAACAGCTCTTTGAGGGTAGGAATGCTTTTATCCAAACGATTGTCGTTAACGATTGTTTTAGTTACCGGATCTAGGGGCGAATTTATATCCACCCGCAAGATCACGGTTTTATCACGATAACAGAAATCATCAAGGGTGTTGAACAAAGACTTTCGCACAGGGCGACTACCCCCCCAGTTTCAGATAGCGGTTTGTCAGACAAACTGCTTCATCGCCATCGGATTGCATCGACATACTGGCCCGGATCCCATCAATAGTCTCGGGGATTACGACTGCTTCCTGCGGAATATTTACTACGAATATGATCTGGCCTTCAAAAACTGTGACAGTCTCATCCCACACAGCGATTTCATACATGTCCCCCCTGGGGTTGCCCAAATCTCTGGCATAGCGAAACAAGGAAGCATTGCCCAAAAACCCATCTTCGATGCGCACTACTTTAATTCTCGGATGGGCTCTAAATAAATCCACAATTTCTTGTTTTGTAGTCTCACGCTTCGGTTTTGCTATCACTGTAATCACATGCCCATGGGTAACGGGGGTATGCACAAGTGTACCGGTGGCTTTTATGTCCGGCATGATAAGCATTAGATCCTCGGCTTGATGATTTGGTACTGGTTCAACCTCTAAAGCATTGGTCAAACCGCGGTGGTAATCTCCCGGATCTGCCACCCGTCTGACTATGGTAATAATCACATTTTCGATGCCCATTGCTCGATGCAGGCAGTCCACAGCCCGGATTAGGCCCGTTGTGTTGCATGATGTGAGCTTTAAAAACTGTCGGTCAAGGCCGGCGTCATAGTTGGCATATCCGTGAAAAAACACATCGGCTACGCTCGTCTTTTCGCCTCCTTGGAAGATGGCTCGTTTACCATACTCAGCATAAAGCTTTTTGTTTTGCTCGCCCACTCCAGCGCTGGTAGCGTCTAAAATGATGTCGCATTTTTGCACAAGGTCCGGCAGACTTCCCGATACAGGAACATCGTATCGAGCCAGCTCATTTTCACCTTCTGGGAGTGCTAAATAAAAATCATAAGGCATGCCTTTTTCTTTAAGAGCCTGTACAGCTAGGGTTGGGCCTACATCGCTCACACCGATGAGTTCCATGTCTTTTTGTAAAGCCACCCCATCTGCCAATCTTTGACCAATTACACCGTAGCCCACAACACCAACTCTAACCACTGCTCCCCCTCCTTTAATTCACCTGGGTATTTAGATAAACTGCCCCTGTGTTCTTTTTTGTTCCCGTACACTGTCTCTAAGATCCAAAAGATCCTTCATGATGTTGTAAAGGCTTTGGGCATATGTTGTTGTACCAAAAGCATCGTGAAGCTGCTTATATATGATATACAGCTTCCTGTAAGCCTCAACATTGGCCGGAATCGGCGCAAATTCTATGTCTTTAAGTCCTCCCATAGCCACCTGGGCTTCTTGAACACGGTTATAGCCCCCCATATCTGGACCTGCGGCTGTCGCGGCGAACATAGCGGCACCTAATGCCGGTGTCTGAGCGGATCTGGAGATTTTCATCGTGCGGTTGGTAACATCAGCGTAGATCTGCATCAACATGGCATTCTTTTCGGCGATACCACCGCAGTTCACTACTTCCTCAATGTGGACACCGTATTCCTCCAACCGATCTATAATCACTTTTGCCCCAAAGGCTGTGCCCTCAATCAAAGCCCGATATACTTCCCAAGGTGTAGTTTGCAGAGTCTGACCAACTAAAAGGCCGCTTAAACGCACATCCACAAGTACAGTGCGGTTGCCGTTGTTCCAATCTAAAGCCATAAGTCCGCTTTCTCCCGGCAGCAGCTTTTTGGCTTTGCTCGTTAGAAACTCATGTATATCCTGCCCTTTTGCCTTTGCTTCTTCGTAACAGCTGCCCGGAACTGAGTGTTTTACGAACCAATTGAATATATCTCCAACAGCTGATTGACCTGCTTCCAGACCGATGTAACCCGGCAAAACGGAGCCATCGACTATTCCACATACGCCGGGTACATCGGGTAAACCTGTGGCCTTTGGAGCAACAGCTATATCACATGTCGATGTCCCGATAATCTTCACTAGGGTACCTTCCTTTACACCGGCACCCACCGCGCCCATGTGGGCATCAAATGCCCCGATACTAACGGCGATACCCGGTTTTAAACCCAACCGCTCTGCCCATTTTGGGGTGAGGCCCCCGGCCTTTTGACCGGCAGTATAGCTCACATTGGGTAAAGCTCTGCGTATGAGCCCCAGTCGGGGTTCTAAGGCAGTTAAATATTCCCCATCAGGGTATCCCGACCAATCGGCACTAAACATACCTTTATGGCCCGCGGCACATATGCTCCGTTTAAGTACATGTGGTGCCAATGTACCTGTCAAAAGTCCAGGAATAAAGTCTGCTAATTCCACCCATGTGTAGGCGGCGTTAAATACCTCAGGATCCACCCGCAGGCAGTGCCAAATTTTGGACCAAAACCACTCAGATGAATAAGCACCACCACACTTAGCTAGGAAGTGGGGCCTCATGTCACGGGCTTTGTCGGTGATCGCCTCCGCTTCCTCAAATGATGTATGATCTTTCCATAGCCAGGCCATGGCATTGGGGTTGTTGGTAAATTTCTGGCTGAGTCCAAGGGGTACTCCTTCCTCATCTACAGGTATAGGGGTACTGCCGGTGGTATCCACACCGATCCCAATGATGCTGTCCTTGTTGAAACCTTTTACATTTTCTGTTGCAGCTGCGATTGCTTTTTTTCCCGCCTTCTGCAGTCCCTCTATGTAATCTTTTGGGTCCTGGCGGGCCAAAGTAGGATCAAGTGAATCGGTAATTACCCCATCAACACCGGCTTCATAGCTGTAGACACCGGTCCCAACCTCCTCCCCAGTGGCAATATCTACAACCAATGCTCTCACTGAGTTGGTGCCGTAATCAAACCCAAGGGTAAAACGGCGGACAGCCATGACAATCACCTTCCTAGTAATTAAATTGTGTAGTTGCTCTTCGGCATCAATTTCATAATCGTTTCCCTAACAATGTTATTCGGAAAGTAATGCAGATCACCTTCCCGGGCCTATCGATGGCTATGTTAGGCCGGGGAAGCCAACAGGCATTTATGATTTACGGCCGGAGATGAGAATTTAGCTGGAACCCGCGACAACTTGAACTTGAGTGCAATTAGGAGGGATAGATGCATCGATGACGAACAATTTATAAAACTATGCAGAAAAGGGATCAACCGAAATAACGGGAGAGATTCATTGAAATGGGAGTTATATATACGATCGGCAATCAAAAAGGCGGTGTTGGGAAAACAACGACAACACTCAACCTCGGCGCGGCATTAGTAGAGCTTGGGTGCCGAGTGCTGCTTGTGGATCTTGATCCACAGGGGGGACTTACGATATCGTGCGGACAGGAACCGGACGCATTGGATAAAACTGTTTATACAGCTTTGCGCCGCTCTGTGAGTGGAAGACCTTTTGTTATTTCCACACCATTTGGTGCCGATTTGCTGCCGGCTAACGTGGATTTGGCATTGGCGGAAATGGAACTGGTTGGTGCTATGGCCCGGGAGCGCAGATTGGCCGCGGTGCTGGCTCCCATCCGCGATGATTATGACATTGTTCTCATCGACTCACAGCCGTCCCTAGGGCTGCTGACTATAAATGCACTAGCCGTAAGCGATTATTTGTTGGTTCCTGTTGCCTGTGAATATTTGGCACATAAAGCGGTCAGAGGGCTGCTGCGATTGGTTAAAAAAGTCCAGGTGAATTACAATGGCCAGCTGAAAGTTGCAGGACTGCTTCCCACTATGTGCGACCGCAGAACTTTGCACGCCGCCAGTGTCATTGAAGAACTGCACAGCACTTTTGAACCAGAAATTCGGGTGTATGAATATATTGTCTACCGCAGCATTCGCTTTGCTGAATCTGCAGAGGCGGCGGAACCTATTATATATTTTGCCCGCAACATTCCCGGTGCAGATGCCTATCGGGAACTGGCAAAAGAGATATTTTGGAGCCTTGATCAGGCTACTGGCTAACACTTAGGCTGTGCTTCCCGCCGCTCTTCCAAAATTAAATTGAGAATCAGACCGGCAGCATAAACACTGGTGGTACCTCCGGCTACAACCCCTGAGTCATTGAAAATTAAAGCCATAATGCTGGCTGCTATGGTGCAGAAGACAAGATTGCGTGCCGCCGGATATTTCTTAAGGACACTTTGCACTACCGCCGTCGGTCTATAGACAGACAGTGCCATTACCCCCAAAGCAACTAACAGTCCCTTGCTCCACATACTGTAGCGCATCAAACGAAAGTTCATGGCTGCTTTTCTCTCCACTAAAGCAAGTATTGAAGGCCAATCACCCGTAAGTACTGCCTTAAGAGCCCGGCCCACATGGGAGCCGATTCCGCCTATGGGCAAAACATTCAGGCCCAGCACTGCTGCAAGCAGCAGTCCACCGGTGATTGCGATTTTGCCTGGGGAAATGTTGTAAGTCAAGGCCCAAACTATGATTGTAGTTATCAATGCAGTAAGCATGCCGCCGGCGTTGGCCCCAAAATTTGGCATTGCTAAAACAAAAGTGATAACAGGCAGCCACATGAGCACCAAGAAATTGTGGGTCAAGTGATGGGTGGCGACAAGAACAGCCACAAGGGAAGCACCGATTAAAATCCCCATATATTCATTGCCGATCCCGTAGAAGCGGGCTCCCAGCATAACATCGTAACCTAAAGGTGACAACTTGATGAGCGAGCCACCGAACAGGGCATCAATAACTACAGCTAGAGCGGTCAGGCCGCAGATAAACGCATAACGAATTTCCGTATCCTCGATAAAATGCTGCACAAATCCCGTGATCAAGGAGGCGGCAGCCAATGTATATACAAATGATTGGCTGATAGTGGCAGGTTTCAGCGCAGGGATAAATAGCAAAGCCAGCGGTATCGATGCGATCAACAAAAGAGCAAAAGAAAAGAAACTCACCCACAACTTGGGCAGGGTGACAAAAAAGATTACTAAACCAAACACAGTCAGGTATACAGCTATTTCTAAGCTGACAAACGCCCTAAGCAGGGGAGGTCTTTGCTGATATGTCCAGCCGCTTCGCTGCAGCAAATCCCCGAGATATGATTGTCTATCCCCGACATTCTCTACGCCGATGATGGAGGCACCGGGCAGGTGGGTTGGCGGTTTTACATTCAACCATTCCAGTATTGTGTAGGCAATATCATAGTTGGCAATTACGCCCCGACGCCGCGTGGTGGAACTGACCAAAAGGCCGGGAGAGATGTTGGGACCCCACACGGCTACTGGAGCCAAAAGTCTCCCTTCGACAACCTCTGTGTACGCCGGCAGCGGGCTTACTACTAACAGCCATTCTGTAGTTAGATCTATTTCTTCCATGATGTGCCGGAAGAGCTCATCTGCATCAGCAAGTGCCTGATGCCTGTAGCTGTGGTACAATTTGGGGGCAAGTTGGCGGCGCTCTTCCTCTATCCTATCCAGATCACCAAAATCCACCACGATAAAATCGGACATAGCTCGAACAGCAGCATAAGCGTTGGCCAGAGCCTGGACATCAGTGCGTTCACCTGTGGGGAATCGGGGATCTCTTGTTGTAAGATCCTGCATACAACTGACAGGCACAATACCTTCGGCATCCATGGCCACAAGCGCCCCCCACCGCTGGTATTGGCTGCCGTTATCTGCATGCCCAACCACCGCAGCGTTCTTCCCCGCTTTTTTAAGGGTCTCCCCCAGTGTTCCTACCTGCAACGTTCCTATTGATGCAAGATTATTGGCTTTAATGTTTTCAATATCAAGGACAACTAGGGCATCGGCGGAAGCATCTAAACCGGTGTATCTTCGGTACACATCCCCTACAACTTCACCTTTGTATTCAGAACCGGCAGGTAAGGCGACTTGGCAAGCGGCACTGCCGACCATTCTCAATCCGGCTCCTAAGGTCACAAAAGCATTTTCCGCAGTTAATCCACCACCTGTGCGGGTGTTTTGAAGCCCTATGCTGCCCTGCCGGATCATCTGCCCCAAGTAGGAGTTTTCCCTTCCCAAAAGATCATCCAATGACAATCGGTTAATAAGCACCAGCGTCACCTTGGGATGCCCGCTTTCCTTTGATGAAAGACCCACTGAATAGGCAAATATCTCGGTATCCATGAAAAACATGCACAATAAAAGCAAGCCACAAATCACATAGGATTTGGCGATCCCAGAAGTCGGCAGCGACTCCCTGTTTGTGTTTCCCTTTGGCAACACCACCAAAGCACCATGCCTTTCGTTTACCGAGTGTTAATACCATTGACACCAATAGCAGTGGCGTATAATTCCTGTACATGATCAACCATTTTTCCGGTATCGAAATTTGCGCGGGCATATGCGGCCGCCTTTTGCCCAGCGGCTCGAGCATTTTTAGGATTTCTGGCCAAAGCCATGCACGCCTCTCCAAGTCCTCGTGCATCACCCGGCTCGACCAAAATCCCGTATTCTCCATCTGCCAAAAGCGTTGGTATTCCACCCACCCGAGAGGCAATCACCGGTATGCCCGCACTCATAGCCTCCATGATCGTAAGCGGCCAACCCTCTGTTCGGGAAGGCAGCACAAAAGCATCAAATAACGAAAACAGGCGGCGGGCATTTTCTATATACCCCAACAAACGAATTTTCTCTTGCAGCCCGCGGGCATCGATCTGTTCCTTTATCCAGTCTTCCTGGGGTCCATCGCCGATCAGCACAAGTCTGAGTTGAGGCTCCACTTTCACGGCATGGGTAAAACCATCCAAGAGAACGTCTATGCCTTTCTCCCAAGTAAATCGCAAAGCAGTCCCAATCTCAAATAATTCCTGGGCTTTATCCCACAATAGTAAATTGTTTAAATCGGGGACCTGTCCGTCGTTATTTGGATCTAGTTGAATACCATTGGGGATGAAACTCACTTTGTGAGGAGGGCAAAG
>JAAYQZ010000041.1 GCA_012519025.1 Bacillota bacterium
CAGGATACGCAAACTGCTTACAAAGGGCAAAGTGGAGCAAGCAGAAATATGTCTGAATCGACCATACCGGCTGTTGGGTAAGGTTGTTAGGGGCGAGGGACGAGGCAGACAGCTTGGATTTCCAACTGCTAACTTAGATATCGCAAAAGATCGACTGGTGCCTAAAGACGGAGTGTATGCTGTGATTGTTCGAACACTGGACGAATCCACGGCAGATCACAAAGACATTGAAACCGACTCTCAGCAAATGTTTGGTGTGCTCAGCATCGGCAACAAACCAACTTTTGGAGGTACTGTGCACACTGTTGAAGTGCATGTGCTCGACAGACAGGAAGATTATTACGGACGTAATCTAGAAGTCTTCTTTAGCAAATGGCTGCGTCCGGCTTGTAGATTTCAAAGTGTCGAGGAACTGCAAAACCAGGTGCAGTGGGATATTCAAAAAACTCGGGAGTATTTCCAAAAAGCGCTTTTGCCACCGAACGGTAAGATTTACACCCACAGAGCTTTATGATATAGTGAACATGCATTAGACCCCTGTCTCGGATTGGCGAGCCCTCCGGCGCTTTTCTGGGCTAGGGTGATATTAAGTATAAGGAGGTGATATCGGTGGCTCTTGATAAAGACATCAAGCAGGAGATTATTGACGATTTTAAGGTACATGAAACAGACACAGGTTCTCCTGAGGTGCAAATTGCCATTTTGACCAGGCGCATCAGCGATTTGACCGAACATTTGAAGGTCCATAAAAGGGATTATCATTCCCGCCGGGGCATGCTGAAAATGATCGGACAAAGAAGAGGGCTGCTCGATTATCTGCGGGATACTGATATAGAACGCTATCGGACTCTCGTTTCCAAACTGCGGTTGCGAGGGTAAGCTTTAGTAGGAGCGGTCATCCCGCTCCTTCTTAACATCTGCTTAAATTTTGCCTGAGTGAGATTTCCCCAAACACTATATGGAGAAGATAGCAGTATCGGTTGCTGTGTTTTTGGAAAGTTTACAGAGACGTGCAGGTATTGCAAACGCACGTAAGGAGGTAGAACAATGAAAAAGGAGTTTACACTGGAGGTGGGGGGAAGATCACTGGTTGTAGAGACCGGTGGTTTAGCTCAACAGGCCAATGGAAGCGTGTTAGTGCGCTACGGCGATACTGTTGTTTTAGTCACTGCTGCAATGTCCCAGGAACCTCGGGAAGGTATTGACTTTTTCCCTCTAATGGTAGATTACGAAGAACGGATGTACGCCGTTGGTAAAATACCCGGTGGCTGGGGTCGAAGAGAGGGCAGACCAGGCGAAACGGCTGTACTGTCTGCACGCATGATTGATCGGCCGCTGCGTCCGCTTTTTCCAGAGGGCTTAAGAAACGATATCCAAATTGTTGCCACAATTCTTTCCGTTGATCAAGATAATGCTCCAGACATCACCGCTATGATAGGAGCGTCGTCGGCTTTATCCATCTCTGACATACCCTTTAACGGGCCAGTCGGGGGTGTAATAATAGGGCGGATTGACGGAGAATTCGTAATTAACCCCACGCTTCAAGAACAGGAACAAAGCGATCTATCTTTGGTAGTAGCAGGTACTTATGATGCGGTGACCATGGTGGAGGCCGGTGCCCAGGAAGTTCCTGAAGAAGTGCTTTTAGATGCAATCATGTTCGGCCATGAAGAAGTAAAACGTATTGTTGCCTTCCAACAAAAAATGGTGGAAGAAGTGGGCAAAGCTAAGATGGATGTTCCACTTTCTGAGCCAGCCGCAGACATTGTCGAATGGCTGAAGGAAAAGGGTTCTGTGCCGTTAAAGGATGCCTTAAAAAGCCCGGACAAATTAGGCCGGGAGGCTGCCATGGATCAAGTCCAAGCATCTTTACTGGCTGAATATGCCAAAGAGCATGGTGAAGAAGCTTTTGCGGAAGTGGAAGGCGTTTTAAATCGCGCTATCGGCAACTTGATCAAAAAACTCGTCAGAGACATGATCATCCACGACAAAGTACGCCCAGACGGACGAGGTCTGTCCGAAATTAGGCCAATTACGTCTTCAGCGGGAATTTTACCAAGGGTGCATGGTTCTGCAGTATTTACCCGTGGTCAGACCCAGGTTCTTACTGCCTGTGCCTTGGGAGTCAAGTCGGATGAACAAATGCTCGACGATCTAGGTGACGAGGATCGGAAGCGGTTTATACACCACTACAACTTCCCACCCTTTTCTGTCGGCGAAACACGGCCTATGCGGGGTCCGAGCCGCCGAGATATCGGACATGGTGCTTTAGTGGAACGAGCATTGCTGCCTCTAATTCCCCAAGAAGATGAATTCCCTTACACAATTCGTTTGGTTTCAGAAGTCTTAGAGTCCAACGGTTCGTCATCTCAAGCCAGTGTCTGTGCAAGTACCCTTGCCTTAATGGACGCAGGGGTGCCCATCAAACGGCCGGTAGCCGGTATTGCGATGGGTCTGGTCAAAGAAAATGACGAATTTTCTATTTTAGCGGATATACTAGGACTTGAAGATGCTTTAGGAGATATGGACTTTAAGCTCGCAGGAACATCTACAGGTGTAACCTCACTGCAGATGGATATTAAGATCGATGGTGTCACTAGGGACATTTTGCAGGAAGCCTTGGCACAGGCTAAAGCAGGGCGACTGTTTATCCTGGACAGAATGATGGAAACCATCGATGCGCCAAGAAGTGAGTTGTCCCCATATGCACCTCGCATCTTTACAATGGAGATCCCTGTAGACAAAATACGGGATGTTATCGGGCCTGGTGGAAAGACCATCCGCAAGATCATCGATGAAACCGGTGTTTCCATCGATATTGAAGATGATGGCCGGGTGTTTGTCGCCTCGGCTGATCAAGAAGCAGGTTTAAAAGCCCAGTCCATTATCAACAATCTGGTCAAGGATGTTGAGGTCGGGGAAATGTATTCGGGTGAAGTGAAACGAATCATGGATTTCGGTGCTTTTGTGGAAGTACTACCCGGCAAAGAGGGGCTTGTGCATATTTCCAAACTAGCTAAAGGCAGAGTTGGAAAAGTTGAGGATGTGGTCAATGTCGGTGACACCATTACCGTGAAAGTCATCGAAATCGATCGCATGGGTCGCATTAATCTGGCCACATTGGAAGCTTTAGAGGGCAACGGCGATGATGACAAGTCTCCCCGTCGTGGCCAGCAAAATCGGGGCCGAAGGTCTCGCTAGAATGCAAAACTGCTCCCGTTGAAGCGAAGAAAGGTGATGCACGCCGTGCTCAACCGCCGCATTGGTATAGTGCAGGCTGTGTCCAAAACTACGCACGCGATACAAGAGTTGACCATTGAATTAGATGGGCATGGTTTTTCCGGGATTAACTATCGCGGTTTGACGGGAGACGTTTTTCCCGGTGATATTGTTGAAGTGAATACGACAGCTTTGGATCTCGGCTTGGGAACAGGCGGGGTCCATTTTGTTATCAGCAGAAGATCCAGTATCGACGGCAATGTCGGAGAAACAGCTTTTCCAAATGATGCTGCAAACGAAGCTGTTGGTGACAAAGGCCACATTATGAAACTGCGCTACACTCCTTTGCAGTTTTCTGTTTTAAGTGTAGAGGAAGAAGCGAGTCCTTACCACGACATCCTGAAAACAGCCGACAATTTGGATGGGATGCCTGTGATAACAGCTAGTTTGCACAGCCTGCTGGCTCCTATTGCCGCTGTTTTCCAGCACAATAGTTTGAATACCTCGCACCTTACCTACATAATGACCGATGGCGGCGCCTTGCCTTTGGGATTCAGCAGATTAGTGGCATCACTTAAAGAGCAGGGGCTGATTCATTCTACCATCACCGTTGGGCATGCATTTGGTGGTGACCTGGAAGCAGTGAACATTTATTCTGCATTACTCGCTGCGCGGCATGTATTTGAAGCCGACGCTTGTATTGTGGCAATGGGCCCCGGTGTAGTGGGAACAGGTACTGCTTTTGGCACCACCGCCTTAGAAACTGCGTGCATTTTAGATGGTGCCAACGCCTTGGGGGGCCAATCTATTGCAGTTCCCAGAATCAGTTTCGCTGATCAAAGGGCACGTCACTGCGGCATCAGTCACCACACATTGACTGCTCTTGGCAAGCTTTGTTACAGCAGATGCTTTTGCCCTTTGCCTGTTTTAGGCGATGGTAGGGATTCAGTTTTGCAAGACCAATCCAACTCCGGCCTTCGCCGCCATAGGGTAATATTTGTGCAGCAAGACGAGACACTGGAAATATTGGACAAACACAAAATCAAAGTCACATCAATGGGCCGTACTCCGAAGGAAGATCCTGCCTTTTTTAAAGCCGGTGGTGCAGCCGGTCGGCTGGCAGCTCGGCTGCTGCAGACAAGGCCTCTCAGCTGAAGCGGGAAAATCGGTCGAAATGGCGAAGGATATATGGAACCGGGGGGGTAACTTTATGACCATTTTTGCCGATCTGCACATACATATCGGTAGTACTTCATCAGGACAGGCAGTTAAAATTACTGCATCTCGACAATTAACACTGCCGGCGATTTTAGAGGAGTGCCGTGAGCGCAAAGGTATTAATATTGCAGGGATCATCGATGGGGCATCACCTGCTGTGCTTAAAGACATTAAGGACTTAATTGAACAAGGTGAACTTGCACCTTTAGATGGCGGTGGATTGATATATAAAGATGATCTGACTTTAATTTTGGGCGCTGAAATTGAACTTGCAGGTCCAACCGGAGGCAGTGCCCATTTCCTGGCCTTTACACCGACACTTTCGGCCATGGAGGAACTCAGTGCATTTCTAGAAACCGGGATCACCAACATCATGCTCAGCTCGCAAAAGGCAAGATTGCCTATGTGGAAGGTACATGATTTCATTACCAAAGAGCTGGATGGTTTGTTTTTGCCTGCCCATGCCTTCACACCTTTTAAAGGTGTATACGGCAGTTGTGTTGCATCTTTAGCTGAATTAGGTGTGGAATTTCCCGCTATTGAACTGGGCTTAAGCTCCGATAGCGAATTGGCTGATCGCATTCCGGAGCTTCGAACAATGAGGTTTTTAAGCAACTCCGATGCCCATTCTTTACCGAAAATTGCCCGGGAATACAACGCGCTTCAACTGCAGAAACCGGATTTTAACCATCTTAAACAAGCTGTTTTAGGTCACACCCATGATGTGATAATAGCCAATTATGGTCTTGATCCCAGACTTGGAAAATATTATCGCAGCTTTTGTCCTGTTTGTGATGATGTAGTAAATGGTGTGCCCCCTATCACCGTGTGTTTAAACTGCGGCACAGATGATGTTGTCGTAGGTGTAAGGGATCGGATCGAAATAATCGCAGAAAACAGCCAAGTTGTCCACCCAGCCCATAGGGCTCCCTACATTTACCAGATCCCTTTGGAATTTGTCCCCGGCATTGGGCCCAAAACCCTCGGGCGTTTGTTGGATGCTTTCGGTACGGAAATGCAGGTGCTCCATGAAACCTCAAAAGAAGAACTGGAAGAGGTTGTAGGTAGCGTATTAGCAGACAGAATCATAAAAGCCAGAACAGGAAGTTTGGCCCTTGACGCCGGCGGTGGAGGTCGCTATGGGAGAGTCCAAAAAGGGGAGAAATAGGTATGAAAATCTATGTTGTGCGCCATGGTGAAACTGATTGGAACGCCAAACAGCGCTATCAAGGACAGCGAGATATTCCATTGAATGCCGCGGGAACACAGCAGGCCAAACAAGTGGCTGAAAGATTCGCCAACTGTCCAATTGACTTTTTAATCAGCAGTGATTTGAGCCGCGCCAGGGCCACTGCGGAAATTGTGGGGGGGCGGATCAATCTGCCTGTAAGCGTCAACCCATTATGGAGGGAGCGGGATTTTGGCCATTGGGATGGGTTGACCCGGGCAGAAATCGAAGCTAAGTATCCAAAGGAATGGCACCGCTACAGAGAGGAACCTTTAACCGGGGGACCGAAAGACGGGGAAACCTTGCAAGAACTGCAGATGCGGGCCGTCAAAGCGGTGGAGTGGGTCTTAGAACAATATCCTCAGCAAACGGGCATTGTTTTCAGCCACGGAGGTCTGATCCGATCGCTGTTTGGTTGGATTGCGAACGACACAAGGCCGAGGTTTCGTTTGGACAACGGAGGGGTCAGTCTACTAACCACCAGTGCGGGAGATCTGTCTGTGGAGTTTATAAACGATACATCTCATTTGCGGTAAAGGTTGCTGCTGCGTAGCATAAAGAAACTTCCCCAAGCATAGATATGTATAAATCTAGGCCACCGCTGCGGCCGGCAGCGGGACAAGGGGGAGTACACACATGGCACGGCAAATGACAGGAATTCACACACAGCTCGGCCGCCGCTCCAGCACCTATGCGTTTTTAATGGTAGTCCTTATCATGGGAACGGTAAGTGGTGCCTTTGCCGTGAAGACCTTAAGCCCGGGGCAAAACGATGAGCTGCTCAGCTATATCCAAAATTTCTTCCAGGCTTTCCCTGTTATGCAGCCAAATGATCCGTTAACAAATGCCCGTTTGTCTTTTTTGGGCAACATTACTAAAACTATAGGCTTGATGTGGCTTTTGGGTTTGTCTGTATTGGGAGCACCTTTCATATTGGCACTAGTATTTTTGCGTGGATTTGTGTTGGGTTTTACAGTTGCTTTTTTAGTGCAGGAAATGGTGTTTAGGGGTATTATCCTTGCACTTGCATCTGTATTACCCCACAACTTGTTGTTGGTCCCCGGCATTATTTTGGCCGGTGGGGCTTCGTTTGCCTTTTCTTGGGCCGCGCTGCAAACTCTTTTGGGCCGCAGGGATATAAATATGTATAGACAGTTTGCCAATACTGCGCTATTGGTGCTGCTTGCTTGTATTTGTATGGGACTTGCGGCTTTGGTAGAGGCTTATATAACTCCCGGACTGATCGAAACAGTGGCTCGCTATTTCAACTAGGCAAATGAAGGTGTAAAACTAAAGGTAAGTGTTTTTATATCGAGAATGTAGATAAATATTAAAGCTTTTGGAGAGGAGGCACCAGTTGCGACTGACCTTCGGGGAGGTCAAACTTGGTGATGAATATTGGACAAGCCAAGAGTGATTTTGCTTGTTTTAGACAGTGTTGGTGTTGGAGAAATGCCTGATGCCGCAAGTTACGGTGATGAAGGCAGTGCGACACTGCCTAATGTAGCTGAGGCGGCCGGCGGCTTGACACTGCCAAATCTAGAAAAGCTGGGTTTAGGCAATATTGCACCTATTGCCGGTGTTGATCCTAAAGATGACTGCCGTGCTTCCTGGGGAAAAATGGCAGAAAAGTCCCCCGGTAAAGACACAACTACAGGTCATTGGGAAATGATGGGGCTTATATTAAAGCAGCCTTTCCCGCTTTATCCAAACGGATTTCCCAAAGAAGTGATTGAATCTTTTCAAGGTGAAATTGGCCTAGGAATCCTAGGCAACAAACCAGCATCCGGCACTGTAATTATTGAAGAACTTGGTGAGGAGCATATACGTACCGGCTTTCCGATCGTCTATACCTCAGGTGATAGTGTTTTTCAAATTGCAGCCCATGAGGATGTTATTGCCCCAGAAAAGCTTTACGATATGTGTCTTACCGCAAGGGACATACTTCAAGGGGAACACGGAGTGGGACGAGTTATTGCTCGACCTTTTGTGGGTTCCCCCGGATCTTTTACACGGACCGGAAGACGCCGAGACTTCAGTCTTGCACCCCTGGAACCGACGCTTTTGGAGCATTTGGTGGAAGCTGATCATGAGGTTGTGGGAATTGGAAAAATCAGCGATATTTTTGCAGGCCAAGGTGTCACCCACAGTATACCTACGCAAGACAACCAGGAGGCGTTTAAGGCGGTTATAGATGTCGTGGAAACATTCAATGGAACCAGCCTGATATTTGCAAATTTCGGCGATTTCGACTCATTGTGGGGACATCGAAACGATCCCCTCGGATACGCTAAAGGCCTGGAAAAGCTGGATAAGTGGCTGCCTGAATTGCTTTCCCGGATGCGGTCCCAAGATGTATTAATCTTGACTGCTGACCACGGATGTGATCCCACAACTCCTGGTACAGACCACTCCAGGGAATACGTCCCTTTGTTGGTCACTGGATTTGGTGATTGGAAGTGTACTTCCTTAGGCATAAGAGACACGTTCGCTGATATCGCTGCCTTCATAGCTGACGTTTTGGGGTTGAAGTGGGATGGTGCGGGCTGCAGTTTTAAAAACGAGTTGGGCAGACCAACAACCTCATCTTGAAAGTGGATTGGGAGGAGACCGAAATCGATGCGCATGTATGATCTGATAACTAAAACACGGGATGGCATCGAATTATCTAGGGAAGAAATTCAATTTATCATAAGTGGATACACTGCCGGCAGTATACCTGACTATCAAATGGCAGCATGGTGTATGGCTATCTACTTTAAGGGGCTGTCCCCCACCGCAACGGCTGCTCTAACCATGGCTATGGTAGAATCTGGCGAAACTCTTACCTGGCCTGAGCTTGATGGGGTTGTAGTTGACAAGCACTCAACTGGTGGAGTCGGAGACAAAACCACCTTAGTACTGCTTCCCTGGGTTGCTGCCACCGGTTGTAAGATTGCCAAAATGTCCGGTCGGGGACTGGGCCATACCGGTGGAACTTTAGATAAATTAGATGCCATAGACGGCTTTGAGAGTGCACTGGATAGGGGTAGATTTATCGAACAGGTGCAGGCAATCGATCTTGCCGTAGCCGGTCAGACAGGCGCGCTTGTGCCTGCTGATCAAAAACTATATGCGCTTAGAGATGTCACTGCTACAGTGGATTCCATACCTTTAATTGCCAGTTCCATTATGAGCAAAAAAATCGCAGCAGGTGCTGAGGGAATTGTACTGGATGTAAAAGTGGGCAAAGGTGCTTTCATGCAAGAATTACCCCTTGCAAAGCAGTTGGCCGAGACTATGGTTGATATTGGCAAACACACCCAACGTCAAACATCTGCACTAATCACAAACATGGATCAGCCGTTGGGTCATGCGGTTGGCAACGCCCTAGAGGTCAAAGAGGCCATTCAAACGCTTAAAGGAGAAGGTCCAGAGGATCTCAGCAATTTGTGCCTTGCCCTCGGCGCGGAAATGCTTCTTAAAGCACGAAGGGTAAGCAGTCTTGAGGCCGGCCGGAAACTTCTGGAAGACACTATGCAGACAGGCCAACCTCTCCACAAACTCAAGCAGATGATCGCGCACCAAGGGGGGAGCCCGGAAGTAGTCGATAATCCTGATCTTCTGCCAAAAGCCCCGGTAGTTCGAGATGTGAAAGCAGTACAAGCTGCTTATGTTAAAGAGGTCAATGCCCGCAGTGTGGGTTTGATTGCTATGCAGCTGGGGGCAGGACGGCAAACAATTGATGACACGATTGATCTAACGGCAGGGATCGAAATTTTCGCTAAGGTCGGTAGACAACTTCAAGCAGGTGATATTATCGCCCGTTTACATGGACAAACTGAGCAGGATGTTGATGAAGCTGTCATGGCTTTGAAAGATGCAATATCGTGGAGCCCGACACCAACAGCAGAGCCGCAGTTGATCTTAGGCAGAATATCAAGCTGACCTTTGTGTCATATCGAGAAAAACATCCACATAGTCTTTATATATAGTACATCATAAAGCATTAAAGTCCGGCGCCGTAGGGCAGTTGGGTATGTGAGGAGGAATCACTATGGGCCACCGTCAAGGAAAACTCATATTTGTTGTTTTGGGGACGGTACTTTTGCTTCTAGGCATTCAGCCGACAGTCACCTGGGCACAGGAGTTGGACTTAACTGCAAAGGCGGCTGTATTAATGGAAGCAAGCTCTGGTGCCATTATATATGATCACAATAAAGACGAGCCGCTCCCCATGGCCAGTATCACCAAAATCATGACCATGATATTGGCTGTAGAAGCCCTTGAAAGGGGCGAAGTCAAACTTGATGACTTAGTTACTACCAGCGAATATGCACATAAGATGGGTGGATCGCAAATTTGGCTGGAAATAGGGGAACAGATGACCCTTAAAGAAATGCTTTATGCCATCGCCATCGGATCTGCCAACGATGCTGCTGTGGCTGTTGCAGAGTATTTAAAAGGGAGCGAAAGTGCTTTCGTACAGGAAATGAACGACCGGGCTAAGGAATTGGGTCTAACAAATACCGAGTTTAGCAATGCCAGCGGTCTGCCTCCTAAGACTTTGGGCATGGAAGGGGTAGAGCACCATGCTTCGGCCCATGATTTGGCAATTTTATCCAAACGAGCATCTGAACTGCCTTTGGTTATGAAGATGGTTTCTACCCACGAATATGTTATGCGCCCAGATACCAGCCGAAAGCCGCATTTGTATACGTTAAATGAGCTACTTGATAGAGTCTTAGAGTCCGGAAGACGTTATGGATACCCAGGACTGGATGGAATTAAAACCGGGATGACTTCAGAGGCAGGGTATTGTTTGGCTTCCACGGCTGTTCGGGATGGGATGCGTCTCATCGCAGTGGTTTTGGGAAACCCAACCGTCGAAGCCCGCAAACGGGATACTATTGCCCTTTTAGACTATGGATTCAGAATGTATGAACCGCTGGTGATTGCGAAGGGCGGCGAGTCTCTAGGAGAAGCTGCCATTCCAAGGGGGAAAGAAGAGAAAGTCTCAATCAGTGCTGTGGAGGACCTTGTGGTCGGGATTCCTCGCGGCAAAGCCGAGGAAATTACCCGTGAGATACTTTGGCGTGAAGACCTCAGTGCGCCTTTGGAAAAGGGAGAAATAGTGGGCGAGCTTGTGGTGAAGCGGGGTGGTGTGGAATTAGCCCGTGCAGAGGTCAAAACCGATTTGGCTGTTGAAAAGGCAAACATGCTGCAGATTCTTATCCGCATGTCCAAACAGCTGCTTAGAAGTATTGTGCCGGGATTATAAAGCACATCGGTGACCACAGATGTTTTGAGGGGCTTGGCCCCTTTTTTGTTTTGGCGGGTATCAGCAGGGATTAGGCGAAATTGTGCGAAAACATACACGAGGGGAGACAACTTTTGTATTTCTATGGTTCCCTGACCGATTGGTGAAAGGGGGTCTTTTGTTGGATATCAATCTCAAACGTGTAGGGAGAGCCTTAATTGTAGCACTAGAAGGCGAACTTGATTTGGCAACAGCACCGCGAGTTAAAGATACAGTTGATCAAGTGCTAGCCCGCGATGCCAAGCTGCATCACTTGGTTTGGGATCTGGCTAAAGTTGAATTCATAGACAGCTCAGGACTGGGTATGCTTTTGGGACGCTATAATAAAATATCGGCAAGGGCAGGATCTGTTGTCTTAATGCGGCCTGCTGTTTTGGTGCGCCGCATGTTGGTGATGGCAGGAATGGGCCGCATTATGCAGTTTGTTGATTCGGAAGAGCAAGCTTTGGCAAAGATTGGGGGGGACACTGATGGGCAGCTCCATTAACCAATTAACAATGGAATTTCCCAGTAAGGCAGTGAATATTGGCTTTGCCCGCACAGCAGTGGCAATGTTTGCTGCTCAATTGGATTTCACCTTAGATGAACTTGATGAAATCAAAATTGCAGTTTCAGAAGCTGTGTCAAATTCCGTCATTCATGGATATAAAGGCACTGAAGGGATGATTACCATAATCTGTGCTGTTGGGGAAGGGGCTCTGGAAGTACAGATTAAGGACGAAGGTGTGGGAATCGATGATATAGAGAAAGCATTTGAACCGGCTTTTACCACTGCTCCCAAGGAACGCATGGGTTTAGGGCTGGTATTCGTTAAAGAATACATGGATGAGCTGATTATTGACTCTGTGTCAGGTCGGGGCACCTCCTTGATCATGAAAAAATCCCCTTGCCACAATAAAGTCGAAGTGTAAGGGAGCGATCATGATGGTAGAGGAGGCAGGCAGGCTCAAACTACCACCTGCACCCAACTGGACGGCTGAAGAAGTGCGGTGCCTTATAAAACAAGCGCAAACAGGGGATGTAGCCGCTAGGAACAGCCTCATCGAAGGCAATTTGCGTTTGGCCATGAGCATTGCGGGCAGATTCCGCGGACGGGCGGATTTTGAAGACATATTTCAGGCTGCTTGTCTTGGGTTAATGAAGGCTATTGACCGGTTTGATTTGTCATATGATGTCATGTTTTCCACATACGCTGTACCTTTGATCATAGGTGAAGTGCGCCAATTCTTGCGGGATTTGGATCCTATGCGCATATCCCGGCGGGTAAAAGAAAAAGCCGCATCGGTTATGGCTGCTGAAGAGGAACTTGAGCAAAGCCTAGGAAGATCCCCAACTCTAGGTGAACTTCAGGAAAGATTGAGCATACCTCGAGAAGAAATACTAGAATCCCTTGAGGCAGTAGCCCCAGTTGCATCACTGCAGGACATAATAACCCATGGCGATGATTCTATGACACTGGAAGAGAAAATCGGACAAACTCCTGAAACGGATTTATGGGTTGATAATTTCGCATTGCGACAAATATGCCATCGGTTGGCAAGTAAGGATCGCCAGATTGTACAAATGCGATTTTTTGAGGAAAAGACTCAAAGCGACGTCGCCCAGGAGTTAGGATTGTCTCAAAGCCACATATCCCGTCGAGAACGGCAGATTTTAGAACTGATGCGGCAGTGGCTTGCGGAATAAGAAGATTGGTTACAATTGCTAAAAGGTTACCTTTGCTCAGTAATAGAACCCTATGGTCATGATCAATAGCAGGGGAGTGGCTGTGGGCAATGATGATTCAAGGAGAAAGGGTCGTACTTAGAGCATTACGTTCCTCGGATTTTGCGAAGATCGTCCAGTGGACAAGGGATCCTGATGTAGGTAAGTTTATGGATGACGACGGATCTCCCGAGACATTGGCTGATTGCCAACAGTGGTATGGTAAAATTCGGAGCAATCGATTAAGCAGACATCTCATAATTGCTGTCAAGAACGGAAAAGCCATAGGTGATATTGAGCTTGATCACATTACTTGGCGGAGTAAGGAAGCGGAATTGCGCATACGCATAGGAGAAAAAGATTATCGGGGCAAAGGCTATGGCGCAGAGGCCATCACGGTTTTGTTGATTCATGCCTTCAATCAGATGGGGCTGTCGGAAATATATCTTAGAGTGTCTGGCGATAACTTACCGGCAATTCGATGTTATGAAAAAGTCGGGTTCAAAAAAGAAGGTAAACTGATTCGCAGTCGCCCCGGGCTTCAGCAAAAGATTTATTTGATGCGCATTAAAGAAACTGAGTTTGTGCCTAAATATTACTGCCGCGGGCAGGTGGGCTAATGTCAACTGATGCAAAAGCCGCCCGGGTTGGGTCCTAATCCCCGGGCTTTTTCGCCGCCGCTAATTTCCGGAGAATATTGTTACTCAGCTGTCCGGACATGCGGCCGCCAATCTGACCGCAATCTTTGGCTGATATATCCCCCCAGCCTCGAGACTCCACACATTGATCGAGCCCCAATTCCACCAGCAGGTCCTTTTTGAGTCTTTCCATAGCTTGGCTTTCAATTTTCTTTGATTTATCCATTTGTTTTCCCCTTTTTACATACAGGAATACATTAATAGGATACCAAAAAACTTTACTACTATGTAAGTTGCCTTTCCCCCAAGCAGCATAACTCCTGGCAGGATTTGGTTTGGGCAGTGTCGAAGTCGAAACCGATTGCATACAAACCGCGCTCTGGTAAATTCTGCAAAAATGATTAAGGCAGGATATGGTAGAAAGCTGTCGAATATTCTTAAGCAATATGGGTTGATGGGGTGGAGGTAGATCAAAGATGCTTGACATGATTATCCGGGGTGGCCCGGTAATGGTTCCGCTGCTTTTGTGTTCGGTCCTTATGGTGGCCGTTTGTCTGGAAAGATTATTTTATTTATGGCGGAGCCGAATCGACACAGAAGATCTTATGGATGACATCAAACTGGCACTGCAGCAGGGCAAGATTTTGGAGTCCATGCAGATTGCCAAAAAAGCTAGAGGACCTGTAGCAGCAGTTTTGGCAGCAGGAATTGCCCACTACGACAAAGACAAAGCCCACATCCGGGAGCGCTTGGAAGAAGTCGCCCATGAGGAAGTATTCCGCATGGAAAGGCGCTTGGGCATGCTTGATGTTTTAATTACTATTGCCCCATTGTTGGGATTGCTTGGAACAGTCACCGGTATCATTAAAAGCTTCCAGGTAATTACGGCGGTAGGTGGTATGGAAGATCCATTGGCACTCAGCGGCGGGATCGCCGAAGCATTGGTTACCACTGCCGTCGGTTTGATTATCGCGATTCCAGGGATGATCGTTTACTCATACCTTGCAAGCCTAATCGATCGCTTCGTGGCAGACATCAATAAGCGTTCTTCTGAACTATTGGTAATCCTGGAGATGAGGGGTGACGCCTAATGCTCATCCAAAGGCGAACCAAAAGAAAACCAAATGTTCAGATCGTGCCTTTGATCGATGTTATCTTCTTTATCTTGGTTTTCTTCATGCTTTTTACTACATTCCGAACAAATCCAGCCGGATTGAATCTGGAACTTCCAAAATCGGTTACCTCAGATAAAAGTACGCCCACCCAGGTTGTTGTGTCCATATCGGCAGACGGACGCATGTTCTTAGGTGAGCGTCAAGTTAATTCTGCTACACTGAAAAGCGAAGTGGGCAAAAGCCTTAAGAACCGCCCAGAGCTGTTTGTTGTGATTAAAGCTGATCAAAATACCAAATACGATTACGTCATTCAAGCTATGGATGATATACGGCAAGTTGGAGGATATCGCTTTGGGTTGGCAGTACGGCCCCGAGATGCCGCAAATTAGGGCGGTATAAGGGTGGGGAGGTGCCCTAGTTGTATATAACAGAGGAGTCAGAGAGATCTTTAGGTGTTTTTATTTTGGTATCTCTGATATTCCATGCTTTAATAATTTTCTTATATCCGGAATGGAAAATTGCTAGTGGGCCGGGTATGCTTTTGGCAGGTAATGGTGGTATTGTGACTTTAATACCATTGGAGCCTGAGCGGTCTTCACCCCAGGCACAAGTGACTCGAAAACCTGCCGAAGGTGTGGTTGAACGACCCAAACCAGTTGAAGAACCAAAAGAACCCGTACCGACACCCGAGCCAGAACCTGAGGTTGAAACCAAAGTCGAAGCTGAGGTCGACAAACCTCCGGTAACTGTCGAAGAAACACCTGAGGAATCACCAAAGGTGGAGTCAGCGACGGAGGTCGCAACTAAACCGGAGGCTGATGCCGGCGAGGCCCCTAAGGAACTGGAACAAGAGGATCTCAATGTTATGGAGCCCGGTCAGGACCAAGACACAGTGCTTACCAGTGAGCATGGGGATGAAGTTGTTGTTTCGGGCGGGGGGTCCATAGAGAAGCCCATGGGCGGCACAGAAGTGGACGCACCCAGTCCTGAGGCCAGCGCACCGCCTAAACCGGAGCCGCCGCCACCGCCTCCATTGCCTGCGGCCGGCAGTGTAGTTATGGGTGGAGGACGAATTCAATATCCTAAAAATGCAATTAATGAGGGTGCCGCCGGTGAAGTCGAATTGGAAGTTTATGTACCCAAAGGCTCGACACAGGCCGGTGATATCACTATTAAAAAGTCATCCGGGGTGGAGAACTTGGATCAAGTTGCTCGCCTGACCATAGAAAACGGCTGGACCATGGAGCCGCTGCTTGAGGATTATATATTGTCCGTAACAGTGGTATTCAGTGGGCCACCGCGATTTGAAGTTGGTATTTTATATGATGGCATCAGATATGCCAAGGATGGGCAGCCCGGTGACTAAAGGCAGTATACTGGTTTTGGTTCAACAACATGCTTTTGGAAATGAGCAGGGAGGCTGGTAGTAAATGCGGCATCGTAAAATAATCGGGCTTGTCTTGCTCTTGACTTTGTACGGCCTGACAGGTGGGGCTTGGGCGACTACTCAAAATGGAGCAGCCAACAACAACGTGATCATCGCCAATGAGTATATTGCCGTTATTGTCAATGCCGGGGTGGAAAACACAGGTCGCTTCTCCATCAATACAACCGGCGGTGATCCCGATCGAATTGGTGACGAAAATAAGCCGCTGGTGTACGGTATGGCAGATCCGTGGACCTCTTATACAACCATTCAGGTAGACGGCGAGAACTTTGTTTTCGGCGGTCGCACTCAAACTTCTGCGGGCCGGAAGGGGCCCTTTGGTAAAGTCAGCAGGGAACCTGAGGTAGTCGAAGAGAACATTGTTCGCACTGTTTGCAAAATTGGACCTGTGGAAGTGGAACAGACGCTGAGCTTCACTAGAAGTACTACAACAGGCCTTAAAGATACAGCTCGGGTTGCATATACATTAACTAACATTGATAATCAGCCGCACCAAATAGGCATGCGGTTGATGCTGGACACCATGCTTGGCTCAAACGACGGGGCACCTTATCGAGTCAAAGATCAATCTGTGACCACCGATACTTACTTTAAAAAAGATGATATGCCTGATTTTTGGCAGGCTTTCGACTCCCTAGGCGATCCGCAGGTCATGTCACAAGGTACATTGCTCGGTGTGGGTGTCACCCCACCTGATCGCGTGTATTTTTCCAACTGGGGTGTGTTGGCGGAACGCATATGGGATTTTGACTTTCAGCCGGGCCGGATTTTCTTACGAAAAGGGGAATTTGAACTGGATTCCGCTATCGCGATGTTTTGGGATCCCATCCGTATAGAACCGGGTGAAAGTGTTACCTGGGTCACTCACTACGGGCTCGGCGGCATAACAATTGCACCGGGCAAGCTATCGCTTGGTGTGACTTCCCCCGCGGTCGTAGCACCTTCAAAAGACGAACCCACACGTTTTCCTGTTATAGCATATTTAGAGAACACCGGGGAAGGAGATGCTCGGGATGTGCGTGCAGCTATTCAACTTCCTAAGGGCCTTTCACTGGTGGAAGGGCAAGAATCGGTGGCTAGAGTGGGGAATCTGCCTGTAGGTGAATCTGTACAGCTTGTTTGGCAGTTGGAGGTTGATGTGGGTGCCAAAGATGAACTCAGTTATACCGTTAGGGTTGAAGCTGCCAACAGCGAGCCCAACCAGGTAAGACGCCAAATTAGAATAGTTAGTCCTGCCAGGCTAACTACGGAAGTTGTAGGACCTCCTCATCTGATGGTGGAAAATGGCAGATTGCAGCCTGTACCATTTGCAGTTCGAGCCACCATCCAAAATGTCGGAGAAATGGATGCGCCCTGGGTACAGGCGGAATGGCAGGCTCCTTTGGGGCTGGAACTTGCCCCCGGTGAAAGCCGCATTAAATTGGCCGGTGATATCTCACCGGGCACAGCTAAAACGGTTCAATGGTTTTTAATGCCCACAAATATAGCCAGTGACAATCTGCCCTATTCTGTTAAAGTACAGTCCGGCGCCACAGAACCGCAGGTGAACAACGGATTCATCAGCATCCCACAGTTGCCGCAAATGGTTTCTTTAGCTGTTGAAGATAAAAGCCCTCGAGTGATTGTAGATGAACCACATAAGGTGATAGTACGGGGTTTGAATCTGAGAAACATAAGAGAGACTGAGCTCATTTTACGGTATCCCGTGGGCCTTTTGCGAGTAGTTGGCGGCAGGCTGGGAGTTGAACCCGGTCGGGTATTTGGCCCTTATATAGAGAGTACCGGTAACCAAATCCCAATGCAGGTAGATGTCGATCCCGAGCTTGGGTTAATCTGGATTAGGATCAGCCACCCAGAGGAAACGATAGTTGAACGGCTGACAGGCAGCCTATGTGCGCTGCGAATGATAGGGATAAAAGCAGGCCAAGGCCGGATATATCTTGATTCAGCTCGTTTTACAACATCGAGCGGACAAGTTGTGGAGTTGGGCGCCAGTGAATTGTCGATCAGCGTTATTCAGCAGTGAGAAAGCATTACGGAAACTTCACGGGATGAATTAAGGGGGCGGGCGAAATGCAGATGCGCAGGAAATTATTGATTAAGTCAGGGATTTTAATGGTTGTGGTTTTACTGCTCGGTGTCCAGGGTGTTTTAGGGGCCGAGGTAAAGGTTGTAGATGTGCCTCAATCCCATTGGGCATACCAAGGCGTAATGAAACTTGTTGAGGAAGGGTATTTGGGAGTTTTCGAAGATGGGACCTTCCAGGGCGAAAGGTCAGTTGATCGCTACACACTGGCATCGGTTGTTGGGACTATGCTTTTGGAAATAGAAAAGGGTCAGCTGGGAATTACTCAAGCAGACATAGAGCTCCTTCGCAAACTGTCTACCGAATTCCGTGATGAGCTTGTGCGCTGGTATGACGAAAGTGAAAAACTCCGCACGGCAACCGATGATGTACAAAAACGCATGCAGGTCATGGACAACACAATTACTAGAGTGATTGATACAATGGAGCAAGAAGATGCAGATATTCGCTCTGAACTGCAAAACCAGGTTGGACTTATTTTAGATGAAATCGCCCAAACCAGGGCAGATTTATCCGCGGTAGATCTGACTATTATGGAAGAGATTGCCGCCAGCAAGGGGCGTCTGGCGTCTTTGGAGGAAACACTGGTCACTCACCGGGCTGAGATGGAGGAAACCGAGACAGCTTTGGCCGAAACTCAGGCCTACTTGGATGAAACACGGGCATCTGTTAAGGAAAATACGTTTATTCTTGAAAAATACAGTGATTTGATGGCTTTACAAGGAGAATCTTTGACCGCTTTGGAAGAAGCAGTCGGTGTTAAAGTACAAAGCCGATTTGCTGAAAGTGAGGTTGCGCTTAGACTGCTGCAGGATGAACTGATCGCCCAAAATGAAGAACTTGAGACAGAACTGCGTCTTTTAGAGGACGATGTAGCGGAGACAGCGGTACAGCTTAGCGAAGTTGAGTCTAAACTGGCAGATTGGCAAAAAGCCAGCGTCCAAAGGGAAGAAACACTGCTTTCTCAAATTCATGCTCTTGAAACCGGGGTAAACGAATTAAATCAGGTGCTTTTGGCTGAGACAACAGATACGTCAGAGGGTGTGGAAGAGCTGCGGAAACAGCTGGCCCGGCAGGCTGAAGCAGTTGCATCTGCAGATGGCCAGCTAATGAGGGATCTTGAAGCTTTGCGCCATGATTTGGTACGCAGCATGGAAGCAGTCCAGGTGGATCTCATGAACATTGGTGAGCGAATCATCACCTTGGATAAGCGCACAGCCATTTTGCGGCAGGAAACAGACGCAGAAACCGAAAATCTTGCAAAACTGAAAGAACATTTCGATGGTTTGGAAGCAGAGTTTCTGCAGGTAAGGAGTCGTCTTGGTGATACTGAGGAGCGATTGATTACAGTTGAAGACCGGGTAGTTACTCAATCATCATCACAGCTGAGTGCTTCTTTGATGCGTGAAAAGCGTCTTGAAAGACAACTGCAGGAACTGCAGGATGAGTTTGATAGCTATCGCAACCAGGCGGATAAGGAGCGCAAAAGTCTGAAAGGTGCAAGCAATATAGCTGCTATTGCGGCAGTGGTTGCCTTGATAGTGGCGGTAGTTGCAGGGGGTAGTTGATGCAAAAAGGTTATGTTCAAGAAAGCAGATAGACCAAAACCGGCGGATATGACCGCTAGTTGTGAGAGAAGCTAGATGGACAAAAAATTACGGGGCACACCTTTTGTAATGGCAAATGTGCCCCGTAATGTATGGGACAAACGACGAATCTGGAGTTGTATTAATGGGGATGACTCCCTTGACTTAGAAAAAGCCTCACATAGGCTTTTTCTCGCTCCCGTTCTAATTGTTTGCGGTGGACTGTCTCGCGATACACTCTTTCAGCCATCTTGGACTTTTTCTGTTCCTGGACGGTAATGTCAATTTCCCAATTGCCGACTGTAATGATCATAGGGGTCACTCCTCCCAGGAGGTTAATAATAACACTCTGTCCAAAGGTTGTATCCTGTATACACGACTCTGCTACCTATAATGTACCATTTAGTCTTTGTTTTGTCAACGGCGGAAAATGAAAGAAAATGTTTGCATATTACAAAGATCCTTGGTTTTTGGTGTTACGGTAAATTAACAATTCCGCAACAAACGATTAACGTGTAAATGATAGGATAATCATAGGAGTATAATGTCTTAGGAGCGACTTCTTGAGAGGGGGCATGATGGTACTCGGTGCCTGATTCCGGGTCCTATATCAACAGCCATGGACAAGAATGTGACCTCCTTTGAGCTTGACTCGAAGTGTGGGCGTGATACTGCAGTAGTAGAACGCAATGTGGAAAGGTTTCTGTTTTTGTCGACTTTCTTAACTGCTGTTGTTGCAGTTGCATTTTTAGGCCTTTTCTTCAAAGAAGCGTTTGTGCCTTTTTTATTCGTAGGCAGCTTAAACGCTCTTTTCAAGCTATACATGCTTCCTTGGATTTTCGCATGGTTGGCAATTTCCTTTAAAGCACTTATCATTGCCTTTCCGTTTGCTTTGTTTTCGGCTTTATATATCAGTGAAATTGCACCGGAACGGCTGTCGAAAGTTTTCAGATTTCTCTTTCGGCTCTTTGAAGCAACGCCCACTGTTATTGTGGCCGGCATTGGTGTTGCTTTGGTTGCAGTTAGAGGGCGGGTAGGGGCTGGGCCTACTCTTGCCGGTGTTATTGCAGTTTTGTTGGCAGTCAGTGTGTACCCCGCCCTTGTTTGTTATTTGCTGGACAGATTTACTGTAGTGCCGAAGTCTTTTAAGATGGCGTCCTACGCATTGGGTGCTAGTCGTTGGCAAACTATAAAATCCACTATTCTGCCTTTGGTCAGCCCAGGTGCGGCCGCCGCTGCACTCATGGGCTTTCGCCGTATTTTAGGGGAGATAATTGTCGCCTTGGTTGTTATACAGACTGCCGATTCTCGCTTTTTGCAGGAAGGAATATCCCAAATGGTGCCGCTGTCTATGGTTTTTGGTTCTGAAAGCGCTGTATCGGGAACGATTTTGTATCACGATGTTTTCATTTTAGGATTTTTAATGCTGCTGCTTTCTTATCTACTGAATCATTTCGCTCAACGCCTTATTCGTGCACAGGGTGGTGAGTAAGATGATTGGACGCCTTTGTTCTGGGGGAAGAAATGAACGAATCGCGTTTTCCATACTTGGTTGTGTTACAGTCATTTCACTTTTACCCTTTGTTGGCATAATGCTGTATCTGCTGAGCTGTGGCTGGCGCCCCCTTGGAGAACGATGTGTCAGTCCTATCCTCATCGGCATCGAAAGCCACTTGTTGATGTCGTTATTGGCGACAGTGTATGTCATGGTTGGGTCTCTTTTAATAGCGGTGTTGTTGGGAATAGGTGTAGGTATATATCTAAGCGAGTACGCCTGTAATAATCTCCTGGGCAAACGCGGTGCAACGGTTTTAAACAATTTGGCTAATATCCCGCCTGTTTTGTATGGTCTTTTTGGGTGGGCTGTTTTGGCCAAGGGTAATAAAGGAACTTCATGGTCTGTGATTCTATTGACACTAGCTGTTTGGATGCTGCCGAATATGGCGTCTGTTACTTTAAGGGCATTAAATGAGATCCCGCCGGCATTTCGCAGAGAAAGCCAGGCATTGGGTGCTACCCGTTGGCAGACATCACTTTATGCTGTGCTGCGTTTTGCAAAAGGACGTATAATCTCCGATTTCTTTAAGGCATCTGCAAGGCTTATCGGGGAGACTGCTCCTTTACTTGTTCTCATAGGAGTGGAACCATGGGGGGATTTGAGTGGTTCGACTCCACTTGCTTATCGGGTATATGTTTTACTGGTGGGTCACATGCGGCGCAATCAGACAATACCTTACGGGGCAGCACTGCTGCTTTTGGTTGTGGCATTATGTTTGCAGCTGATTGGACTGTTGATTGAACCTGCCCAACAAGAAGACATAGATTACCTGGGCAATTGAAAGAAAAGGTGGTAATGCCATTGGCGATTAAGCTCGATGTAAGGGGATTGAGTGTGCACTACGGTACTTTGAGGGCCCTGGATCATGTAAATCTAACTATCCCCACCGGCAGTGCCACTGCTTTAATTGGTCCCACCGGGGCCGGTAAATCCAGTCTACTGCGAGCACTTTGTCGGATGAATGAACTGTGGGAAGGGGTCACAACACTGGGACAGGTTTTGTTGGACGATGAGAATATTTACAGCCGTCACATTGATGTCTCCCATATCCGGCGCCGTGTAAGCCTAATTCCCAGACGGCCGGTGCCGTTTCCTTTAAGCGTGTTTGACAACATAGCTTACGGCCCCCGCATACATGGTGTCAAAGGACGAACAGAGTTGGCTAATATTATAAAAAAGAGTCTCGAAAAAGTTGGTTTATGGAAAGAACTTAAAGACAGACTGGAACAACGGGCAATAGACTTGTCACCGGGGCAAAAACAGCGACTGTGTGTAGCCCGTGCTTTGGCTGTGGAACCGGAAGCACTACTGATTGATGATTTGGCCTCTGGGCTTGATTCCGCCGCCACAGCTCGTATGGAGGATGTACTTCTAAACTTAAAAGGGGACTATACCATCGTGTTTGCAACCCATACTATGCAGCAAGCCGGGCGGGTTTCCGACCATGTTGCTTATTTGTCTGAAGGTGCTTTAATTGAACACGGGGATACTGCGGATGTTTTCTCACGGCCTAAAGATCACAGAACTGAAGATTACATTACCGGAAGGTTCAGTTAAGACATGGATACCCCATGATATGGAGGGCATGCTGTTATGAGCAGAGAAAGCTATAAAAAGCAACTGGAGTCCATTCAGGGCGAATTGCTGAAAATGGGAAGCCTTGTCGAAAAGCAAATCCATGAAGCAGTGCGGTCATTGAGCAACCAGGATTTCGCCAGCGCCCATTCTGTGCTGGAAAACGATGATATAGTTGATCAAATGCAGATCGATATCGAAGAGCGTTGTATGAGCCTCATCGCCCTACAGCAGCCGGTGGCAAGAGATTTGAGAACGATTATGGCCATCCTCAAAATCACCACTGATCTGGAGCGCATTGGTGATCACGCCTGTAATATTGCAGAACTCACACTCCGTATCGGAGAGGAACCCCTTATCAAACCCTTAAGTGACATACCTTATATGGCACGTAAGACCGAAAGTATGGTCAGAGATAGCCTTACGTCCTTTATCCAAAGAGATTTAGAGTTGGCTGAAGCCGTCCGAAGATCAGATCAACCTGTTGATGAGATGTACTCTCAGCTTTTTGATGAACTGATAGGGTTTGTGCTCATGGATTCTACCCGACATGAGGGAGGGCAGGCCATAAATTTACTTTTTGTCGCAAGATATTTAGAGCGCATTGCTGACCATGCCACAAATATCGCTGAGCGGGTTATGTACATGGTTACAGGCCATCGAGTAGATCACATGCGCACAGGCCCCGGTACTCCCCACGGTGTTGATGTAGACAGTCTGATGCGGGCGTCTGGAGAAGATGGCTAACAGAAATCGGCCGTGATATAATATGAATATTGACGCTTGTTTTGGATGTCGACATCACCTTAACGGGAAAGGAGCAGCGCGGACTGATGGCACTGCAAGAAATGGATAAAAACCGATTGGCCTTGATTCAAACATTTGGCTGCCAAATGAATGAAAGAGACACAGAAACAATCATGGGTTTGCTTGCCGAACAGGGTTACGGTTTTACTAACGAGCCTGAGGAAGCCGACCTTATCTTATATAATACCTGCTGTGTGCGGGAAAATCCCGAACGGAAAGTTTATGGGCAAGTTGGACTTTTAAAAGCACTGAAAGATGAAAAACCCGAGCTAGTCATAGGGATCTGCGGATGTATGCCGCAACAAAGGGAGGAGCTCAATGTAATGATTCAGCGGCTCCCCCATGTAGATTTATTTTTCGGTACGCACAATATCCATCGTTTACCAGAACTTTTGCACAAAGTGGAAGTGACGGGTGAGCAAGTTGTGGAAGTTTGGGATGAAAATGATGAACCTTTGGAGGGTCTACCGGCTCTGCGTCAAAGCAGCCTCAAAGCATGGATCACCATCATGCACGGCTGCAACAACTTCTGCACATACTGCATCGTTCCTTATGTGCGCGGCAAAGAACACAGCCGTACGCCTAAGGCCATTATTGAAGAGGCACAACGTCTTGCTGCCGACGGCATAAAGGAAGTCACTTTATTAGGGCAAAATGTGAACTCTTACGGACAGGATCTCGGTGGTGAGCTGGACTTTGCCAAACTGCTTGCTGAGGTTAATAAGGTGGAAGGGCTGGAAAGAATTCGTTTCACTACATCCCATCCAAAGGATGTTAGTGATGAATTAATTAAAGCCCTAGCAGACTACGACAAAGTCTGTGAACATCTGCATTTACCGGTGCAGGCAGGCAGCAGCAAGGTACTCAAACGCATGAACCGCGGTTATGATCGTGAATACTATCTGCGATTGGTGGATAAGATTCGAAAGGCTGTGCCCAACATCAGTTTAACCACTGATATTATGGTGGGTTTTCCAGGAGAAACCGAAGCGGATTTCTTGGACACCATGGCGTTGGTTCGGGAAGTAGAGTATGATGCGGCCTTTACTTTTATTTATTCAAAGCGTAAAGGTACTCCTGCTACCCGCATGGCAGA
>JAAYQZ010000042.1 GCA_012519025.1 Bacillota bacterium
ACTGATCTTCTAGATAGGCTAGATCATGGGCTTTACGAAATCTGTATAAGCTTTTTGCGGAACTTCTTCGCTCTTCCCTTCCTAAAACCGGGTTGTGCAGGGACGAGTGTTTTTCCTGGGATAGATAAGTAACATGGAGCTCCAGCCCTAAACCCTCGGCCAAGTCCTGCAGTTTTTGAAAGGCCTTTATACTGCTGGCAAAAATCTCCCGGCCGCCAAATGCTGAGCAATCGGGTGCCAGTCTCAAAGTAATTGTCATATGCTCCACTTTCTGCAGTAATGCAGTAATGGTATCCATCTCATGATCCTCGAAATCCCAGAATCCATCAATCCAAATTTTCGCCCCTTCCAAAAACGCCGCGTCCTTGATATTGGAAATCGCTTTGCGCCAACTTGATGCACTGTCCTCGCATTTTATTCGCTTTAACTCATTTTGATATGCCGCAAACAAAAGTGTCAAATCACGGGTCTTAGCTGCCAGCACCCCATCCAGGACATCAGACTTACAAAAAAGTGATTCTTTGCATAAACCCTTTTGCATCAATTCCTCTATGAGACTACCAAGCTGATCTAAAAAACCGGAATGCCGAACAACCTCCCGAAATATAGTCAACTGCTCACGATACTGGCGGGCAATTTCTGTCAATAAGAACCTGCGACTTTGATCACTTAATGGAGGATTGGCGAGCCCACCGATTTTTTGTAAAATCATCCAACGCAGACGCTGAAATCCCAATACCTGGGCACGGGTAATTGCCCCAAGACCAGACTGCCGCAAAAGTAGTTTCTCTAAGGCAAATGTCGATTCTGGGGGCACCAACAGATATAGCGGTGCTCCCAAAGGATCGTGTCTAAGCTCCTTGGTAATCTGCTCCACACACAGGTGCGTCTTACCGGAGCCGGCCCGTCCTACAATTACATCCAGCATATATTGGACATCCTCTCACCTGTTTCTCTATAAACGCATTTCCTCCTAAAATGGTCAATCCCTGCCTTGGGCTATTTATGTGCCGCAAAAGCCGGGACATAAGGCTCGACTTCGCTAGTACAGCTCCCTGAATAATCGAGCTTATCTTCAGTTGCTACACAAAGAAGGAATGTTCAGTTCTTTGGGGAATATTCCACACGATGGGTGTAGATGGGTCTCACAGGCTCATCCATTCCCAATATTACTAAGGAGGCGAGCGATAGTGTTAAGTGTCAGGAAAGCTGCCGTTGTGTTTTTCATGGGATTGTTGTTGATTTTGAGCGCCACGGGGCTAGCGGCATCCTACAATGAGGCACCCATGCTTGAGGAAATGGTGAAAGTAGGTGAACTTCCCCCGGTCGATGAAAGGCTGCCAGACGAGCCTTTGGTTGTAGAGCCAACTGACAGTGTTGGCAAATACGGAGGCACTGCGCATGTGGCCGGCACAAGGCCTACAGCATGGGGCGATGACCACATGATGATGTCCCTATATGCAACCCTTGTCCAACCCACCCCCGCCGTCGATGACATCGTGCCTCACCTTGCTAGAGACTTCCACATTTCCGACGACAAAACTACTTTTACTTTTTATTTGCGCAAAGGAGTAAAATGGTCAGACGGACACCCCTTTACAACAGAAGATATCCGATTTTGGTACGAAGATGTCCTGCATAATGAAGATCTGACACCGATAATCGGTGAGGCTTGGCGTGCTGAAAGTGCGACAGGTCAAGTCGTGGCACTGAATGTAATCGATGATTACACCTTTCAATTGATTTTCGCCTCCCCAAAACCATTCTTCGTCAACAGAATGATTCATAATTTTGCAGGTTCTATCATACCCAAGCATTATCTCAAACAGTTCCATGTCCACTACGTACCAGAAGAAGAACTGAAGGCTATGGCAGTGGCGGAAGGTTTTGACGAATGGTATGAACTGTACGGCAACAGAGCTACCCGGGTAGGCACCGCACCCATTAATCCTGATCTGCCTACAGTTGGCCCCTATATCCTTGAAAGCATCACTTCCGATCGCCGCACTTGGGTTCGCAACCCATATTTTTGGAAGGTTGATACGGCAGGCAACCAACTACCTTATATAGACAGAATCAATTGCCAAATCGTCAGTGACCGGGAAGTACTAAACGGAATGATCATCAGCGGTGGTTTGGATTTCGCAGCCTTCGAAAGTGATATCCGAGACTACCCCGTCTTCCGCAGGTATGAAGATGAAGGTAACTACCGGGTCATCTTGTGGAAAAGCGCTCTAAACGAGGTGACATACCAGTTTAACATGACCCATACGGATCCAGTGCTCCGGGAAATTTTCGGTGACAAACGGTTCCGCCAGGCTTTATCTTTGGCGATCGATCGCGATGAAATCAATGAGCTGATCTATCATGGCCAAGGAAAACCAAGTCAACTGACTGTGATGCCAACCAGCCGCTTCTTCAAACCTGAATACGCAACAGCATATGCAGACCATGATCCGGAAAGAGCAAATAAACTATTAGATGAAATGGGATTGGATAGACGAGACAGCGACGGATATAGACTGCGTTCTGACGGAGAGCGGCTAATTTTCACACTTGAGTATCTGGATTCTGAAACTCCAAAACAGCCCAACGTAGAGCTGGTCACTCAACATTGGCAAGAGATCGGGATAGACATGCGTTCAAAATTGGTTTCATCAGAGCTGCAGTCTGAACGGGCCACCGCAAATCTCATGGATGCCACTGTATGGCACGGTGATTCAACCACAGACATTCTGTTCCCCATGAGACCATCACGTCTTGTACCAATACAACCGAGCTGGGAAGAAGTGCTCTGGACCGAATGGGCCCGTTGGTTTAGAACAGCCGGAGAGCAAGGTGAAGAGCCACCGGCATTTGCCAAAGAGCTCAGAGGGTGGTGGGAGGAAGCATTACAGTCCGTCGATTCGGACAAAGTAGATGCGCTGTATGACAACATACTTAAAACCCAGGCTGAAAACATCTTTATTATCGGTACCATTGCTGAAGCCCCTTATCCTCTGGTGGTTCGCAAAAATCTGCGGAACGTTCCGGAAGATGGGTACTGGGCTTGGGATAATCTTTGGATTACCACCACCAATCCAGAGCAGATGTTCTTTGACTAAGATGGTCTTTAGACTCTCTGACGCCCTTTCCGCAAGGGCGTCATTTCTTTGCCCGCCGCCCAACTGGTGAACGATCAACCAAAACACGTTGTGAACTTTTCGAGAAGTTTATCGGGTATCTCTGGATTTAACGAATTGTTCACTTTGAGGCAGGAATTCCCAAACTCCCGGTGAATATTAAGAGTGTAAAACATTGTTGTGTATGTTTTTCACATCTGTGTAATCGGACACTGTAGGGCAATTCTTTTAAAGGAGGTGAGCAGAGGAGAGCATTTTAAACTTTCGAACGTCATTTGTTTCACAAGCTGATTACAAGGAGGCAAGTTAGTGCTTAGTGTAAGAAAACATACGCTTTTGTTGGTTATCGGTTTACTGCTCATTTTGAGTACAAGTGCTTTGGCCATGACTTACGATGAGGCCCCCATGCTTAAAGAGCAAGTAGAAGCCGGACTATTGCCACCATTGGAGGAACGTTTGCCAAAGACACCGCTGGTTGTTGAACCGGTAGATAAAGTCGGTAAATACGGCGGCACAGCACACGTTGCAGGTACACGTCCTCTCGGACATGGCGATGACCACATGATCATGGGCGGTGAAGCTGTTTTAGTACAACCCACCCCAGCAGTTGATGATTTAGTACCTCATGTTTGCCGTGGTTTTGAGATTTCCGAAGATAAAACCACCTATACTTTCTTCCTGCGGGAAGGCATGAGATGGTCTGATGGTCACCCTGTTACAACGGAAAACGTCAAGTTCTGGTATGAAGATGTTATGCATAACGAGGACTTGACCCCCATCATTGGCCACGTCTGGCGTGCAGACAGTGCAACCGGACCGGTAGTAGAACTAAACATTGTAGACGATTACACCTTCCAGCTGATTTTCGCCTCACCGAAACCCTTCTTCCTCAACCAGACCATTCACAACGCTTCCGGCATAATTTTACCGAAGCATTACCTAAAGCAATTCCACGCGCATTATGTTCCAGAGGAAGAGCTAAAAGCCATGGCCATTGAAGAAGGCTATGACGAATGGTATGAGCTTTATGAGAATAAAGCATTGAGGCTTGGGCTTTCACCATTTAATCCGGAACTGCCCACTATTGGACCATACATTTTAGAGGAAATCACCTCTGACAGACGCCAATGGGTGCGCAACCCGTATTTCTGGAAAGTCGATACTGCCGGCAACCAGCTGCCGTATATCGATAGAGTCGACTGCCAGATTGTCAGCGACCGAGAGGTCCTCAACGGTATGATTATCAGTGGCGCCTTGGATTTCGCAGGCTTTGAAAGCGATATCCGAGACTACCCTGTATTCAGACGCTATGAAGAAGACGGCAACTACCGGGTGGAGTTGTGGAGAAGTGCTCTAAATGAAGTTGCGTATGCATTTAACCTCACCCACGAGGATCCGGTACTTCAGGAGATCTTCGGTGACAAGCGTTTCCGACAGGCTTTGTCAATTGCCATTGATCGCGATGAGATCAACGAGTTGATCTATCACGGGCAAGGTAAACCAAGCCAGTTTACCGTAGTGCCTTCCAGCCAATACTTTAAGCCTGAGTATGCCACTGCTTATGTGGAATATGACCCCGATAAAGCCAATGCACTTCTGGATGAGATGGGTCTAGATAAGCGGGATTCAGAAGGGTTTAGATTGCGGCCGGATGGGGAGCGCTTGATTTTCACTCTGGAATATCTTGACTCAGAAACACCTAAACAGCCAAATGCTGAGCTTGTAACACAGTATTGGAATGAAGTCGGTATCGATATGCGCACTAAGCTTGTTTCATCTGAGCTGCAGGCAGAAAGAGCACCTGCAAACTTGATGGATGCCACACTGTGGCATGGCGACTGTGCAACCGACGTTTTGTTCCCCTTGATTGCAGCGCGATTGGTACCAGAGGTGCCGAGATGGTCTGAAGTAGCATGGACCGAGTGGGCACGCTGGTTCCAGACCGGCGGTGACCAAGGATGGGAACCTCCCGCATACGTTGCGGAACTGCGGGCATGGTGGGAAGAAGCGGTTGCCACACCCGATTCCGAAAGATCGTTTGAGCTTTGCCAAAAGATTCTAGATGCACAAGCTGAAAACGTCTATCTAATCGGCACAATCGCAGAAGCTCCCTATCCACTGATCGCACGCAAGAATTTGAAGAACTTAGCCACTGATGGCTATTGGTCCTGGGACAACTTGTGGTTGAGCACCGCAAACCCAGAGCAATTGTTCTTTGACTAAAGAACCGTAATTGGGTCCCCCAAGGTGGTATCGCCTTGGGGGATCTCATACCTGTTTTGGCATGCCACTATCAATTTGAGGTCTAGATGAGGAGGGGCGCAATGCTGAGTTATGTTCTTCGCAGGACTCTGCTGATGATACCCACATTACTTTTGCTGTCAGTACTTACTTTTGTCGTTATCGATCTCCCTCCCGGGGATTACCTAACATCATACATTACAACCTTGGAAGCACAAGGTGTCAGAGTTACCGAAGAGCGTGTAGCTGCTTTAAGGCATCGATATGCGCTTGATAAACCATTGTATCAGCGATATGCCAATTGGCTGTGGCGTATCGTGCGTTACGGAGATTTTGGACAGTCGTGGAAATGGGAGAAGCCTGTTAAAGATCTGCTGCTTGAACGCCTTCCATTCACTATGGTTATTTCAATATCCACCTTAATCATGACGTATTTACTTGCAATTCCCATTGGGATTTATTCGGCTGTAAACCAGTACTCATGGGGGGATTATGTATTTACGACCATCGGCTTTTTGGGGCTTGCTGTCCCCAGCTTTTTGCTGGCCCTGGTGCTGATGTTTGTCTTTTTTAAGTATTTTGGATTGAGTATCGGGGGGTTGTTCTCTCCACAATTTAGAGATGCACCGTGGGACATTGCAAGGTTTAAGGACCTGCTTTCACACCTGTGGACCCCCATCATTGTCGTTGGTATGGGCGGAACCGCTAAACTGATTCGCGTAATGCGCAGTACTATGCTGGATGAACTCAGCAAGGACTACGTACAGACAGCCCGTTCAAAGGGCTTGGCTGAGTTCTTTGTTATTACCAAGCATGCGGCCCGGGTAGCGATCAACCCCATTATTAGTGTTGTGGGCTGGACTCTACCGGCGATTGTCTCAGGGGAAGCCATAGTGGCCATTGTTTTAAATTTACCAACTACAGGACCCCTTCTTTTGGACTCGCTGCTTGCACAAGACATGTACCTATCGGGCAGTTTTCTCTTCACGCTGAGTGCCCTGACAATTATAGGTACTTTACTGTCTGACCTGTTGTTGGCGTGGATCGATCCAAGAATTCGCTACGACGCTTCAGAATAAGGGGGCTCAGACATCATGGAAACAACCAAACAGACAACCGAACTTACGCACCTCGATATGGGCACCGAGCCCTACGAAGAACTGGAGACTGAGTCTCTTTCTCAGTGGGAGTTAATGTGGCGCCAATTTCGCAGACATCGCCTGGCAATGGCTGGTTCGGTGGTTTTGATATTGTTTTATCTTGTGGCGCTGAGTGCCGGCTTTGTAGCGACACAAGATCCTGTGCAAAGAAATGCCAAATACGCCTATACTCCTCCACAGCTTCCCAAGTTCATAGATGCCGAAGGTAAGTTTCACATGAGGCCGTTTGTTTATGGGTTGACGCAAGAAACTGACCCAGATACGTGGGAAAAGGTATATGTTGTCGATCACACTGTACAGCATCCCTTAAAGCTGTTTGTGCGAGGTACGCCTTACAAATGGTTTGGTCTGTTTCAGAGCAATGTACATTTGTTTGGAGTGGAAGGGAATGCTCCTTTCTTCCTTTTGGGCACAGACGCCTTAGGTAGAGACATGTTTTCTCGCATCATCCACGGGGCCCAGATATCCTTGTCAATCGGGCTCATAGGTGTATTTATCAGCCTTATCTTGGGACTCGCCATCGGCGGTCTTTCAGGTCTTTTGGGAGGCACAGTCGATATAGTAATTCAACGGTTGATCGAATTTTTGATCTCCATACCACATATCCCGTTTTGGATGGCTTTAAGTGCCGCCTTACCTGCCTCGTGGAGTGCAATTAAGACTTATTTCGCGATCACAGTCCTGCTTTCACTACTAAGTTGGACAGAAGTGGCTAGAGTAGTGCGGGGTAAGTTTTTATCACTGAGGGAAACCGACTTTGTAGCGGCATCAATATCTATGGGTGGCAGCAACTGGTGGGTAATTTTCAAACACTTAATACCCAATTTTCTCAGTTATGTGTTGGTCACAGTAAGCCTGACCATTCCGGGCATGATTTTAGGAGAAACATCTTTGAGTTTTCTAGGCATTGGTTTGCGACCTCCTGCTATCAGCTGGGGGGTTCTTCTGCAGCAAGCACAAAATATGCGCACAGTGGCACTGCGTCCCTGGTTGCTTTTACCGGGATTATTCGTTGTCATCGCTGTGCTGGCATTTAATTTCGTGGGCGATGGCTTGCGAGACGCAGCCGATCCCTATGCGGATTGATGGGTACATACCCTATGATCCCACTGTTTAAGGAGGCATACAGACGTGACTAACAACAACCATGATATTCAGCTGACAGTAGACAACTTGAAAACACATTTCAGAACCGAATCAGGCTTGATCAAAGCAGTCGACGGTGTCAGCTTCTTTATAGACCGAGGCGAGACGCTGGGAGTTGTTGGAGAAAGTGGCTGCGGCAAGAGTG
>JAAYQZ010000043.1 GCA_012519025.1 Bacillota bacterium
CAAAAGAGCCGTAATACCCAAGGTCCACAAGCCTGTTTCGCTGCGGGAAAGCTTTGATCTTTACAGGGTTAAAGATGGGCAAGCATTGGGCCTTTTCCCTTGGGAATCAACAGAAGATACCCATCTGCGGGATGTTTTAGCACAAATATGGAAACCGCAAAACTGCGGATGTAAGCAGGGAAAGGATCTTGCAGCTCGACACTGCGATTTGCCCCCCAGTGAAGTTTGGATCTATATTGGGCCGGAAGGTGGTTTTAGTGCCGGTGAAGCGGCAGCCGCCCGTCAAGCCGGTTTGGTCCCTGTCAGCCTGGGTCCCCGTATTCTGCGCACAGAAACCGCCGGCATTGTAGCGGCGGCATTGGTATTATACGCTAGTGGTGATTTGGGTTAAGGCAAAGGAGGCAGAACACTATAACTTGTAATTATCGCATCGGGATAATCTCCGACACTCATATTCCCCACAGTGCACATCATTTGCCGGCAGAGGTTTTTACAGGTTTTGCCGGCGTGGATTTGATCTTACATGCCGGTGATATCATAACGTGGGCGGTTATAGAAGAGCTTTCCACCGTGGCGCCTGTAGAAGCCGTTTACGGCAATATGGATTTTCCTGAAGTCAGGCGTCGGCTCAAAAGACGCCGGATTGTCAAGTTGGGAAATAAGAGAATTGGGCTGATTCATGGCGATGGTGCCAGCGGCAGCCCCGTCACAAGGGCAAGGCAAGCATTTAGGCAAGTGGATTGCATTGTGTTTGGCCACAGCCACAGACCTTACAACGAGATTCATGGAGGAGTTCTAATGTTCAACCCCGGTTCTCCCACTGACCGTCGCATGATGCCGATGGGCTCATTTGGTATACTTCATGTGACAAAAGATGGCATCCGTGGAGAACATCATTATTTGGAGCCTTTAAGATAAAAAACCAGCCTGACTGGGAGGCATTGGGCATGTCCGAAAAGCGAGTTGCTTTCTATACTCTGGGATGCAAACTTAATCAATACGACACACAGTCACTTCTGGAGCTTTTTCGGAAGTGCTGTTACAATATCGTTGATTTTAGCGAAACTGCCCATGTGTACGTCATCAACACGTGTACCGTTACAGGCAGTGGAGAACGGAAATCTCGTCAGGCAATCAGGCGTGCCGTTCGTCAAAACCCTGAAGCCGTTGTAGTCGTTACCGGTTGTTATGCTCAGACTGCCCCAGGTGATGTGGCAGGTCTTCCGGGTGTTGATCTTGTGATTGGCAACCAGGATCGAGCACAAATTGTCGAGCTTGTTGAAAAGGTTAACCAGGGTCAGCCACAAATCGAAGTAGAGAATATTTTTGGCGCCACTGAATTTGAAGAGCTGCCGATTCAGGAGTTTGACGGCCGAGCCAGGGCTACCCTCAAAATACAAGATGGCTGCAACCAGTTTTGCACTTACTGTAAAATACCTTTTGCAAGAGGCCCCAGCCGCAGCCGCAGGCTTAAGGCCATTGTTGAAGAAGCAAAACGGCTTGTAGATCGGGGTTTTGGCGAAGTAGTGTTAACTGGAATCCACTTGGGGGCCTATGGTGCAGATCTTGATCCTGCCGTGAATTTGGCGGAAGTGATCAGAGCCCTTGAAGGTATAGATGGGTTGAAAAGACTGCGACTTGGGTCTGTTGATGTCCCCGAAATTGATGAAGGACTCTGTCTTGCCATCAAAGCCTCTGAAATTGCATGCCATCACCTGCATATACCGCTTCAAGCAGGTGATGATGAGATTTTAAAAGCCATGAGGCGCCCATATACTGCGGCAGAATTCCAAGACAAGATTGATCTGGTGCGGCACTATCTGCCCAATATTGCCATTACTACCGATGTAATTGTAGGTTTTCCCGGGGAAACGGACCGGCAGTTTCAAAATGGTCTGGACTTAGTTCGCAATGTCGGTTTTACCCGACTGCATGTTTTTCGCTATTCACCCCGCAGCGGCACCGCTGCAGCTAGGTTTCCCAAGCAAGTGCCGGGAGTTGTTAAGCGGCGAAGGAGCCGAGAAATGATTGCACTGGGCCATGAGCTGAGCCTGAAATTTCACAAAAGTTATATTGGACAAAAAGTCGAAGTGCTTTGGGAAGAGGTTCTACACACAGGTCGCGGTGACACCGAAAGCCAAGGTGCATTTTGGATAGGTCATACAGACACTTACGTTAAAGTGACTGCCCAAAACTATCGGGGTGAAATAGGTGATATGTCCAAAGTTGCGATTCTAAGTGCCACCCCGGAAGGAGTTTTTGGTGACGCGGTGGAAGTCTAATAATGTGGGCCAAAACCTTAAGGGGGTGCCGCAGTGAGCGATTGTTTGTTTTGCCGGATTGTTTCTCGGGAAATTCCCAGTGATATAGTCTATGAAGATGAGCTTGTGATAGCCTTTAACGATATTAATCCCCAGGCACCAGTCCACATGCTGGTGATTCCTAAAAAACATATTCCCACAATTGCCGACCTTGAAGATGCGGATCGAGATCTATTCGGTCATATTCATATGGTGATCAAAGACTTGGCCCGACAGGAAGGCATAGATGAAAAAGGCTACCGAGTAGTCGTGAACTGCCGGGAAAGTGCAGGTCAAAGTGTCTTCCATGTTCACTTTCACTTATTAGGCGGTCGCAGCTTGGGTTGGCCCCCGGGCTGAGGTTGACAGATAAGACAATAGGCAAGTATAATGAGAATGATATCGTACCAACGCATCTGTAGCATTTACTCATCATCTACAGAAGCGAGTTATTGTGAGCGCGGAGGGAGGGAAAATCGTTGGCGCATGTCAGAATTGGCAAGGATGAATCCCTCGATAGAGCGCTGCGCCGTTTTAAGAGGCAGTGTCGTATGGCGGGTATTATGTCTGAGGCGCGTAGACGTGAGCATTACGAGAAGCCTAGCGTAAGGCGGAAGAAGAAGTCCGAGGCAGCGCGGAAAAGAAAACGCTATCGATAATAATCCAGATTTAGCCCGTTGTCTGGCGACAACGGGTTTTTCTTATAACTATAGGACAAGATTGATGGGGGGATATATATGTCCGCACAAAAGGGCAAAAAGCCGCAAAGGCACGCTCGCTTGGCGATTATAATAGCGTGGATATGCTTGGGGCTGTTTTTACCTACAGCGGCCCAAGCAAGCAGTGTTTGGGTTGTACCAATCAAGGGTACTATTGAGTGGGGTTTGGCGGGTTTTGTCCGCAGAGCGGTCAAAGAAGCTGCTGATGGCCGAGCTGATGCACTTTTGTTTGAGATAAATACTTTCGGTGGGCGGGTGGATGCCGCCACTGAGGTACGGGACATTATTTTCGCCTCACAAATTCCCATTATTACTTTTGTGACAGAAAGGGCATGGTCGGCCGGGGCTTTGATCGCTATGGCCGGTGAAAAGCTGATCATGGCACCAAGCGCCACAATCGGTGCTGCTGAACCCCGCCCGGCAGATGAAAAGACTATTTCGGCGGTGCGGGCGGAGTTTGAAGCCACTGCCCAAACAAGAGGCAGGGATCCGATACTTGCGGCTGCCATGGTTGATCAAGATGTGGGCATAGAAGGCGTGATTAAGGCAGGTAAGATCCTCACTTTGAGCGCAGAACAGGCCCTACAACATGGATTTGCTGATGCTGTTGCAAACAGCCGCAGTGATGCACTTGGAAAATTGGGATTTGCAGACCAAGAATTTCATATAATGCACCCAACTTTTGCGGAAAAAGTTGCTGGGTTTGTTACACAGCCCGTTGTCAGCTCACTTCTGCTGAGTTTGGGGTTTGCCGGACTGGTTTTGGAACTGTTGACACCCGGGTTTGGGATACCCGGTACAGTTGGTGTAGTCAGTCTGGTTTTGTTTTTTGGCGGCCGTTTGGTGACCGGATTGGCCGGTTGGGAAGTAGCTATGTTGTTTTTGACTGGATTTATTTTACTATTAGTTGAGGCACTTATCATCCCCGGGTTTGGGCTGGCGGGTATATTGGGTCTTGGCGGCATCTTCGGCAGTATTTTGCTGAGTTATGCCTCAACCGAAGCTGGACTGCTCAGTCTTACTGTGGCATTGGTTGTTACGATTTTGGTGGTAGTTTTGGGCTGGAAATACTTTAGACGTAGTCAGGCCTGGCAGCGGTTGGTGTTACACACGGTTGTTGAGAAGGCCCCAAACGAAGAGGCAAAAGCATTTGATTCGCCCCTGATTGGGAAAATAGGAGATGCCTTAACACCTTTAAGGCCTGCCGGCATAGTTGATATAGAGGGTGAACGTGTTGATGCAGTCACTGAAGGCGGCTTTTTAGCAAAGGGCACTGGAATCAAAGTTGTGGAGGTCTTGGGCAATAGAGTTGTTGTGCGAGCCATTTTATCTGATGTATCGGAAGATTAGCCAAAAGGAGGTGAGGGGATTAACCACTGCCTGCAAATGGCAGTGACTGATCCCGAATATGATTTTAGTCAGCTGGATTCCTGTGATTCTAATTGTTGTTGGGCTGTTGATTTTGTTGAACTTTGTTCCGATTGGGCTTTGGATCTCGGCTTTGGCAGCGGGGGTGCAAGTCAGTATTGTAACTTTGATTGGGATGCGATTGCGAAGGGTACCTCCAAGCCGCATTATTATGCCTTTAATCAAAGCACTGAAGGCGGGTATTGATGCTACCATTGATAAACTTGAAGCACATTATTTGGCCGGCGGCAATGTAGATCGAGTTGTCGATGCCTTGATCGCTGCCCACAGAGCCGATATTTCTTTGAGTTTTGAGCGGGCGGCAGCGATTGATTTAGCCGGCAGAAATGTATTAGAAGCCGTGCAGATGAGCGTCAATCCTAAAGTTATTGAAACTCCCGAAATCGCAGCAGTGGCCAAAGACGGAATTGAATTAAAAGCTAAGGCTCGTGTCACAGTTCGGGCAAATATCGAACGACTAGTGGGTGGAGCCGGTGAACCCACCATCATTGCCAGAGTCGGTGAGGGGATTGTTACTACTGTAGGGTCGGCGGAAAGCCATGCCGAGGTTTTGGAAAACCCGGATCGGATTTCCAACACAGTTTTATCCAAAGGCTTGGATGCCGGTACTGCTTTTGAGATTTTGTCCATCGATATTGCTGACGTTGATGTCGGTCGCAATATCGGGGCTCGACTGCAGATGGATCAAGCCGAAGCTGATAAGCACATTGCCCAGGCAAAAGCGGCGGAACGGCGTTTTGCGGCCCAAGCCATGGAACAAGAGATGAAGGCCCGGGTGGAAGAGATGCGGGCCCGGGTAGTCGAAGCCGAGGCCGAAGTACCTTTGGCCCTTGCCGGGGCACTAAAAGAAGGGCATATGGGAGTTATGGATTATTATGCCATGCGCAATGTTTTAGCTGATACCGACATGCGTGAGGCCATTGCCGATGAAACAAAAGGCGATAAGGTGGATGGCAATGATGAAGAAAATAGAGGCCCAACGCGCAGGTAAGGGAGCGATCGAACTTGGAAGGTATATTTGGGCTTTTGATTATGCTCTATGTTGTGGCATCTGTTGTCGAGGCCGTGATCAAACGCGTGCAAACGAGCCAGATACCGAAACCCTCGGAAACGGTCGTCTCGAATCAACAGGAAGGCTCGAAGGCTTCCCATGTTGAACCGAATGGGCAGATTGGTGACATAGGTGATAGCCCATCGATGTCTGACGTTTTTGTGTTTGATCCACACCCGGTGGAGGGCTTTGATTTAGAACCCCAGAGACCGAAAGAACAGGTGGTGCCTGCTGGGCTGTCTACAGCAAGTTTTCAAGCAGGTGCACCTAGACCGAGAGTTTCCAGAAAAGTAGAACACAAATCCTTCAATATAGACAGTGTCTCTGCTCAAAAATGGCGTGAGGCGATAGTACTTACTGAAATACTGGGCAAACCCAGAGGTCTAGAGCCTCACCCGCTGCTTAAAAGAAGATAATTGGTGGCCAACACATCATCTACTACAAACACAGCATACCATGGATCCGAAAGGATGTGGATGGTATGCTGTGTTGTTTGACCGTAATTAAACCCTACCTAAAGGCATAGACATATATGAGCGATGCCTAGGGGGGGAGTACTATGATCAAAGAGACGAAACACCGTTTATTGCAGGGACTTACCCATACGCTGGATCTGCCGGCAGAGGTTATGCTCGATCTGCCGCGGACTACACTTACCGGCAGCAGCAAGATCCTAATTGAAAACCATAAAGGTATTTTGAGCTATCAGCCTGAGCATATTCGGGTACTCACCGCACAAGGTGAAACGGTTGTTCGAGGCAAACGCCTAAAAATTGAGTCGCTTTTTGCCACAGACGTTGTTATCACCGGTGTTATTCACGGTATCGAACTGGTGGGTCTAGGGGTGTGATCGATTGTGCTGGCTCGCAGGCTGTGGTCATATTGTAAGGGCTATGTTATAATCAAGGTCAAAGGGGAAGCTGTTGAGGAGTTTTTAAACTCGTTATCCCGCCGGGGAATTCATTTGTGGGAAGTGAACCGGCTCAGTAGAAACTTTTTGATTTGCAAAGCCAATATGGACCAACTCCCGGGGCTTTCAGAAGCGGCTTCGTTATTTCCCATTCACGTCGAGATTCGCCACCGGGTGGGTTTGCCATCTATCGGGAAAAGGCTTTGGCAGCGTTCAACACTTATTTTCGGGGCTGTTGCAAGCCTCGTATGTATATATATGCTTTCATCAATTATTTGGGTTATACAGATCCGCGGTGTTGATCCTGTAGAACAGGCTTTAATTAAAGAAATCCTGAAAACCAACGGCATTGAAGCGGGGGTCCCCAGATCCAGCATTAGGCCCCGTGAACTGGAAACACAGCTCATGATGGAACTACCTCAACTGGCGTGGGTCGGCGTTGGAGCCCGGGGCATACTGCTGGCAGTGGAAGCAGCCTGCAAAACAGAAATAGCCCAAGATGAGAAAACACCGGGAGATATCGTCGCTGGCAAAGGTGCGTTAGTCACTCAAATCATCCCCTTTGTAGGGCAAGCGGTAGTAACAGAAGGTGAGACAGTTGTGCCGGGGCAAGTGTTGATAGACGGCAGTTTAGCTGCCGAAGATATGTCACAGCACAGCGAGATTATCCCCTATTCCGGTGAAGAGCCCCACTATCTTCGGGCAAGCGGCGTAGTCAAGGGGCGGGTTTGGTACAGTGGGTTCGGGGAAGCCGGAGTTGTTACCTATAATCGATATCGGACCGGAGAAACCTATAAAGGGTATCATGTGGCAGTCGGCCCGTGGAACTGGGTTTGGGGAGTCTCCCGTTCGCCTTTTCCCTTATTTGAGGAAAGCAGGGTAACCAAACCTTTTTACTGGAAACGCTTAGATATCAGGCTGCCGGTGCGTATGGATATAATTGAATTCCATGAGCTTATCGAGGAGAAAATTGAGATTGATCTCGAATCTGCTAAGGAAACTGCCCTGTTGAATGCCTGGCGTGACATTGAATCAAGGTTGGGCCCCCGGACAGAGATATTGTCCCAAGAAACTGAAGTATTCACTGAGGAACAGGGCGGAAACGTGCTCATTCGGGCCAAACGGGTTGTAGAAGTACATGAGGACATTGGGGTCTTTAGACCATTACAAGCCCAAACTCGTGTGGGAAGGGAGGAAAACGACTGATTTGAGTGCAAATCTAGTCGAAGATAAATTAACTATTGATGATAATGATGTTGCTTTGGCATTGTTTGGCTGCCGGGATGAAAATCTTAAAGCTCTTGGCGAGGAACTGGGTGTGAAAATATTCTCCCGGGGTAATTCCATCGGCATCACCGGTTCTAAGAGACAGGTAGCGCTTGCGCAGCGTATCTTAGCTGACCTCGTTAAGATGGCGGGGGACAGGCTTGTAACCGACCAAGATGTCAGATATGCGGCCCGGTTGGGTATGAAAGGCGAAAACAGCCAGCTTATCCATCTTAAGGGTGATGTAGTGACTATTACTGCCCGGGGCGAGAAAATCAGACCTAAAACCCTTGGACAAAAGCACTATCTTGATGCCATGCGCAAGGATCTTGTAGTATTTGGTATTGGTCCTGCAGGCACCGGTAAAACGTATTTGGCAATGGCGATGGCCATCGAAGCTTTGAAAAGGCGGCAGGTAGACCGCATCATTTTGACAAGACCGGCTGTAGAGGCGGGGGAACGTTTGGGCTTTTTGCCAGGGGATCTGCAGGAAAAAGTAGATCCTTATTTGAGACCTTTGTATGACGCTTTATATGATATCCTGGGAATGGATGTGTTTCGCAGATTCTCAGAAAGGGGAGCTATTGAAGTGGCGCCCCTGGCTTATATGCGGGGCCGGACGTTGGACGATTCCTTTGTCATACTTGATGAAGCACAAAATACTACTTCCGAGCAGATGAAAATGTTTCTGACTCGGCTGGGTTTTGGTTCCCGCATGGTTATTACCGGTGACATAACACAAGTTGATTTGCCGAAAGGTATTAACTCAGGCCTGTGGGAAGTGCGCAAAGTGCTTAAAAATACAGCCGGGATTAGTGTTGTGAATTTAGGCGAAACCGACGTTGTGCGGCATCATCTAGTCCAGCGCATTATTAGGGCTTATGAAGTTTACGAGCAAGGGCAAGGATTGAATGACAATGTATCTGAGGCCTAAAGACGAGAGTGGTGGCTACTTCTATGTCAAAAGATAATAGATTCCAGGCCCTGGGCAAGGTATTTAGTGCCAAGTTCTGGCGGTTTTGGCAAAAAACCGGCGTCAGGCAGTGGCTGACGGCATTAATCATTTTCGTGGCACTTGTAGGTATTTTGGTGGCAAATCTTATGCCACTCCAGTATGACTTGAAAGTAGGTCAAGTAAGTCCTAGGGATATAGAGGCACCGCGAACCATTGAAAACAAGTATGAAACGGATCGGCGGCGCAGTAATGCTGTGGAATCTGCCTTAGAGGAGGCGCGGGCTAATCCGGATAACTATGTCATTGATGGAAAAGCGGCAATATCCGCGGAGGAGAAGCTCTCATTTATTTTCGAACACGCCTCAAGTTTGCGGGTTCTAGAAGAACCGGGCAACTCCAATATACCTGCGGATAAAGATACCAAAACGCCGGTAGTAAGTCTTAAACAGCGAACAGGGGAACTGCAGGCTACTGTTTGGGATGAAGTTGAGGTGGATGTGGACAAACAGTCCGCAGAGGTGCTTTTGACAGCTTCCCGGGAAGATTTTGTGGTAATGGAACAAGCTGCAAAAACCGTTGCCATTAAAATTTTGAGCAATCACCGCATCAGTCAGGAAAACCGCAGCGAGATCATTAACCGGGCCGGCATGCAGGTTGAGGAGTATGCTTTGCCTGAACCCGCGCAAAACTGCGTTGTTGAAATGGTTAAAAATGTTATCCGGCCAAATCTCATGTTGGATCAAGACAAGCTGGAAAATGTGAAACGGGTTGCCGCGGAAGAAGTAGTGCCTGTTATGGTACTGCAGGGTGAAATTGTAGTCCGAAAAGGTGATGTAGTCACCCGGGAGAAACTGCAGATTCTAAAAGATCTGGGCCTACAAAAAAGGACGGCCGGATATGGCAGGATGCTGGCTGTAGGCGCTTTGATCCTGGGGCTTATGCTTTTGGTGGGAGTCTACCTTTGGCAGCACGAACGGGCCATCCTTCAAGATGAAGGATTAATTGCCCTTTTGGGTTTAATTGTTATCATCGCCGCATTTATCTCTAAAGTTCTCAGCCTTATTCCTTGGGCCGGGACAGGATACCTGATGCCCACTGCCTTTGCTGCCATGCTGGTAACTTTGCTTTTAGATTCACGGCTGGCTGTGATCGTCACCGCGGCATTTTCTTTAATTGTCGGTGTTATTACTGACGGCAGTTTGAGCTTTGTCGCTGTCTCGCTCTTGGGCGGTGTAACAGCGGTTTTAAGCCTGGGAACGGTGACTCAACGCTCAGATGTTACCCGAGTGGGCTTTGTAGTGGGCGGTGTCAACCTAGTTAGTATGGCGGCATTTGCTTTTATCAATGAGGATCTTTTCCTGCTTAGAAATGCCTACCTTGGTTTGGCGAATGGAATTATCTCTGCTATCTTCACAATTGGCTTTTTGCCGTACCTGGAGAATCTTTTCGGTATCACATCATCAATCAAGCTTCTAGAGCTTTCTAACCCCAACCAGCCTTTGTTAAGGCGTTTGCTGTTGGAGGCACCGGGCACTTATCATCACAGTATCATGGTGGGCAATCTTGCCGAGGCTGCGGCAGAGGCAGTGGACGCCGATGGGCTCCTGGCCAGAGTCGGGGCCGCATATCATGATATCGGCAAAGTTAAAAGACCATACTTTTTTATAGAAAATCAGTTGGGTGGGGATAATCCCCATGATCGCATTTCCCCTTCATTGAGCACATTGATTATTGTTTCTCACGTTAAAGAGGGAGTTGAACTTGCCAAGCAGCACAAACTACCGGCTGTGCTTACAGACTTTATCAAGCAGCATCACGGCAGTGACTTGGTTCAGTTCTTCTATCGCAAGGCATTGGAAGATGACAAAGATGGGTCAGTAAAGGAGATTGATTTTCGTTACCCGGGGCCAAAGCCCCAAAGTAAAGAAACTGCTATTGTCATGTTAGCTGATGCTGTTGAAGCGGCAGTTCGTACGCTATCTAAGCCAACACCGGGCAGGATTGAAGGTTTGATCAGAAAGATTATTAAAGCCCGACTAAACTCAGGTCAGCTGGATGAGAGCGACTTGACTTTGCGGGATCTAGATAAAGTAGCGGAGGCTTTCGCCCAGGTTCTTTCGGGAATTTACCACAGCAGAATAGAGTATCCCGAACTACCGCCGGGGCATTAAAAGTGCTTCTAAGGAGTCGACGTTATGGAAGTAGACATTTTGAACCGGCAAGAGATTGTAGAAGTGACACCTTTTTTGGAGGATTTGCTCCGGCAATCTGTTCGGGTGTGGTGGGAGTTGGAGGGCAGCGCCGACAGCCCTGAGGTCAGCATCGTTCTTTGTGATCGCGATTTCATTCAACAGTTGAATTCTGAATATCGAGGTCTAGATGAACCAACCGATGTTTTGTCATTCCCCCAAGCAGAATTTGTTTCGCAAGGAATACCCAAAGAGATCGCCCCGGATCGGGCAGAATCCGGGGGTGCTTTGTGGCCGCTATCTCCTGTTTTAGACGGGGGGAGGATTATCTTGGGTGATGTTGTAATATCACTGGAAACGGCTTTAAAACAGGCAGAGGCTTACGGTCACAGCCTTGAGCGAGAGGTTGTATATTTGCTTATCCACGGGCTTTTGCATTTGTTGGGACTGGATCACGAGACTTTGGAGGACCGCCGGGTCATGCGAGAAAAAGAAGAACGGATCTTATCTAGATTAGACCTCAGGCGGTGAAAGGAGCCGCATAAGCTGTGCAAGCCCGCACTTTCCTGGAAAGCGTAAGATTCGCTTTGGCAGGTCTTTGGCATGCCGTTGATACCGAACGCAATATGCGGGTCCACTGTCTTTTGGCAGCGGCAGCGCTCATTTTAGCTTGGGTTGTGGGTTTTACCCCCCTGGAATGGGCTGTTCTTGTGTTAACTATAACCCAGGTTTTGACAGCGGAACTTTTTAATACTGCCGTCGAGATCACGGTCAATTTAATTACCAAGGAGTATCATCCTTTGGCCAAAGCAGCCAAAAACGTTGCCGCTGGTGCTGTTCTGATCAGCTCTTGCGGTGCTTTGGTGGTGGGAGGTGCACTGTTTCTAACCAGGATCTTTAGCCCTCGTTGACAAAAATTGGCATGGGCGTATATAACCGCAGTATGGATATAATAGGGAATAGAAAAGAATTTGCTCTAGGCAGAGGTGATATCATAAGGGCCCAGGCGGTCCGGTATCACCCTCTGGTGTTACGGAGGTAGTCATGTCAAAATCGATGTTTACTAAAATTGTGGTTGTTTGCCTAGGTTTCAGTGTTCTCTTAGGTGGTATATTTTTGGAACATGCAAAAGCTGCCGCCGTGCTAAAAGAGGGCATGAAAGGTAAGGAAATTCAAGAGCTGCAGCAAAAATTGGGGGATTGGGGTTATTCTGTTAAAGCAGATGGTCACTTCGGCCCTCTCACAGTGGAAGTGGTGAAGGCTTTTCAAGCCGCCAACGGGCTTGCGGTGGATGGTGTAGTGGGTAAGCAGACCTGGGACGCCATTTTGCATCCCACTCTTAACCATAAGGTGAGGCGGGGTGACTCACTCTATCTTTTAGCAAAACAATATAAGGTGCCCATTGAAGCTATTATGGATGCCAATGATCTGACTGATGAAGTGATTATGGTTGGGTGGGAGCTTACCATCCCCAAGCAGCAGGTAGTGGCTGCCTTGGCCCAAAAGACCCAATCCGGTATGTCGCAGGGACAAATGCAGTCGGCAAAGTCTGAAGCCCAAGTTTACCAGGTGCGGCCGGGAGACAATGCTTCAGTGATTGCCGCCCGTTTCAATACATCGGTTCCGGCCTTGGCAGAAGCCAATCGCCTTTCTGATCCCAACCGGTTGCGGGCAGGTCAAACTTTGATTATTCCCGGCTGGAGAAGCAATATGCCGCTGTTTATATGGCCTGTGCGGGGGCGGATCTCCTCTCCTTACGGCTGGCGGGTTCATCCTCTGTACAACAACAGGCAGTTTCATGGCGGCATCGATATAGCTGTGCCCTTAGGGACAGATGTAAAAGCGGCGGCTAATGGTAAAGTGATTCGCAGTGACTACATGGGAGCATATGGATATGGTATTGTAATCGATCACGGGCGAGGAGTGACCACTTGGTATGGACACAACTCCAGGCTTTTAGTCAAAGCCGGTACCCGGGTGAGACAAGGGCAAATAATCGCCCGTTCCGGAAGTACGGGCGTAAGCACAGGCCCACACGTGGATTTTCGGATCAAAGTCAATGATGAAACGGTAGATCCACTTAAGTGGCTACCCTAAAAACTAAAGCCCACCTTAGATAGGTGGGCTCCACAGTAACTGTGCCACTAATGGTCATATGTTGAAAAAACTGCGGGCTAAGTTCCGATCCAAGAACCCAAGATCACTTTCTACCAAAGACTTGCACTTTGTGTGCAGGTCTTGAACTTTATCCTGCTCCAATACACCTCGTTTATACCAATCCAAAATGTCTTGAAAGGAATCAAATTCCGTATATTTTACTCCCTCCTGCCGGCAGATACCAACAAGCGCATCCTTGGCAAATACTTTATGGGCAACATGGACAGGAAAACGGTCACTTACCCCATCACCTATATAGACTATGTAGAAGCCTTGCCGCAAGTAGTGCTTGGCAACGGCGGCTTTACAGACACCACAGAACCTGCAATCTGGGTTATAGTGAGGAAAAGACAGGGTGAGTTTACTGTTAAAGTCCATCCTGTTGGAGTACACGGGTATTCCTTTGATGTTTTCGCCGCCTAATATCCGTTGAATATAGGCACCAAAGCCGTCGCTGACTATGGCGACTGCATCCTGTTTGTTCCTAGCTTCAGCGCACAACACGGCGAATTTAGGATCAATCTCAGCCTGCGAGACAAGCTGCTCAAATTCTTGACTTGTGGGCGGTGCCTCGCTGTACCAGGCACTGTACAGCTCTTTGGAACCGGCTGCCTTAGCGTTGATTGCTGTCAAAATATCAGGCGCAATGCGGGGAAAGACAAGTTTAGTTAATATGAGTTCGCCGGTATCCTGTATTCCGATGGTACCGTCAAAATCGCACAGAAAGGCGATGGGTTGTCGCATGATTTACCTCCTTGCGAGTCTAGCCTTGGTAAACGTCGATTTTACTTTCAGATAAAGTTTAGTCTACATTGTATGTAAGGTCAAGGAAGCGGGTAAGTTTCAAAAGATCGGGGACTTTATTTAAATGGTATAGTAAGCAGATTCCACCCGGGCAGATAAGATGAAAGGAAAGTTTAAAACATGGGTAAACAGTGGAAAGACAGGATACAGGAACTTAACCTGTGGCTGCTTGTTTTAATTGTAGTTATGGTGGTAAATGTATGGGGTCTAGCCCGAGTTTTCGGCTTTTCAAGTCCATTGATAGTTGGTGTTGATGCTGTCCGCTCGAGCGCGCTGGCATTAGGTGACTATTATGCAAAACAAGCGAAAGAGTCCGATCTAGAACAAAATACGGCTTTTAGAAGTGCTCTGGCCAACTACCGATTTGAAGTAGAACAAGCTGTTGGTGAAAAAGCCGTTATACAAGCAGTAGTTGAACACGGATATGCCGTTGCACAAACCATGGAAAGAGAACTACAGCTGAGGCGGGAACAGATCGCGCTTGATATCGTGGCCGAGGAAGGGCATTTTACTGTCACTTCCAACGAAGCATTGATAGTTTTACAGCCGACCGGAACAGGTCTGGCTGTAGGCAATGCAGGCGGCATTTTGTCTGACTCAACAGTTCAAAAGTTGGAAACCGATGCAGAACTGCAGCGGCTGACTGAACCCATCCAGATTCAAATCCAAGATGGGCGGCCCAGGTTGTGCACTTTAGACAGCCGGGCAGGGCAAATTCAACTCCTCAGACAAGAATTAAAACAGGTTGAGACTGCTTTATCCGGGGCAAAGGCTGCCGCGGGATTAGCTGAGCTAACAGGGCCGGGACTTTTGATCACGGCTGCCCCCGGCAGGTCCCAGGCGGTTTTAGATGATATCATAGGATATGATCTTCGAGATATAGTCAATGAACTTTTTGCAGCCGGTGCCAAAGGCATTCAGATAGGCCCAGAGCGTCTTATTGCCACAAGTTCCATTCGATCTGTTGGTGATGATGTATTGATCAATCACAGGACAGTGGCTTTAAACCCTTTGGAGATTAAAGTCGTGGGTGAATCTAATGTTTTGGCAAGTGCCTTGGATCTTATTAAAAGCACCCCTTACTTCAGTCTGGTACTAGATATTGCAGGCAAAGACAGTATTACATTGAATGCCCATCCGTGAGTATCCCTGTGAGGTGTAGATGTGAGGCAAGGCAGTGGGCTCCGGCAAGTGCCCGGATTCCTTCTCGTTATCTGGTTGATTCTTATTTGCTTAAATTCCCGGCTGCTCATTGAAGGTAGGGTCCCCGGTCGATTGTCTGAACGGACTGGATGGGAGCGGGTTAATCGAAAGATCGCCAAAGCCGTTGTTGATATTGCAGGTGAAAAGGTTGCAGCCTCTGGAATGGAAAAAGAACCGGAGGGGCAAAGACTGCTTACCTGGATGAGTAATCTTGGTAAAGCCGCGGTGACCCATTCTGATTTAGCTGAACTGCTTCACAACGCGGAAAAACTTAGCAGATTCATGGACGAAACAGCGGCTTGCGAAGAACGAGAAGCTCTGCTTCGGATCGTAGAGGCCGATCCCAAACTCAACCAAAGCGGTTCGAAGTGCTCAGGTGCTGTTTTAATATGTGAACGGGAGTTGTACGGTGAAGACTTAGTAGATGCAAGTACGGTTCGGAAGATTCACGCGCTGCCAATCGTTCACACAGAAACGGAATTGGTCGCGCTGCAGATCAAGGCAGGCCGACCTACACTGATATCACCAAAAGATCAAGGGGAATATATTGCCCTTATCCAATTCATGTTAGAGGAGACTAAACAAAAGCTGGAGGAGATAGAAAGAGCATCAGGCCAAAAAGCAATTGGCGGTGCCGGTGTAATTGTGGAGGCCTTCGATGCCCCCGGCGGTTACTTGTGGGAACAGATAGTGCATGAGCAAGATATTAGGGAAATAGTGAATTTACTTTATGAGCACGGTGCCAAAGCCGTGGAGGTGGGAGGGGTGAGGCTTGGAAGCCGGGGATGGTTAAAATGTGCAGGTCCGGTTGTGATTGTTAGCGGTCGTGCTGTGGCAGCCAATCCCATAGTAATCAAAGCGGTAGGCCCTTCTCGGTATTTAGAGGAGAGCTTGAGTGAGCTGCAGGGGAAATTTGCCCAAACGGGGAAACGATTAGATACCTTTAAAGTTCAGTATTTGGAGCTTAAAGCAGAAACGGATAAGATAGGCAATAAGATGGGTTATGGGGGATAAATCAATGGATAAGGTTCAGCTTTTAAAGTTAGTTGAGCAAGCAATAGAAGCAAGGCGGCATGCCTATGTGCCGTATTCAAAGTTTGCAGTGGGTGCTGCTGTTTTAACGGAAAAAGGCGAGGTCTACCATGGGGTAAATATTGAAAACGCCAGCTATGGCGCGACCTGCTGTGCTGAAAGAGTCGCCATCTTTAAAGCCGTATCTGACGGAGAGCGGAATATAAAGGCCATTGCTGTAGCAGCCGATGCAAAAAAGCCTGTACCGCCTTGTGGCATATGTCGCCAAGTTATGGTAGAATTGGCACCGCAGGCTGTTGTGGTCATGGGCAATTTGGAGGGTTTGGTTGAAATCAAAGAAGTGGAAGAACTCTTGCCCGGGGCCTTTGGAGGCGATTTTCTTTGAGCGGAAGTATCGGGGCCAATGCTTGGGTGGAGGAATTACTGGATGTTAAACCCGAGCCCCTGAGGGCTTTGATGGCGATTGAAGCTGATGCCTTTGGAATAGGCGGTATGAATGAATGGTTTTTGCCCCCTTTTGTTCGTCAAGGGCGCGTGTTTGTACTTTGGCAAAAAGGGATAGTTGACCCGGTTGGAGTGGCGGAGTGTATGCGGCAGTGGCAAAATCCCCAAACGGCGTACTTGTTTGGTTTTGCTGTTCGCAAAGATCGGCGAGGTGAAGGCTTGGGAACGTTTTTTATGCAAGAACTTATCCTGTGGCTCACAAAAGCGGGATTTGAGCGCCTTGAGCTGACTGTTTCACCTTCAAATGATACTGCACTGCATATTTACAAAAAGAAACTGGGGTTTGTGAAAGTTAGGCGATATACAGATGAATATGGACCAGGTGAAGACCGGCTGTTGCTGGGACTTGATCTGATGCAGGGGTCGGCTGATCGACAAGGTGAGAATGGGGGAGGGAGGCAAAACAATGGATAAGTTTCATTCCGGGTTTGTGGCAGTTGTGGGCAGACCCAATGTAGGTAAATCCACTATGCTGAACCATGTAGTGGGACAAAAGGTTGCTATCGTCTCCGATAAACCCCAAACTACCCGCAACCGCATCCAGTGTATTGTGACCAGGGCTGATGCACAAATCGTGTTTTTAGATACCCCGGGGATTCATAAACCCCTACACGGATTGGGGAGATACATGGTTAGTACGGCCAAACGGACGTTGGCCGATGTGGATGTGATTTTGTTTGTCACGGACGGCAATCATCTTCCGGGCCGGGGAGATGAGTATATTGCAGAACTTTGGCAGGCGAGCGATATACCGGTTGTCCTTGCCGTTAATAAGGCTGATCTTTGGGATAAAAGCCCAAACGGGGAAGATAAAGAAAAGGTAATGCTGAACGCTTACAGCGCTTTGAGTGATTTCCATGCAGTGTTTCCTGTATCAGCCCTAACCGGCTACAGACTTGGGGAGCTGGTTGATTATATTGTGACGCTGCTTCCTGAAGGGCCTAAATACTATCCCGATGATTGGGTTACAGACCATCCTGAGCAGTTTATTATCGCTGAACTCATTCGGGAGAAAGTTCTGGAATTAACAAGAGAAGAAATTCCCCATTCAACTGCAGTGGTTATTGATGAAATGCAGGCTAGGGAAGACAGGGATCTAGTGGATATATGGGCAACGATCTATGTAGAACGGCGCTCACAAAGGGGCATTGTCATAGGTAAAAATGGCAGTTTGCTCAAGCAAGTGGGGCAGCTTGCCCGTGAGGATATTGAGGGAATTTTAGGTTCACAGATCAACCTGCAGCTGTGGGTGAAAGTCCAAGAAGATTGGCGCAATAAAAGGCGCAGCCTGGATAATTTTGGTTACAAATTAGATAGGTAAGTGAATGTGTGTATGAAAACAACAGAATTTGACTACTATCTACCGGAACAACTGATTGCACAAACACCTATAGAACCAAGGGACTCATCCCGTATGTTAGTGCTGCACCGACGCAGCAAACAAATTGAGCACCGCACTGCCCAAGAAATTGTGCATTACTTACAACACCCCGATGTATTGGTTATTAACGATACAAAAGTGATTCCCGCGAGGCTCTTTGGGATTAAGCAAGATACCAAAGCCCAAGTAGAGCTGCTTTTATTAAAACAGCTTTCTGAAGGAAAATGGGAGACACTGGTGCGGCCGGGGCGAAGAATTAGACCTGGGGCAGTTTTGAGCTTTGGCAGCGGCCGTTTGATGGGCGAGGTAAAGGATATAACAGAAGCTGGTGGACGGGTGATTGAATTTCAATATGAAGAACCTTTTGAGACACTGCTTGATGATTTGGGACAAATGCCCCTTCCACCCTATATTCATGAAGAGCTAAAACAGCGTAATCGCTACCAAACAGTGTACGCCCAAAAAGCAGGGAGTGCTGCGGCCCCCACGGCAGGTTTGCATTTTACTTCAGATCTGATTGAGTCCATAAAATCCCGGGGAGTGACAGTTTGTGCCATTACTTTGCATGTAGGATTGGGAACCTTTCGACCGGTAAAATCCGAAAACATTGCCAACCATCATATGCACAGCGAATACTATCATGTTTCCAGTACTGTTGTAGATACTATTCTTAAGGCTAAAGACGCAGGCGGTAGAGTTGTCGCAGTCGGCACTACAACAACTCGTGCTCTGGAGGGGATCTACCAAAAACACGGCCGGCTTGCTGCTGAACAGGGATGGACCGATATTTTTATTTACCCCGGATTTCGATTCAATGTGGTAGATGCTTTACTAACTAACTTTCATTTGCCTCGCTCCACCCTACTGATGTTGGTTTCAGCTTTTGCCGGCAAAGACTTTGTCCTCGATGCTTACAAGCAGGCAGTGGATGCCAAATACCGTTTTTTCAGCTTTGGCGATGCTATGTTCATACTCTAATGCGGAGGTTTCGTAACATGGGAACCATAGAATTTACTGTTGAATACTCGTCACCCAATACCTGGGCTCGATTAGGTCAGTTAACAACTCCCAATGGAGTGATACAAACTCCTGTTTTTATGCCCGTGGGGACACAGGCTACAGTCAAGGCCATGTCGCCCAAAGAACTGGAGGAAGTGGGTGCTGAGATTATTTTGGCCAACACCTATCACCTGTATTTGCGTCCTGGACATGAGCTTGTGCGAAAAGCCGGTGGTCTGCATGAGTTTATGGCTTGGAAGAGGCCTATACTCACCGATAGCGGAGGTTTTCAAGTGTTTAGCTTGTCCGAGATGCGCGAAATATCGGAGGAAGGTGTTACTTTTCGATCCCATCTTGACGGATCAAAGCACTTCATCAGTCCCGAAGTTTCTATGGAAATCCAAATGGCATTGGGTGCCGATATCGCCATGGCTTTTGATGAATGCGTTCCTTATCCTGCAGAATATGACTATACATTAAGGTCGATGGAAATGACATCCCGTTGGGCCAAGCGGTGCCTTAAGGTTCACAACAGGAAAGACCAGGCCCTTTTTGGCATAGTGCAGGGTGGAATGTATGCTGATTTGCGCAGGACAAGTGCCGATGAATTAACTGACATGGATTTCCCCGGTTATGGTATCGGAGGGTTGAGTGTGGGAGAGCCAGAGGAACTGATGTGTGAAATGCTGGAAGTTACTACACCAAGGCTTCCGAAGGATAAGCCCAGGTATTTAATGGGGGTTGGTTCACCGGATTACTTATTGGAGGGTGTCTTGCGGGGTGTAGATATGTTTGATTGTGTTTTGCCCACCCGTTTGGGGCGCCATGGAACGGTTTATACGAAAAACGGGCCGTTGACGGTGCGCAATGCCGCGTATAGTGAAGATTTTACCCCCATTGAATCGGATTGTGATTGCTACACTTGCCGACATTTCACCCGAGGCTATATAAGGCACTTGCTGCATCGTGATGAAATATTGGGCGTGCGGTTGACCACTTTACACAATATCAGGTTTTTGACAAATTTGATGGAACAAATTCGGCTCCATATCAAAAAAGATACCCTGCAGGAATTTAAGGACTCGTTCTTGGAGCAGTATCACCAAGGGGTGCAGTAAGTCCAACAGTGACATCTCGGATACCTATACCAGGTGCAGGTTAAAAACGGTCAACACGTATGGGCAGGAATTACTGCTGTAAGCGGGAAATGATTGAGTGTTGCAAAGGTATATTGGGCAAAGGCCCAGATAGCGGGAAAGGAGGAGTTCTTATGGTGTTTTTAGCGGCAGCAGAGCCGACAGGGAACGTACTTACGCTGTTTATGCCATTCATTATTATGCTGGCGGTGTTTTACCTGTTTTTAATTCGACCTCAACAAAAGCAGCAAAAAGAAAGGCAAGGTATGTTAAGTGCCCTCAAAAAAGGGGATAAGGTCGTTACTGTAGGTGGTATCCACGGGGAAATAATCGGGATTAAAGAAGATTTGCTGACTTTAAAAATCGCCGATCGAGTAGAAATCCGCATTGCTCGTTCAGGTATTGCCCGGCAAGAATAGATTCGCACAGCAAACCTAATGACAAATGGCAAGTAAAATACATAAAGCGGGGGATTGAACCCCCGCTTTTGGTTTTGGTGGAGGTGAGCGGAGTTGCACCGCTGTCCACAAGTGTAGCCACAATGCTTTCTACGAGCATAGCTCTTGTTTCACATTCGCCCTTGCCCAGCCCCAAGAGCAGGATTAGGCAATGACTAGCCCATCAGGTTTCCCTTTTTAGCTATGGGCGTCCCCAAAAAGGTAGCCTACTGTGTGACACTCTGTCCGCCGCCGGCAGGCACAGCAGTGGAGAGTGTAGCTGCTTTACGCAGCAGCTAGAGTATAATTATCGTTTGCGTTTAATTTAGGTTCCCACTGTTTAGCGAGGTATGGGACCTCGGCTCGCTTACACTGCCACAATCACCTGTGTCGAACCTAATTCACCCCCAAGATATGCTTGGTCAGACTCGCCTCTTTAGCGATTGTGCTCTTTTAAAGCTCGGTCTATTCGCCGCCTCTCATCACGTCTGGCAATAGCTTCACGCTTGTCATAAAGCCTTTTCCCTTTGGCCAACCCAAGTTCAATCTTGGCCCTGCCTCGACGGAAATAAATTCTAAGCGGCACAAGCGTGAAGCCCCTTTGTTGTGTTTGCCCAAGCAGGCGCACGATCTCCCGTTTGTGCATTAGAAGTTTGCGGGTCCGCCTCGGTTCATGATTAAACATATTGCCGTGACTATAGGGGCTTATATGCATATTATACAAGAACAATTCGCCATTTTCAACCGCGGCATAGGAGTCTGTCAGGTTTGCTCGTCCCTGGCGCAAAGATTTAACCTCTGTGCCGACTAGGACAATACCCGCTTCATGGGTCTCTTCAATGTGATAATCATGACGGGCTCTTCGATTTTCCGCAATGGTCTTAATTCCCTCTGCCAAGGTTCCCCTCTCCACTTCCAAAGTTTCGGGATAAAAACCCTTTCAGGCATTGAGAAAATGGCTCCGAAAGGGTTGGCAATCCGTTTGTCAAATCAGCTTAAATCAATGTGCACCTATATTATAAGGTTCATTGGGGTCTTGTGTCAAATTTTCCGCCTCTCCCTTTTGGGTAAATCAACTAATCAGCAAGGATCCTTGTCAAATTTGTCGAATTAGTGTTGCCAGAGCCACTTGTTAAGGATGCGCAGATAAAGAGCGAAAAGACTAGTTGATTATGGTGAATATTTGCAGTGGGAGGGGAACCAGGTTGATCCAGACAGAGGGACTGACCAAGCGATTCAATGATTTCACCGCGGTAAACAACCTCAGTATTCACGTGGATGAGGGTGAAATCTACGGTTTTTTGGGACCCAATGGTGCAGGCAAGACTACCACTATTATGATGTTGTTAGGTATGGAAAGGCCCACCGCGGGCAGGATCCGGCTATTTGGCACTGATCTTGCCCAGGATTATTTTGCAATCAAGCGGCGGGTCGGAGTGCTCTCTGAGTTCCACTATCTATACGAGGATATGACAGCAAAAGAGTATCTGCAGTTTTTCGCCAAGTTATACGAGGTGGAGCAGCCGGCGAGGAAAATTGATGAAGTGCTGCATCGTGTGGCTCTTTACAACCGCCGCAACGAGCTTTTGGGCGGGTACTCGAAAGGAATGAAACAGAAATTGAGTATGGCCCGGGCCCTAGTCCATGATCCGGATATACTTTTTTTAGATGAGCCGCAATCATCGCTGGATCCTTATGGGATACGTGAGGTGCGGGATATCATCATGGAAGAAAATGCTAAAGGCAAAACTCTGTTTATATCCTCACACATCCTATCGGAAATTGAGCGGACATGCCACCGTGTAGGCATTATTCACAGCGGTAAGCTGCTGGCTGAAGATAGTATGGAGCATTTGAAAGAGCAAGTGACAGAGGAAATTGAGATCATCGTAGAATTAGAAGATGTCAGCTCGGCAGTTGTCAGCGGAATTGAAGAACTGGATTTTGTAAAACAAGTGGATTCCTCGTCAAGTGGACTTCGCATCAAAGCCGATGTCGGTGAAGACCATCGTGCCCAAATCTCTAAGACCATTGCGGAAACCGGTGGTGTGGTCTTATCTATGCAGACAAAAGAATTGAGTCTTGAGGAGGCTTTTGTAATCATCACTGAACAGAACCTGTCTTTGCTGACAAAGGAGGGGCAGGCATCGTGAGTAAACTTGTACAAAAATTCAACACAGTAGGCGTAATTACTAAAAGAGAAATAAAATCAACCATCGGCAGCCTGGGTATTTACGCTGCGGCATCTTTAGCATTCCTTGTGGCCAACTTGTTTGTCAGAAGCAACCTGCGCGGGGTGGCTGAAAACGGTTTGATGGTTATGGCCAATCCCCTAAACTATCCACTGTTCATCGCAGTAATTATCGGGGCAACATACTTGGCGTTGACATCAACGATCTCAGTCAGCCGTGAACGGGATCAGGGGACACTGGAAGTACTTTTTTACGGGCCGGTGGACAGCATTACTTACATTGCCGCAAAATTTCTCGAACAGCTTGTAGCCTTTCTCGGGCTTATTGTCGTCTACATTGTGGGTTTTTTCGCCATCAGCAAACTGACCAACTTTGGCTTGGACAGCAGCTTTTTTGCCATGGCGGCCTTATCTATTTTGCTCGCAGCATCTACGGTGGCGTTTGGTTTGCTTTTATCTACCATTACCCGCAGTGCCCGGACTTCTGTCATAGTGCTTTTACTGCTTTTAACCTTATTTTTGGCCAGTGATGTGGTGGCCGGTGTGTTGAATTCCATGTCCGCAAAAGATATGTCGGTTACTATGGTTTATGTTCGAGTGGCTGTCGATATGATCAACAAAGGGCTGAAATGGATTTCACCTTTTGCTTATCTAAACCGAGGTATTGCAGCCATTGGCCTTGAAAGCTCAAAACATCTATTAAGCAGTATAGGTGCATCACTGCTTTATACGGGTGTTCTTTTAAGCCTTGCAGTTTATTTACTGAACAAAAGGGGGGTTCGCAGATGACAAACAGAACCTGCTTAATCTTGCTGCTTTGTTTAATTTTGGTAGGTGCTGTCGCCCAGGCGGCACCACCTGAACGGGAGCGGCAGAATGTGTATGGAATCACCCCCTGGACCGGTAAAGAGTATGGCGGCACTTTTGCTCCGGCGGGTGTGGATAAAATATATTTGTTGGCTGACACTGACCACGTATTAAACACCTTGGAAACAGAAGTGTACTACTGGCCTATTACGAAGGAATACATGGCAAATTGGTTCGAGAGCAGAGAAATAATTGATGGCAAACTAAAAATTTTGCAGGATGGCAAGGAGATTGCTTTACTTGAGCGCCAACCATATGCTCATTTATATCCCCAAGGTTTTTATGCAGGCGCTTCGGAGCTGATCACGGGCGAGGATGCGAAACGCAAGTACGAAGAATATCAGAATGCAGTTGAGGATTACTGGGAAATGGCCGATGAGTTTAGGAAGACCCAAGCACAATATGAAAGAGAAATGACTGATATATTGGAAGAGGTTATGGAGACCGGTCGAACGTTTGACGAACACGAACTGCCTGTGCCGCCCAAAGAGCCTGTGCCGCCGATTTGGTATGTTACCGGAGTCATCGAATCATTTATAGTGAATTTGCCTGCCGGTGAATACTCTATCCAAACCATTGACAGCAGTGGCAATTTGGTCCCAGACACCGAAAAGAAACTCAAGGTGTTTGAGGGGCGGCGTACCGGTGTGGCCTACCAGATCATACCCGAAAGTAAGTGGACCCGACCGGAACAGTCAAACGATATAAGTCAAATCCTCTACCTTGAAGGCGAACGTACCATGTATATGAAAGCAGTACATGCCTCTGAATACAATCAACATGATTATCTGCGGATGACCTCTTTAGAGAAACCGCTTGCAGGAAAAGGGGCGGAAAGTGCCTATATGTGGGTGCATCTTGATGAAGTTCCCGATGCAAAAGTCCAGATACTTGAAGGAGGTAAAATAGTCCAGGAGATTTCCCCCAAACCCTATTTTGTCAGTCAGTCACCGGGCTATACATTAGGTTACGACATTGTAGATTTCGATCCTGATGCACCAGAACTACAGGGCCGTGAACCAAGTTTTGAGGCGATGAAACTGCAAATTGGACCGGGGAGTTACCAAATTCGAGTGGTAAATGGCGACGGTGAGGTTGTAAAAGGAAGCTTACGAGAGGTTCGTTCCATTAATACAGTATCCGCCTGGCAGTTGTATCTTCTGTCGGCAATCCCAGCAGTCATTGGCCTGATAGTTGTGCTTAGACGCCGCATTATCCGGCGCAAACTGCTTGGCACAACTGCATAAGCCTGCAGGTCAGTAGAATTAAGATGGGAAAATATCACACACAGACACAGGGTGCACCAAGCATCCTGTGTTTTTGCTTGGGTCTTTCAGTCATAAGTTGGTCCTGCAGCGTATAATACATATTCTAGAGCCTGATTTAACCTCTAGTTTGAGTGTGCCTGCAATCGTAAAGGGGTGTTAGTGTGTATGATCCCCAGTTTTGGAGAAGGTTTCGCAAATTAGGTTTTTTGACTGTCCTCTTAATTCTGGGAGGGTTGTACGCCGCAGTTGCATTTTATACCCTAATACCAAATCTGGCTGCAAGTAGGTTTGACACAACCAAAGCCAGGGCAGTAGTATCCGGGTTTTTACCAGCGGCTGATCGCGGCATCATTGAAAGCTTTGTTTGTGACATTTTCGGCAACCCTATCCCTAATGCAAAGGTAAAAGTAATGGATGCAGAGGTTGCCACCGACAGCCAGGGGAAATTTCGTATTGAAAATGTCCCATTGGGGCAGGTGAATCTAGAAATTTCAGCCGTGGGTTTCCACAGTACAAAGGTGACAACAACCATCGAACCCGGCATTAATTACCCTCACATAAAATTCGATACAGGGATGCATCCCCAGGAGTTTTATGTCCGCTTTCATGCTTTTACAAACTCACTGGAGGACACCGACACCCGTCTGCTCTTTGGTTTAGTGGAGGTAGTCAATCCTTCAAATGATCCCATGTATGTCAGCCGTATTGAGGTCAAGGACCCTTCAGGTCAGGTCGTGTACGATCTTTTAGAATCATGGGAAATTCTTCAGTTAGTTAAAAGTACCTACGATCTGGAAGTTGTTATGGAGCCTTTGCCGGCGTATGTGATTGCGCCCAAAAGCTCAGTTGTTTTTGAATTGGATGCACTTCCCGATCCCCTGCGGGGCAGTTATCACTTATGGTTGGCATATTCAAGCCCGGCAAACCATCGCAAAGGGCGAATGCAGGCCCTTCATATTGTAGATGAAATGGATTATGACCCAAATCTGGATCCACATATAGTTAAATAACCTGGTTAAAACCTCCAAATTGTTCCTTACGGACAAGGAATATGCATTTTCGATGTCGAAAATGAAGAGCCACCGGTGTTTTGCGTTTCCAACATAGTTTACAAACGGTGTATTATAGGAACATTGGAGGAATGAGGTATGCTGGCGCTTAACGGCGGAAAACTTCATAACCTTTGCTCCAATAAATTGTTCTTGAGTGCGTTTCTGTGTTTAATTGTGCTTGCCCTGGGGACAAGCACTGCCTTTGCACTGGATATTTTTGTCGATGGACAGCAGGTAGAGCTTACCAGTCGCCTTGCACTGCGGCAAGCCAGGGCCATGGTGCCTTTGGATTGTCTGGCCGAGGCGTTGGGTATGAGTGTAGAGCTGTCCAAAGACGACACAGCGATATGTCTAGTATCAGGCTATTTAGATGTGAATTTCCCCAACGAAATTGAGGTTGTATTAAATGAGCGATTCATCCAAATCAATGATACCGAAGTTGATTTGGGTGTGGCACCTTATTTAGAAAATGGTGTCGTCATGGTTCCCTTGAATTTTTTCCACGATGTTTTCGGCTTACCGGTGGAATGGAACAACGGTAATTTACATATCAAAAGTCTTGCAGCGACCGCTGCGTCTGTTCAAAGTAAAACTTCATCTGCAGGATCCCAAGATGCGCATTCGGATACTGCCCATGCAGATGGAAATCTTCCTATCGAAAAGGCGAAAGAACCAGCTGCAAGTATTAAACCGGTAGGCCCAGCTCGAGCACCGGAATTTTCCATGGTTTTTGAAAAGGAAATTGACACCAATGTGGAGATGGGGGCTGCAGCGGACACGCCGCCTGTTTCATCTGCCGGCCCAAAAGTAGAAGAATCGAAAGACGCCCCTCCGGAAAACGGTGAAAAACAAGAGAAGACCGCGGATAACCCCGCTCATCATCGCGAAAATGATAGTGCTTCTCCCGGGAAAGCCTCTTCTGCACAACTGCCTCAAGTGATCTACCTTGAGCGGGACGGCTCCGCACTGAGTCAATTGCTGGAACAGCTTTCTCGCGGTTTACAAAAAGAGCATAATGATGAACTGGTGACTTTTGAAGGTCCCCGGCTTCAAAAAATTGAATTCGCGGAAGAGTCGGGAAGACAGTGTTTGGATTTTTTAAGTTCTGGTCCTGTTTCGGCAGAACCGATTTTGTACAGCAACCCTGCCAGCCTTGCTTTAATTATGGAAGGCGTATTACTTGATGCACCCCAAGACGAGCTGTATGTAGGTAGTGGAGTTATTTATGGCGTAAAACTGGAGCAGTTTTCCAACACCACGATTAGGGCTGTAGTGGATTTGGTTGAGCCGACAGGGTACGAAATTAGGCCTTTAGATGCTGAACGCGGATTTCGGGTCCTGTTCAATCAAAGAATGGGCAAGGCCGGTTTGTCGAGGATGGGCGCTTCTCTTCATCTTGAGCTTGAAGTCTCAGGACCGGTTCGCTATGTGGTTTCAAAACTTGCAAAACCGGATCGAATGGTCGTTGATGTGGAGAATACCACATTTATAGGCGGGACTGCAGAGGTGGCAGTTGCTGACCCCGCTGTTTATAAAATGCGAATTAGTCAATACACACCCACATCCACCCGTATTGTTTTAGATTTAAATCACCCTATCGACATAGGGGAAGTTGAAATGGCAAGCCGGCCTGGGGTTGTAGAATTGGCTTTCATTGATACAGAAGCCCCAGTCAATGTCGGCGGCCGTTTAGCGAGCCTGGGCAAAAGCTTCGAGAGGTTGCTTCCGGCAAATGTCGCCCACGCGGCGGAAAAAGAGTTACTTACACAGATAACTAGTGAAGTTCCTTTGGCTGATGCCTTAAAGCCCATCGATGGTGATGATACTCTTAATCCATCTATCTCAAACGCCAATGAGGCCCGAGTTGAGTTTGAACATCAGGACTCCGACCGGGATCCAAAGGAAGACGAAACAATTTCACCGGTGTTTCCGGCATTTCGGCGCTCTGATATAGATTTTTCCCAGTGGCCTTTCCTTCAGGTTAGCTGGCTTGAAGCTGACTCTTTAGCGGCTTTGAAAGGTAGATCTGTTTTAATTGATCCGGGTCACGGTGGAATGCAGCCTGGTGCCCTCGGTACAGCCGGTGTTAGAGAAAAGACATACAACCTTTTAGTCGCACTAAGGGTTGGCGAGCTTTTACAGTGGTCCGGAGCCGATGTCAGCTACACGAGAGTGGGGGATCGCACTGTCAGCTTGAGGGAGCGAGTCGATGCTGTACAACCGGTCAACGCTGAGGTGCTTTTAAGTATTCACGCCAATGCATCTTTGACTAAGGATGCAACCGGCACAGAAACGCTTTACCACCCGGGTATACCGGAAAACCGCGATTTGGCTGAAGCTGTGCAAAGGCACGTAGTGTCTAAACTCGGGCTAACTGATAGAGGGACTAAGAAGCGGAGTGATTTATATATTTTGCGCCACTGTCCCGTACCCAGCGCCCTAGTGGAAGTGGGTTTTTTGGACCATGAAGAAGAAGGCATTTTCCTGCTTACCGACGAAGCCATTGAAAAAGCCGCCATGGGGATCGTCCAGGGCCTAGCAGCTTATTTTCTCGGGAAAGCGGGCTCCGGTACGGGTGAATCGATGGAATCAGAGAGACCTTTAGAGAGGGAATCCCTTGAAGAGGTGGAACCATCGTGGGAAGGCAATCTTTTGATCAGTCGAGGGAGTGATACAGTTGAATGAACAGTTGAAGGATAAGTTGGCTTTGCTTTTTTTGGTATCACTCCTGTTTTTAATCGCCCTTTGGGGTGCACGGCTTTTAGGCTGGATAGAAGGGGGTCCCAAGGAAAACGTGATTAATGCCCGGCTTTTTGTGGCGGCACCCGGAGGCGGCCTAAAAGTGGTATATGTTGATGTTTTGGAAAGTCAATACAATGCTGAGTCACTTTGGGAAAAGCTTAAGGAAGCTTCCGAGAATATGCAAGAATCCTTGCTGCCCAGTGAGGCCAGGCTGCTTGCCGTCAGGGAAGAGGATACCATTTTGGTGGCAAGTTTCAGTGCCGATTTGGCTGGAAAGCGCTACCTTGGGAGCAATGAGGAGATATCTTTAGTGTACTCCATTGTCAACACTCTATCTGAGCTGCCGCAGATTGAATCTGTACATATTCTAATCGAAGGTATGATCATTGAGTCTCTAGGAGATCACGTGGATCTGACCACCCCTTTGCCTCCGGATTTTTCCATCGTGCAAGAGTAACCGCTCCCCTTATACAAGGTACATAGTTATACTTTGAAGGGATGCCCCGGAGAGTTTCCGGAGGCTTTTTCTATACTTGCATGCCACCGCCGCGGCGGGATAAAATAGGAATGACGTGCAAAAATCAACCTAGGATGTGGAAATATGGAAAGGGAGCGCCCCATCGGGGTCTATGATTCCGGAGTGGGTGGTTTGACTGTTGTAAAATGGCTGCGTAGAAAACTGCCAAAGGAGCAGATATTGTACTTTGGGGACACTGCCCGTGTTCCATATGGGGGACGCCCCCCGGAAGAGATCATCAAATTCTCCCGCCAGATTCTCGCTTTTTTTGTGGAGAAAGATGTCAAATTTGTCATAGCCGCCTGCAATACTTCATCTGCATTGGCACTGCCTTCACTAATACCAAACGCGCCTGTTCCACTGATGGGTGTAATAGGGCCCGGAGTTAAAAAAGCAGCAGTGGAGGTTAAAGGGCGGCGAATCGGTGTGATCGGTACCAAAGGCACGGTGGAAAGCCGTGCATATACTGAGGCCCTGCAAAATGTGGATCCTGATATCCAAGTTTGGGAGACAGCTTGCCCGCGATTGGTCCCCTTGGTGGAAAACGGTGAATGGGAAGGCAGGCAGATCGAAACTCTGCTAACAGAATATTTGCAGCCGCTGCTAAAGCACAATATCGATACATTGATTCTGGGATGCACCCATTATCCTTATCTGATGACCGCCATCCGGGCGGTTTTGGGAAATGATATCCAAATTGTTGATCCAGGAGAGGCGGCAGCAGAGGAGGCTGTGCTTGAGCTTGATCGGTTGGGGCTGCTGACGCATTCCAAACAAGGATCCGATGGATTTTACGTAAGCGGTGATCCCCATGTCTTCGGCACGATAGCAAAGCGGCTTGGGTATAAAGCAGACTTGGAAGTAGTAGATATTAACCGATACTAACAATGAACAAGTTGGGTAAAGCGTTCCTGGGAAAATGGAGGGTCCGGAGAGATGGAATCGTCAACTAAAGGCCATGACAAAGCCTTAAGACCGAGATGGTTGGGAAAAAAGGTGGCCGTAGTAGGCCTTGGAATCAGTAATGTACCATTGATACAGCATTTAATCAAAGCAGGGGCTGAGGTTACTGTAAGTGATCGACAAAAGCCTGGCGCTTTACAGGAGCGTCTTGCTGAAATAGCAGACTTGCCTGTTTCATTAAACCTGGGTGAAGGCTACCTGGACGGGCTTGATGGTTATGATACTGTATTTTTAAGCCCCGGGGTTCCTAAGGATCTTCCTCAAATACAGACACTCTTAAAACGAGGTGTGAGTTTAAGCAGCGAGATTCAAGTATTCTTTGAACTTTGCAAAGCCCCGATCATGGGGGTTACCGGCAGCAGCGGTAAGACAACAACCACTTCTTTAATCGGGGAGATTATGAAACAAATAGATAAATTCCACACTTTTGTGGGTGGTAATATCGGAACTTCACTGCTTCCGCAGCTGGACTCCATCACCCAAAAGGATTTAGCTGTATTGGAATTGTCAAGTTTTCAGTTGGAGCTTCTGCCTTACAGCCCCCATTGTGCAGTGATTACCAATATTTCCCCGAACCACTTGGATATCCACAAAACCATGGAAAACTATATCGATGCCAAACGCCACATTTATCTTTTTCAAGATCCTGAGGATTTTGCAGTATTGAACTATGATGAACCGCAAACAAAGGCATTGGCTGATGAATGCCCTGGACAGGTGTATTTTTTCAGCAGGGTGCAGGAGCTTGCCCAAGGAGTATTCGTTAAAGACGGTCTCATAACAGTCAAAAACATGTGTTTTGCAGAAGGTGGGGAGAAAGCTATTTGCCCCATAGAAGCGGTGCGGCTCTTAGGAGACCATAACTTGGAAAACGTTTTGGCCGCCACCGCTGCGGCAGCTCTTTGTGGGGCAACACCTGAAGCCATACGTCAGGCTATCACTACTTTCACAGGGGTGCCCCACAGGCTCGAGTTTGTTGAAGAAATTGGCGGAGTGCGTTATTATAATGATTCCATCGCCACCAGTCCTGCTCGGGCCATTGCAGGAATTAAGGCCTTTCAAGAACCGCTTGTTTTGATCGCCGGGGGTTACGACAAACAGCTATCTTTTGATCTTTTAGCTAAGGTCATTATGGAAAACAGTGTAAGGGCTGTGGTGCTGACCGGTGATACCAAAGAACAGATTGAAAAAGCTTTAAAAGACAAGCAGGAGCACCGGGGGGAACTGAAAATCTATAAAACAGATGACTTCGATGGCGCAGTCCTAAAAGCCGGCCAGGTGTCGGAACCCGGTGATGTAGTGTTGATGAGCCCAGCTTGTGCAAGCTACGATATGTTTAGCAACTTCCAGGAAAGGGGTGTGAGATTCCGACAGATAGTAAAAAAAATAAAGCAAAGCAAGTTCAAGTAGGTTAGGATGGGTTGGGTACTGAGATTAGGCCAGGGAGGCACATAGATGACACGCGTGGACGGGCGCAAACCTGATGAGCTGAGACAGGTCAATATTACAAGAAACTTCAATAAGTACGCGGAAGGGTCTGTGTTGATTGAGGTTGGGGACACGAAAATCATTTGTACTGCCAGCATTGAAGAAAGGGTTCCTCCTTTTTTACGGGGCCAAGGGCAAGGTTGGGTTACAGCTGAGTACTCCATGCTGCCTAGGGCTACAGAGACACGCAATATAAGGGAGGCCAGCCGCGGCCGGCTGTCAGGTCGTACATCAGAGATTCAGCGCTTGGTGGGGCGATCTCTCCGTTCTGTAGTTGATTTGAAGGCACTAGGTGAGCGCACAGTGTGGTTGGATTGTGATGTGATTCAAGCCGATGGCGGCACCCGTACAGCCGCGGTGACAGGGGCTTTTGTGGCCTTAAGCGACGCTTTACAGCAGTTGGGCCAAAGGGTCAATTGGAAGCGGCTGCCTATTGCTGAATTTGTAGCCGGTGTAAGTGTAGGGTTACTGCAGGATACGCCGCTTTTGGATCTTTGCTATGAAGAGGATGCCGCTGCCCAGGTGGACTTGAATGTAATCATGACGGGTGACGGCAAGATTATTGAGATTCAGGGGACTGCCGAGGAAACGCCTTTTGCCCGCAGTGAGCTTGATGTTATGCTGGATCTTGCTGAAAAGGGAATCGATGAACTGATTGCACTGCAAAGACGTCTTTTGACGGAAGATTTAATTGCCAAGCTGGGAGGCCGGACCGGTGGCCAAACTAGTTATCGCTTCCAAGAATAAAGGTAAAGTCAAAGAAATTCACGCCCTACTTAAAGATCTGGCCATAGAGGTTGTGTCCCTTGAGGACTTTCCAAATGCACCCAACGTGCTAGAAGATGGACATACTTTTGCCGAAAACGCTTTGAAAAAGGCCCGGTTGATCAGGGAATTCACCGGCTTGACTACTTTAGCCGATGACTCGGGCCTGGAAGTAGACTTTCTTCAGGGTGCACCGGGGGTTCGTTCAGCCAGGTTTGCCGGAGAATGTGCTTCAGATGCTGACAACAACAAAAAGCTTTTGGAGTTGATGGAGGATGTACCGGAAAGCCAAAGAACAGCAAGATTCAAATGCCTTATTGCTGTGGTGGGTAAAAATGGGCAAACTGAGATACTGGACGGCTCATGTGAAGGCACCATCTTGACTGAGGCACGGGGTAGTGGAGGCTTTGGCTATGATCCGCTCTTTTATGTGCCAGAACTTGGGAAAACTTTCGCGGAAATGACTGCTGAGGATAAAACCAAGTTAAGCCATCGGGGGAAGGCACTTCGAGCGGTTTTACCAATTGTTGCTAGGTGGCAGCAGCAGGGGCAAATATGATCCCAACAACCTGCCTATAAGGCGTTGACAGGGCTGAAACCGTATGTTATAATCGAGTTCGTCAGCTGAATTGTTGTGACGGGGCGTGGCGCAGTTTGGCAGCGCGCCTGCCTTGGGAGCAGGAGGTCGGAGGTTCAAATCCTCTCGCCCCGACAATCGTCTTGCGGGTGTAGCTCAATGGTAGAGCTCCGGCCTTCCAAGCCAGTCGCGAGGGTTCGATTCCCTTCACCCGCTCCATGTAGATTAGTAAGCGCCTGTAGCTCAGGGGATAGAGCATCGGACTTCTAATCCGAGAGTCGCAGGTTCGATTCCTGCCAGGCGCGCCATTAGTAAATACTCATGGTGGGTGTAGCTCAGTAGGTTAGAGCGCCAGGTTGTGGCCCTGGAGGTCGCCGGTTCGATTCCGGTCACTCACCCCATTTTTTTATGTAAATAGCACCCCTTTGATCGCGGTTGGACGCTGTCAAAGGGGCTTTTCTATTTGTATTTATGTGGAAAAACCCTCCGGCATATCTTGCTTGCGGCGCTCAGCACTGGGCTTGGGTAGGGCAATAGACGCCTCTTTTCTAGATACCCCAATTAATGCGAAGGTGCAGTAAGGTGCAGTTTGAATTAGGACCCAAAGCCCAGAAAGATTCATATGATGGATCAAGTTTGAGAGGGGGCATGAGAGCATGTACTGTACGTGCTGTATAAATCCTAAAGAGCTTAAGTTGATCTTGGAATTTCGTTTGCTGTGGAACCAGCATGCCGAGTGGACGCGGATGGCTATTAACGCCATAATATTTCAGCTGCCCAACAAACAGCAGGAAATCAACAGGCTGCTTCGCAATCCCGTTGATTTTGGTAAGGCTTTGGAAGTCTACTATGGTAGGAAACGGGCTCACCAATTTACAGCTTTGTTGACAGAACACCTGGTGTTGGCCGCTGATATGATCGAAGCAATGATGGCAGGAAATACTCAAAAGGTCCAAGAAATCAGATGTCAGTGGTATCAAAATGGCAAGGAGATCGCAGAGTTTCTGGGCTGCACCAATCCTTATTGGTCGTATACCGAGTGGAAAGAGATGTTTTTTATCCATTTAAGGCTGGTTAACGATCTGGCAGTTACTTTGCTTGAAAACCGTTATGAAGAGAACATTCAAGTCTACGATACACTTGAATTGGAAGCTTTGGAAATGGCCGATGTTATGGCTCGAGGCATCTTGCGAGAGTTTCCCAGGCGATTCTATATTAAGTGCTGAACAATAATTCGCCGCTGTTGACTTGCCGGTTTCCAGTAAGTTCACTCACTTTGTGACATTATGCAAGGTTTCTTTGATAACATGTAATAGAAACCTGTTGGAGCGAGGATATCCATTGACTATTGATGATAACACAGGGAAGGTTCTGCCGAATTTGACATTGTGGCAAATATTGCAAAAGGCGCAAAACGAAAGCAGGAGAAGCGTCTGTCGCTAGCGAAAGTACGCTTCGGAAGGGCACAGTGGCTGCGCGTTCAAATCTATTACAGAAGGAGGGTGTTTAGACAAAGTTGGTTTGCTAATAAAGGGGATGGCCAGAATGAGAGAGCATCTATGTGTTGTTATTTCTGAGGACAACTCTTTGCTTAGGGAAGTAGTCATGGACTATCTGGCCACTTTTGGAATCAGCTCTATCGAAGCTGGGAATGAAAATGACATCATGTCTCATATGGAATCAGGGCTTGTAGATGCAGTTGTACTTGATTTGGTGTCCAAAAGCGGATTTGGCCGAGTGTTTCAACTCTTAGATAAGATGCAGCTGGACCCGAACCTACGGCACTTTCCGCTGATCATCACCACCGCCTTTGATGTGAAAGATCTACACCTTTCTAAACAAACCCGACATTTGACCGATGTTGCGATTATACAGAAACCATACGATTTATGCCGACTCCGGCGCATGATTATTGAACTAACCAAAGAGACAAGGGCCTCCAAAGCCGATATACCAGTTATGTAAGGTAAGGCTTTGCGCGGTCGACATATGTGTTACAATTAGCCCGAAAGGTATATGAGCTATCTGCCGTTCGGGTTTTTGCTTTTGGTTTGAGACGTGTGTCATCAAATACCCCGGCAGGACTCAGGCCTTTGGGGGCGAATGTGGGATGGGGGTTGCGTAGATGCATAACAATTTATTTTTTGGCATTGATGTAGGCAATACAAAACTAGCCTTCGGCATAGCCCGAGGTGATGAAAGAGAATTCCTAGAAAAGAAAGTTGTGCCCACTGAACCGCATTTAGGCCCTGAGCAGGCTGTGAACAAGATCCTAAACCAAGGCCGGGTAATGCTCGCGGGAAAGCAGAGTTGTTTGGGAGGGATCGGCATTGCTTTCGGCGGATTTGTAGATGTCAACCGTGCTGTTGCCCTTGCTTCTCCGAACTTCCCCGGCCTGAAAAATATACCGTTGGTGGAAATAGTGCGGGAATTGGCACCGGGAGTTTCAGTCAGAATGGATAACGATGCAAATGTAGCCGGTGTAGGTGAATCACTCTATGGCAAAGGCAAGGACCATCACCATATAATATATCTGACCATCAGCACCGGTATAGGTGGTGCAGTTCTTTTTGGAGGGAAACCACTTGCCGGTTCCCAGGGTCTGGCGGCTGAGTTTGGTCATATGATCGTAAAACCTCGGGGGCCTAGATGTACCTGTGGAAGCCGAGGGTGTCTGGAAGCCATTGCATCCGGTACATCAATTGCTCGCATGGCTCGGAACGTGGCAGCAAAGAGCGATTCACTCATAACAAAATTGGCAGGCCGACGTGAAGCCATTACTGCGGCCCATGTTTTTATGGCAGCTCGCCGGGGAGATGTAGTGGCACAAAATATCATTGACGAAGTTGCTTATTACTTAGGTATTGGGCTTGCCAACATCATTAGTGGGTGGGATCCCGATATTGTTGTGTTGGGCGGGGGTGTCATGAACAGTTCAGATCTGCTTTTGCCTCCGGCCATTAGCGTGGTTAAAGAGCATTTGGAAGTAAGAGATGCCAAGGTCCCACCTATTGAAGCCTCTGATATCCATGATGATGTGGCTCTTTGGGGGGCAGTAGCTTTGGCTCGCGGAAATATAGGTTAGTTCAGGTTCAGCTTCGAAGCAATGAGAAAATCATTGGGGGGCAGTATATAGATGCGACCATATTTGAAGGCTGTGATGGAGTCAATTAAAGAACTGCCATTGGATCAAATTGATCAGACCCTTGATGCTCTATATGACGCATACCAAAGGAGGGCACAGATATTCATTGTGGGCAATGGTGGAAGTGCTGCAACAGCAATTCATTTTGCAGGCGATCTCAACAAAACCACATTGACGGATTTCTCCAAACTCAGATTCAGGGCCCGGGCACTTGCCGAAAATATTTCACAGGTAACCGCTTGGGCAAACGATCTTGCTTATGAGGAGATCTTTAGTCAGCAGCTTGCCAACTTTTTAGATGATAAGGATGTAGTTTTTGCCATCAGCGGCAGTGGCAATTCCCCCAACATTTTACGAGCTGTGGAATATGGTAACACACATGGTGCGTTAACCATTGGGCTGGCGGGATTTGCCGGAGGGAAATTGGGCGAATTGGCCCAGATTCCAATTATTTGCCGCAACATGGAGATGCTTCAGGTCGAGGATCTTCACTCTATAGTATGCCATTATATAACGTGGGAGCTCAGAAAGCGTTTGCAGTAAGCGAAATGTCTAATGGTTGTAAGGGATGGGTAAAACATAAAAACACAAGCAATCGGTGGACGGGGGGAAGATTGGACTATGTGTGATAGTTCCAGGCATGAGCTGCCGAGAACAACCCGCTACCTATTTGAGGCTCTAAATCACTATGAAGATGCCGGGAAGGCTTTGAAGCTTTTGGATGTGGGAAGTGCACAAGGCGTTATTGCCAAAAGCTGGGCCTATGGGAGTCGCAGTGCCGTATACAGTCATTACCTGCTACCGGCCTGTCAGACTGTGGTTGATGATTATTCGCTTAAAGCAGTTTCAAAACGTGCAAATACTAATTGGAACGATCCTTATCTTGTGTGGGGCCAAAAGGCCCAAGATCTAAGAGTAGTTTTCACCGACACTTGTCCTTCAGGTACCCATGATCTTGCGGTTTTTGACACAAAAGACTACGAGACACCCCATGCCCTTGAGATGATTACCCACCTTGCCAACTGCCTTGCTCTCGACGGCAGTCTATTATCAGTGATTGATGATGCTGTTTCAACAGGAAACTGGCTCGATGAGCTTGGGGCATCGTTTAGCTGCGTGCGGGAATTGCGATCCGATTCATATGGGCAAGGAATTAGAGTTTTTCTTGCTACAGGACCGAAGACAGATCGGACCCGGAAGTGGAGTTGCGAAAATTGGAAGCTGCCTTTTGCAGGTAGGACTTTTACGTTATGCGGGGCTGGTGGTGTATTCTCTCCAAAGGGCTTAGATGAGGGCACGGGGCACATGCTGAAAGTAATTCAAGAAACAGCAAGTCTTAATGAAAAACGTGTCCGGTTTTTAGACTTGGGCTGCGGTACAGGTGCAGTATCTGTTGTGGCAGATCAGGTGTTTGGCTGCCAAGTTACAGCCGTTGACATTAATGCCCGTGCTTTGTATTTGACGGAAAAGAACTGCAGGGCAAACGATGTGTCGTCTGTCTTGGTTTTGCCCAGTGACGGATTTGATGACATATCTCACCTGGCACCGTTTGATATTATCGCATGCAATCCGCCTTATCATACGGATTTCGGAGTCGCAAAAAAGTTTGTCGAAGGTGCATTTCGGTACTTGGATAAGAAAGGCTGTTTGTATCTTGTTGTCAAGCGCACCAATTGGTATGAAGCTAAACTAAGAAGCATTTTCGGAGGTTTTAGGCGTTTTGTACGGGGCGGTTATACTGTATTGGTATCGGAAAAAAGGTCAAGCCCCAGTCAATCTGGTGCAAAGCCCCATAAAAGAAGTACAAAGCCTGCAAAGCGGAAGCATTCGAAGCGTTTGGAAGCCAGCCGGCTCCGCAAGGCAAGGCGCAAATAGCCGGTTTAGAAAAGGAAGGAGAGCGAAGATGACGGGCTTAGCAGTGATTATGGGGTTTTGGCTGCTTGGGGAGAGCATCGCCTTATTGTTCCGGCTTCCTTTCCCCGGCACAGTCTTGGGATTGGTGCTGCTTTGGTTTGCACTTGCCCGCGGTTGGATCAAGCCCGAGGTGATTGAACGTTTTGCTGGGTTTTTGTTGGATAATTTGACTTTGTTTTTCGTTCCAGTCGTGGTAGGGGTTATAGCATACATAGAAGTCTTCAGCCGGTATTGGTTCGCGATCAGTTTAAGTCTGGTTGTAAGCACCATCTGCGGCCTGGTCGCGGCCGGCAGGGCGGCAGAATTGTTTGGAGAGACCAACAGTGACTGTTGATGGATTTTGTATATTAAGAGAGTTAGTTGGGATGCCGATTTTCGGCGTGACCTTGACATTGTTGGCGTTTCAGGCTGCTCGTACGCTTCATGCTCGTTGCAGGTCCCCTCTTTCCCATCCCTTATTAAGCAGTAGTTTGGCTGTAATCCTAGTGCTTGGGGTTTTTCGTATCGACTACACTGCATATGATGAAGGTGGTCGAATTGTTAGCTTTTTCTTAAGTCCGGCCACTGTGGCCTTGGCTGTGCCGCTTTACAAGGAAACTGCCAGAATTGAGAAACAGAAGCTCCTAATCATTTTAAGCTGTACATTCGGTGCTTTAGCAGGAATGGCAGCTGCCGTAGGCGTGTTAAAGGTTGCCAGAGTTGATTCCCAAGTGATACTTTCTATGCTGCCTAAATCTGTCACAACACCTATAGCTATGGAAATATCCCGAATTATCGGTGGGGTTCCGGCATTGACCAGTGTTTTCGTTGTGCTTACCGGGCTGTTTGGCGCAGTGTTCGGGCCGTGGATATTGGCTTTAACTGGTGTTAAAACACCTGAGGCAGTCGGTCTCAGCCTGGGGACGGCCGCCCACGGTATTGGTACAGGGCGGGCCCTTGAGGAAGGAGCAAAACAGGGAGCCTACAGTGGGCTTGCAATGGGAGTCACAGGGCTGATAGTAACACTTTTAGCCCCTATCCTAGCCAAATACATCTAGTATTAGACTAAAAAGCGCAAATAGGAGTGGAGGTAAAATAGCCCTCTACTCCTATTTGCGCTTTGGGCCTTTTGACATACCATATATCAGGCTGCTTTAGGAAAGCGACCCTAGAAAAGCAAGATGAGTCGGAAAGGAACGGTATTAATGGCAGAAGGCCAAGAAAAAGGCATCGGAGTTAATCAATTTTTACAGCCCTTGCTTTCCGTGTTAGGTAGACTGCCCGCGGAGGGCGATGTCTTTAAGGAGTTAAGAGAATTTGTGGATGAACATGCAGAGCAAATCCTCCAGGCGAAACCACTTTTGGAAAGTGACGGCTTGGTTGAGTTAATCGGGCGATCTGTTCCCGGGGCTAAGGCTCATGAACTGAGAGTTGCCAGTCGCCTTTTAATAGACTTGGCCGAACAATCGGTTAAAAACCGGAACCCGAAAAACTAATCTATATCATTTGCCTAAAGGAAAAGGGGGTTCAGGCATGAGTAAAAAACGCAGGAAGCGCAGCAAACGGACGCGCTCTTTTGGAAAAATGATCAATGAGACAATGGATTCACTTGAACAGGTTAAAGAGGTGCTGGCCACAGTGGCCAGCATAGCCTCATCACTGCATATTTTAGTGGGAACCTACCGCAAAATACAAGACAGTTATGCAGTAGTGGATATGGAATCAGAGCCGGTTAGACTACAAGATACAAGCCACACCTTTGATAACATGAACGAGATCAGGGCTGTTTGTATTGAGTCGGAAACTTGAAAGCCCCTTCTTTCATAGAATAAGGTGATGAAAAGGGGGAGAAGCCAGTGGTGCACAAACAAGAACCCGGCAGGGCAGTGGATGCAACAATGATAGATGGACTAGAGGAGTTTTTCAGCGGATTGGAAAATCTAGGGGTACGGGCTGAGCGCATTGTAGATGCAGTCCACGCCTTAGCACAGACGGTAGAGACTATGGAAGTCGATGGTTCGCTGTATACACTATTGGATATTCTAGAGAAGATACCCAAAAACTCCGACTAGTGATCGAGACAGTGTCAGTCTGATGACATTGTCAAGGGCTTTGTTAACAGGCGCCTTTGTTTTAGCGGGGCGCTTGTTGCCGTTTTGTGAAATTTAGTTCAAGCTCCGTGGATTCGGTTGACGATTCTTTGCTGCCATGGTATAGTTACTCTAGTTTTCCGGGTGTTTCCACCTGCAAACTCGTGTTAGTGCCGTTTTTCTCGTTGTCGAATTTCCCCCTCACGGTATGGTATACTGATTAGGGGCTCTTTGATGTGTTGCCTAGTTATACACACACGACAGGGGGAGCCAAATGGCTAACAACGGGCCCCAGCGGCCCCAATGGCTGGCTGTGGCCAAGGGTTTGACGCTTTTAGCACAACTAGGGATCCAAATAGCGATTCCCATTGTTGCCGGGGTCATGGTCGGTGCCTACATGGAAAGAAAGACTGGATCATTGATCTGGTCTTTGGTAGGCGTTGTTATCGGGGTGATGGCCGGTCTGTGGAACGGGTTTCGCATGATGTGGCAGTTTTTTTCTAATTCCCCCAAAAAGTGAAGTTTGGGGGCAATAAAACAAATTTTGGTGATTGGATGGAGGGCAGGTGGGAAAACGTATAGGTAGGCTTCTCCAAGACATAAGAGTAACTAGTGTTGTCACCATATTGCTTTTTTTGCTGTTTCACAATCAACCTCATTGGGCTGGGCTTTGGCTTGGTTTAACTGTAGGATTGATCAACTGGCAAGGTTTATCCAATGCGGCCCACAGAGCAGTTAGATTGTCTGTGTCGGATGCGCAGCGGTACATGGTGCGCAGTTATGTGATCCGATATGGCATGCGGTTTGCTGTTTTAGCGATAGGCTTTATTTTCTACGACCTTAACCCACTTACGTTGATAGTCGGTTTAACGTTACCTACTTTGGTTGCTGTTATAATCTACAAGATACAATTGAAAAAGTGAGGTGAGGAAATGGATTTGGAGTTTAGTGTCAAAACTATGTTCTACCTGGGGAAAATCCCGGTCACTGAGACTGTAGTCAGTACATGGTTGATCATGGCGGTGCTGGTGATTGGCTCATTTCTTGTCACGAGGCGCTTTAAGACTGCCAAGCCGGGAGAGACTCTCGGCACCACGGAGCATGTGGTGGAACTTTTGGTGGACGGGCTGTATTCATTTATCGGCGATGTCATGGGCCCAAAGGGTGAAGCATTTATACCTTACATGGCCACACTGCTGCTGTTTTTAGTCTGCGCAAACCTCATCGGTCTTTTGGGGTTTAGACCACCAACTGCCGATTTGAACACGACTTTGGGGTTTGCTACCATGAGTTTTATACTCATTCAGGGCAACGGTATCCGCAGTCAGGGGCTATTTAAGTTTATAAAAGGTTTGTTCGAGCCCTTTGTATTCTTATTCCCGCTGAATGTGATCGGCGAGATTGCGACACCGTTTTCTATGGCATTTCGTTTGTTTGGCAATATCCTCGGCGGCATGATCATCATGGCGCTGCTTTATGGTTTTGCTCCTATTGCAATTCCGGTCTTACCCCACATCTACTTTGACTTGTTTTCCGGTATTATACAAGCCTTTATTTTCACCATGTTAACCATGGTATTTGTAGCTATGGCTATAGATGAAGACGAAGAGGAGGAAAATTAATGGATCAACTTCTATTGGCTAGGGCAATCGTATTGGGACTTTCAGCTTTGGGTGCAGGTGTAGGCATGATTGCAGGTTTGGGACCGGGAATCGGTCAAGGTTATGCTGCAGGTAAGGGTGCGGAAGCTGTAGGCCGCCAACCTGAAGCTGCCGGGCAAATTACTCAAACTATGCTGCTGGGGCAAGCTGTTGCGGAAACAACTGGTATTTACTCTTTAGTTATCGCTTTGCTGTTGCTTTTTGCTAACCCCTTACTTCGATTCTTGTCATAGACAGGTAAACCTCACAGGAGCAAGATTTCGTGTAATAAGGGGTGAAATGCATGATTGAACTGGGCTGGACGTATTTTTTCCAGATCGTTAATTTGTTGATCTTGTATCTGCTTATGAAACGCTACCTTTTCAAGCCTGTTATGGGGTTTATAGAAAAGCGCAGAGAACACACCGAGGGTCTGCTTAAAGATGCCGATGAGTCCTTCAGCAGGGCCAAAGCACTGCAAGCAGATGCAGAGCAGGATCTAAATGAAGCCCGCCGACAGGCACAAGCCGCCTTGGAACAGGCCATAGAGCATGGAAAAACCATCGCTAAAGAGCTGACTGACCAAGCCAGGCAGGAAGAAAAGAACCGCTTGGAGAGGGCCCAAAAAGAAATTGAGGAAGCAAAAGTCCGTGCCATCGATGAGATGAGGGAAGAAGTAGCCAATTTATCGGTTCAGATTGCCGGTAAAATTGTCGAGCAGAAACTTGATGAAGACGCCCACATGCATCTAATTGATGAGGCGCTTCAGCGAATGGATGATGCCCATGTCAATTAATGTGGTGGCACAGCGCTATGCCAACGCTTTCTACACCTGTGTAGAAAACGGGGGAACACTTGATGCGGCTTATGAAGATATGGGAAAACTTAATGCCGCACTTGCAAAGAAAAGTATGCTGAAACAGCTTTTGGGGCACCCTGGGATTTCCCGTGCCGATAAAAAAGCAGCAGTTGATGCCGAGTTTCAAAAGTTAGGCATTTGGACTAAGCGTTTGCTGTATTATTTAATTGATGAGGGTCGCACTGCTTTGATTGATGATATTATCAGCTGGTTCCGGCAAAGATATCTTGCCGAACAGAGGATTGCCGAGATAGAAGTGACAACCGCTGTTGCTTTGGAAGAGTCGGCTTTTGAACGATTGCTTGCGGATTTGGAAGAAAAATTTGGCAAGCGTGTAATGGCTAGGACCGTTGTCGATCCGAGTATTATCGGTGGATTGGTGATCCGCCATGGGGGCAGGGTGTATGATGGCAGTGTTCGCACCACGCTCCAGGAAATCAATAGACGTTTAGGCGGAGGCATTGCAACATGAAACTAAGAACAAAAGAAGTGGAAAAGGTACTGGCAATGGAGCTGGAAGCCTTTGAGAAAAAATTAGAGGTTGCGGAAACTGGTATTGTTGTGCAGGTCGGCGATGGTATCGCCAGGGTATATGGTCTCGACAATGCTATGTTCAACGAACTGATCGACTTTGGTAATGGTATTACCGGTCTGGCCCTTAACCTTGAAGAAGACAGCGTGGGCTGTGTGCTGTTTGGGGGCGATCAAGAGGTTAGGGAAGGGGATACAGTCAAACGCACCGGCAGAGTGGCGGATGTACCGGTAGGGGACGCCCTACTCGGTCGTGTCGTAGATCCGTTGGGTAGGCCCTTGGATGGTCGTGGTCCTATCAATACAGACAAAAGGCGTTTCCTTGACGTTGTTGCTACCGGTGTGGTGGAAAGACAGCCTGTCAGCGAACCTTTGCAGACCGGTCTTAAGGCCATTGACTCCATGATACCCATCGGACGCGGCCAAAGGGAACTGATAATTGGAGACAGACAGACTGGAAAGACTGCTATTGCTGTAGATACTATCTTAAATCAAAAAGACACTGATGTGCACTGTATCTATGTAGCCATTGGGCAAAAACGCTCTACAGTTGCACAAATCATCCGGACTCTAGAAGAAAATGGTGCAATGGACTATACCACTATTGTTGTGGCCGGTGCCAGCGATCCTGCGCCACTGCAGTATATTGCCCCTTACGCCGGGGCAAGTATGGGCGAAGAGTTTATGTTTGACGGGAAACACGCCCTGGTAGTATATGATGACTTGTCCAAACACGCGGTCGCCTACCGCACAATGGCTTTGCTCTTGAGACGGCCGCCGGGACGTGAAGCATATCCTGGTGATGTATTTTATCTCCATTCACGCCTGCTTGAACGGGCCTCTAAGCTCAGTGATGAGTTGGGTGGCGGTTCTTTAACAGCCCTACCCATAGTAGAAACTCAGGCCGGTGACGTCTCCGCGTATATTCCTACCAACGTGATCAGTATTACCGATGGACAGATTTATTTGGAAAGCGATCTGTTCTTTGCCGGGCAAAGGCCTGCGGTTAACCCCGGGCTGTCTGTGTCAAGGGTAGGTGGAAGTGCGCAAATCAATGCCATGAAAAAAGTTGCGGGACAGCTTCGTCTGGAACTTGCCCAGTTTCGTGAACTTGCCGCTTTTGCCCAGTTTGGCTCTGATCTAGATAAAAGTACGCGGGATCAAATTCAAAGAGGTGAAAAGCTGCTGCAGGTGCTTAGGCAGGGTCAATTTGAACCGATGCCCGTAGAAAATCAAGTTATTCAGCTTTTTGCAGCAACCCAAGGGTTTGTAGAAAAAGTTGAAGTAAACCAAATGCAGGATTTTGTGCGGGGATTGATCAGCTTTGTCCATGCTAACTACCCGGATGTTCCCGAAACCATTAAAAATACCGGTAACCTTAATGAGGAGACTGAAAAGAAACTGGCTGAGGCCATAGAGACCTATATCGGCTCTATTTGGGGGGACCGGTAAAGATGGGATCAATGCGAGATATCCGACGCCGGATTAGAAGCGTGGAAAGTACACAGCAGATTACTCGCGCTATGAACATGATTGCCGCCTCTAGACTGCGCAGAGCCCAGACGAGTGCGGAAACCAACCGTGCTTTCACTAATGCTGTTTGGGATGCTATTCAAGAAATTGGGAGTCACCGAGTCAGCAGCCCATTTTGGCGACCCCGGGAGCAAGGTGTCGATTGTTATATAGTTGTCGGTGCTGACAAGGGCCTCAGTGGGCCCTATAACTCCAACATCTTAAGGCACTTTCTGCAGTCTCCGGGGGCCAGCGATGGTATGCATGCCATCGTCGGACGCAGGTTGCGAAGTCAGCTGGAATTTAGAGGCATCTCTGTGGACTATTACGAGGAAAGCGGCGATTTACCCGATCCCGAACAGGCTGAAAGAATTGCCAATCATATTATGCCGTTATTTCAATCAGGTGAGATTAAAACAGTTACTCTACTTTATACAAGGTTTTTCAATGTGCTCAATCGAGAACTGCAGACTGTTAGGCTTTTGCCGCTGGATGAGCTGCGGCAAGAGAGAAGCCGACAGGACCTTCTTTGGGAGCCATCGGAGGAGGCTGTTTTTGAAAGACTTGTTCATCATTATGTCACCTCTTTGATTTATAACGGCCTTTTGGAAGGTAAGGCAAGTGAGCTGTCAGCGCGCATGGTCGCAATGGATGCTGCTACGGAAAATGCGGACCAGGTTATTAAAGAATTGACGCAGCTTTACAACCGGGCAAGGCAGGCCAGTATTACCCAAGAGCTTGCGGAGATTGTGGGCGGTGCTGAGGCTCTGCGCTAGGGAGGAAGAGATATGGAAAACCATGGGAAAGTTTTACAGGTCGTGGGGCCTGTTGTAGACGTGGAATTTGCTGAAGGGAAGCTTCCCCAGCTGCACAATGCCTTGGTAGTTACCGATACCAACCTAACGCTGGAGGTGCTCCAGCATCTGGGCAATAATGCCGTCCGATGTGTAGCTATGGCTGCTACTGATGGACTGGTAAGGGGCATGCTGGTTGAAGATACACAAGGGCCCATTACTGTCAAGGTGGGGGAAGCTACCTTGGGTCGTATGTTTAACGTTTTAGGAGATCCCATTGATGGGCTGGGGGATGTCACCTCTGATATGAGTATGCCGATTCACAAATCGGCACCACCTTTGGTTGATCAAAGCACAGAAGTTGAGATTTTGGAGACAGGAATCAAAGTCATTGATCTTTTAGCTCCTTACTCTAAAGGGGGTAAGGTAGGACTTTTCGGGGGAGCAGGAGTAGGTAAAACTATTCTTATTATGGAATTGATCCGCAATATCGCCACTGAACATGGAGGTGTTTCGGTTTTTGCCGGTGTTGGCGAGCGCACTCGAGAAGGTAACGATCTGTGGCTGGAAATGAAAGAGTCCGGTGTTTTAGATAAAACGGCTCTTGTATATGGCCAAATGAATGAGCCGCCCGGGGCCAGGCTGCGGGTAGGTCTGACGGCCCTTACACTCTCTGAGTATTTTAGAGATGTGGCCGGACAAGACGTCCTTTTATTTGTAGATAATATCTTCCGGTTCATTCAAGCCGGTTCTGAGGTTTCCGCGCTGCTTGGTCGGATGCCATCGGCGGTTGGATACCAACCGACATTGGCCAATGAAGTTGGGGCCCTACAGGAGCGCATAACATCCACAAGGCAAGGCTCTATTACCTCCATTCAGGCTATCTATGTGCCTGCAGACGACTACACGGATCCCGCTCCGGCAACCACTTTCGCACACTTGGATGCAACGACGAATTTAGAGCGAAGTATCGCCGAGTTGGGCATTTATCCGGCTGTAGATCCCTTAGCCTCTACTTCGAGGGCACTTGATCCCCGTCATGTAGGGGAGGAGCATTACCGGGTAGCTAGAGATGTTCAAGAGGTTTTACAGCGATATAGAGAGCTGCAAGATATTATCGCTATTCTAGGTATGGATGAGTTGTCTGACGAAGACAAACTGATTGTGTCAAGGGCCCGAAAGATTCAGCGGTTCTTGTCTCAGCCTCTGTTTGTGGCAGAAACGTTCACAGGTCGCGAAGGGCGATATGTGCCGGTTGCCGAGACGATCAGAGGCTTTAAAGAAATCCTGGAAGGGCGACACGACGATGTGCCTGAGAACATGTTCTTTATGGCAGGCAGTATCGATGAAGTCGCTGAGAAAGGACGGGCGAACTAGTGGCAGGCTTACGATTGCGTATAGTAACGCCCCATGATGAGCTTTTAGACGACTCGGTGGATCTGGTCATATTGCCCGGCAGTGAGGGGCAGCTGGCCGTGCTGCCGGGACACATCCCCTTGGTAACCACACTCAAAGATGGGGAAATCCGAGCGGATAAAGACGGAACCAGGGAAAGATTCTTTGTTGGAGGAGGCTGGGCGAAAGTATCCAGTCAGCAAGTAATTGTCTTAGCTCGCGAAGCAGAAGCCGTTGAAGGCAAGTGAAGCAATTGAATCTCTCTTGGGGAAGGGGCCGGTCGGCCCCTTCTTGAATTTTAAGTTGAATCTTTAAGTCACGAACTGCAAAAGGATAGCAGTCTGTGATCAGATTAAATCAACACAAGGAGGGAATTTGCTTGGTTTGGACCCAGGAAAGTCAAGAAGAGCGGCGAGTGAAACTCTATGGTCTGTTGGGTGAACTGCCCCCTAGGGATCGACCAGTTACCGGTAAACGGCTCAGTGAAGTTGAACACGATACATATACTTTGGAAACATGGGTTTTGGATTTGAACGGCATTGAGCCGGTACCTGCTTATTTTACCAGACACCACAAGGCTACAAGGCCTTTTCCAGTTGTGCTCTTTAATCATTCCCATGGTGGTGATTGGGTACTTGGCAAAGATGAGTTGATACTTGGCCGAGAGTATCTTGCGGATCCACCTTACGGTGACGAGCTGGCCAAACGCGGCTTTGGTGCACTAGCCATAGATGCCTGGAACTTCGGAGAAAGGCGGGGTAAGAAAGAGTCAGAGCTCTTCAAGGAACTCCTTTGGCAGGGTCAAGTTCTATGGGGTTTAATGGTCTATGACAGCCTAAAGGCAGTAGATTATCTTATGGGAAGGTCTGATGTAGATAGTGCTAGGCTTGCTACTTTAGGGATTTCTATGGGCAGCACCATGGCCTGGTGGGTTGCGGCTTTAGATCCAAGAGTGAAGGTATGTATCGATATCTGTTGTTTGACGGATTTTCATACTTTGATCAAAACAAGAAGCCTTGATGCCCATGGATTATATTATTATGTTCCCAGTTTATTGAAGTACTTCGACACGGCATCCATCAATGCGTTAATCGCACCAAGACCACACTTAGGTTTGGCAGGCAATCATGACAAGTTAACACCTTCTGAGGGACTGGAGCGCATAGATACTGCTTTACGTAAAGTATATACCAACATGGGGGCTGAAGACGCCTGGCGACTTTTGCGGTACAACACAGGTCATTTTGAAACGAAAGCCATGAGGATTGAGATTTTGCGGTTTTTGGAAAAGTGGCTTTAAGATAGGAATATTCCGCAGCACGGACAAGTAAAGAAGGCGCTCTTATGGGGAGCGCCTTGAAATTGCATATCTTATCTTGCTGTGAGAGTGTCTAGAATGCGCTTAGCGGTGGGAGGGCAGCCTGGAACATGGTTTTTAAACTTGGCCTTCGTGCAGCTTCCTATGCCCAATGCATCACTGTCAGCATGATCACCTTTTCCCAGAAAGCCCTGTCCGATTGCAAACCGAACAGTTTTGCCTAAGTGGCCGAACTGTTCTTCATATCGCATCAAGGCGTAAATCAAACTGCCGTAGCAGGCGGAACAAGCTTCACGTTCATCGATATAATCTCTATAGCGTTCTGCTATAGGATTCGCCGGTTGGGCGACCACTGGAGGCGTATCACCATCAAAATGTTCAATGATATTGGCTCGGCTGAGTTCAGAAGAGCCAATATCAAACTGGGCAGCGAGGGACACGTAAGGGACATCCTCTAAATCATATCCCAAAAGCTGAAGGACGTAAGTGTCAATCAAAACAGGATCAACTCCCGCGATGATTCTGCCCATGTTGATGGGTGTGCCGCCTTCCTCAAATGTCAAATCACCTATGATGCCGTCCACAATTACCCAGTGTGTTGGTAGGGCCTGTCCTAACGCAGCAATGGGTTTGTGCAGACCAAGGCGGTGAAATCTGCGCTTTTCTTGATCGGATATACAGCCTTTTAAGTTTTTAAGGGCACATGTGATTCGAGTCTGACAGTGAGCTTTGAGAACCGGCACGTTGATCAAAAAGTCGGCTGCCAAGGCTTCTTTGCATATGTCTATGTCCATTCCTCGAATGCTGATCTTTGCCACAGCATCCTTCTGCAAATTGATCAATGGGATGTTGTATTTCTCTGAAATCGCTTCATAGCCGCAGTTTCGAAAGGCTCTTTCTGTGCTGTAGCCAATAGCAGAACCCTCGATAATGCGAATGTCTTTATGCCCTTGGGCCTGCAAATAAGCAACAATAGCCTCCACTAAGGCCGGATCGGTTGTTGCGCCTTGGTCAGCCGGTGTCGGCACCACAAGGTTCGGCTTAATCGCGATTCTGCTACCTCTGGCAGGTTGGGGAAGATCATTGAATATGGGTGTAAGTAGATCTACAGTAATTTTGTCAGTGTATAGTACATGTAATCTGGATTTCACTAAGCTACCTCCTGAACTACTGCTTCAGCCAGTCCGTTTTTTAACCATTTGCCATTTTACTGCGGGCTTCGTATCCCATAAGATCCAATTCATCGGCTAGGTGGCACGCCACGTAATGTTCGGTACCTTCCTTTGCTACAAGTTCAGGTGTTTCCTGCCTACATATGTCCTTAGCATGTTGGCAGCGGGGGTGGAAAGCACATCCGGGGGGCGGGTTTGATGGGTCAGGGACCCCGCCCTCAAGGGGAACTCGCTGAATCGGTGATCTAGGATCCGGTATGGGTATGGCCATGAGCAGAGCCTCGGAGTAGGGATGTTTTGGCGTTTTATAGATTGCCTCCGCATCTGCCATTTCTACTATTTTGCCAAGATACATAACCATAACTCTGTGACTCATATACTCAACAACATTGAGGTCATGGGCAATGAATAAAAAAGTCAGATCAAATTCGTCTTGTAGATCTGAAAGTAGATTCAGGACTTGAGCCTGTACGGAAACATCCAAAGCCGAGACTGGTTCATCACAAACGATCAGTCTTGGACGGAGTGCCAAAGCCCGCGCAATACCTATACGCTGTCTCTGCCCGCCGCTGAACTCGTGGGGATAGCGATTCATTTGGTAAGGGCTCAATCCCACTGTCCGCAAAAGCTCGGCAACGCTTTCCATCCTCTCCCGGCGACTGCCGATTTGATGGATATGAAGCGGCTCAGCGATGACATCGGCAATAGTCATTTTAGGATCTAAAGAAGAATACGGATCCTGAAAAACCATGGCGATATCTCGACGGACTTCTTTCAATTCCTCCGATTCTAGTTGGGCCAGGTGTTTAGTCTCACCGTTAGCGCGGAAAGCAAGGGAACCAGATGTTGGGTCAAGCAGGCGAATTATGCATCGTCCTACTGTAGTTTTACCGCACCCGCTTTCACCGACCAATCCTAAACACTCACCACGGCGTATATGAAAACTGACACCGTCAACTGCGCGCACTTGCCCAACTACTTTTCGGAAAAAGCCCCTATGAATAGGGAAGTGTTTGACTAGGTCGTTTACCTCAAGAATATTTTGCGAATTCGTCATGCCGGTGTCACCTCTTTAACTGAATCATACAACCAACACTTCACAGAATGGGATGATGTCACTTCATATTCCCCCGGCTCCTGTTTATGGCAAATCTCCGTTGCTTCAGGACAGCGGGGGGCAAAATAGCATCCTTTGGGCAGTGCCAGCATATTGGGCACAGACCCTCTAATCGAGGTCAAACGCTCTGTACGGCCTATCCTTGGTATGGAGTTAAGCAGGCCGGTAGTATACGGATGCTTGGGGTTGTAAAAGATTTCATCAGTAGATGCGTTTTCTGCGATCTTGCCAGTGTACATGACAACTACTCTATTTGCCATTTCTGCAATTACTCCAAGGTCATGGGTGATGATCATGATTGAGAGGCTCAAATCTCGCTGTAGGTCTTTTAACAACCCCAAGATCTGCGCTTCAATCGTTACATCCAGGGCGGTCGTTGGTTCATCGGCGATCAAAAGCTCTGGGTTACAGGATAAAGCCATAGCTATCATAGCCCGCTGCCTCATGCCTCCGCTGAACTGCCAGGGGTATTGGTCAACCCTTCTTTCCGGTACTGAAATACCTACTTTCCTGAGCATATCAATGGCATGTTCTCGGGCCGCCTTTTTGTCGAGCTTTTGATTTAATCGAATTGCTTCGATGATTTGATCCCCAACAGTATAAACTGGGTTAAGAGCGGTCATCGGTTCCTGAAAGATCATAGATATTTCATTGCCTCGAATATTTCTCATTTGGGTACTTTGCGGGTGGAGCTTGGTGATATCGATGACCTCGCCGCTTTGCTTATAATACGTAATCTTACCGTCTACAATTTGACCGCGGGGTCGGCGAATCAGCTGCATAATAGATAAAGCCGTAACACTCTTG